>NZ_JAFCJI010000002.1:334091-668183 GCF_018131105.1 Bradyrhizobium manausense | reverse complement strand
CGGGAAGTTCGGCGACCGGGTCAGGTCGGGGCGCGCCTGGCTCTCGGCCATGGCCTCGCCGAGTTCAGACACAAGCAGCGGCGTGACGTCGCCGCTGCCGAGATAGTCCTCGCATTGCCTGACGATGATGGCCGCGGCGTCCTGCGGCGCGCCATGAGCCTTTGTCAGAAGGCCGGCGCCCTCGATCGCATCGAGCGTGACGTCGCCACCAGATAGCTGCTTGCGCTCGACGCCGTGACGCCAGGTGGCGAATTCGTCGGTCCAGGCTTCGATGGCATAGAGATATTGGCCCGCATCGGTCGGTGTGAACGCGCCGGACCAGCGGTCATCGCGATGATGGGTCATGCTCTCGCGCCGCCATTCCCGGTCCTGCTCGCCGCGCCAGATCAGCGCGGCGCTGATCGTCGCATCGCCGTCGCGATAGATGTCAGCCCACACCTCGATCCGATCGCCCGCGATCCGCTTCACGGCGAAGCGGCCGCCATCGATCAAGGGATAGATATCTTCGATCAGGAAAGCGCTGCCGGCAGCGGCACTCTCGACAGTTTGAATTGTCTTGTTCACGGTGATGCCATTGACAAGAAAGCAGGGCCCGTTTCCCTTGGCGGGAACCTACGCTTGATACCACTATAGAAAGCCGCTTGTGTGTCATTGGTTCCCTTGGGAACGGCAGGCGCGGTTTGTGAGTTAAGTGCGACTAACCTCTTCCGCGACCACGTTAAAATCGATGCCCCCGGCCTGACAATGGCCTGCAAGCTGCGTGCCGAATGGACCTTTTAGCTCAAGCCCGGATCAAGGGCGTTCAATCCGAATTCGTCGATGCCCTCGGAAAGCTGCGCGTCACAGCGCCCGAGGCGCTTAAATCCATCCTCGATGCCCTGCCGGAGAAGCGGGTCTACCGCTTCGTCAGCGGGCCCGTCGTGGTGCGCGCGCTGGGCAATCCGCGCACCGAGCTCGCGGCTGTCGGTAAGGCGCCGCTGCAATGGAAAATCACCGGCAACGGCCAAATCGGCAGCAAACCTGGTGTGATCGGACAGGGCGAGACGCGCGAGCCCGTGATCGCCTGGCCCCCCGGCCTGCCGCTCGGCTATCACCGGCTGACGTTGACCGATGCCGCCGGCGAGACGGAAGAGGTGCCGATGATCGTGGCACCCGAGCGCGCCTTCGGTGGCGATTTCGACCGCGGCTGGTTGCTGGCCGTGCAGCTCTACAGCGTTCGCTCGGATCGCAATTGGGGCATCGGCGATTTCACCGATCTCGCCGGCCTCGTCCGGCTGGCCAAGCAACTCGGCGCCGACGGCGTCGGCCTTAATCCGCTGCACGTGCTGTTCGACAATCATCCGGCCGATTGCAGTCCCTATTCGCCGAACAGCCGGCTGTTTCTCAACCCGCTCTATATCGACGTCGAGGCCATCCCGGAATTTTCCGCCGATCTCGTCCCCGACGCGACCACGACCGCCGCGCGGCTGCGCGAAGGCGATCGCGTCCCTTACGCCGACATGGCGGCGCTGAAATGGCTGGGTCTTCGCGCCGCCTTTGACAGTTTCGTGAAGTCAGCGAGCGGTGTCCGCCGCAATCAGTTCGATGCTTTTCGCGCCGACCGGGGCGCACTGCTGTCGCGCTTCGCCTGCTTCGAGGTGCTGCGGCATCGTTTCGTCGCGCCATGGTGGGAGTGGCCGGTCGAATGGCAGCAGCCGGACGATTCAAAATGCGCCGGCTTGCGCAACGGTCCCGACAAGTACGAGGTCGAGTTCGTCGAATTCGTGCAGTGGACCGCGGATGCGCAATTGCGTGCCGCCAAGGAGCTTTCCGCCGAACTCGGCATGCGTGTCGGGCTGTATCTCGACGTCGCCGTCGGCGTGCAGTCCAACGGCTTCGATGCCTGGAACGAGCAGGCCGCGATCTCGCGCCATCTTGCGGTTGGCGCGCCGCCCGATGTGCTCAACACCGTCGGACAGGATTGGGGCCTCGCCGGATTCAACGCAGGCGGCCTGGAAGCGCAATCCTTCGTGCCGTTCGCCAACATGGTGGCCGCCTCGATGCGGCACGCCGGCGCCATCAGGCTCGATCATGTGCTGGGGCTCAAGCGGCTCTATCTGGTGCCGCGCGGCTTCAAGCCCGACAACGGCGCCTATGTGCAGATGCCGCTCGAGGCGCTGCTCGCCGCGGTCGTGCGCGAGAGCGTCACTCATAAATGCATCGTGATCGGCGAAGACCTCGGCACCGTGCCGGAAGGTTTCCGCGAGACCATGCAGGATTTCGGCATCTGGTCCTACCTGGTGATGATGTTCGAGCGCGACGATGCCGGTCATTTCCGCAACATCGACCATTACAGGCCGAACGCGCTGGTGACGCTGAACACGCATGATCTCTGCACTTATGCGGGCTGGCGCTCGTTCAGCGATCTCAAGATGAAGCTCTCGCTCGGCCTCGATCCCGGCGAGAACGACCAGGCCCGTTGGGACGCGCTCGGAGGGCTCGACGCGATCCTGCGTCAGAACGGCATCAACGCCAACGATCTCTATTCGGTGCTTAACTTCCTGTCGCGCACGCCGTCGCGGCTGCTCGCGGTGTCGATGGAGGATCTGCTCGGCGTGATCGACCAGCCCAACATTCCCGGCACCATCGACGAGCATCCGAACTGGCGCCAGCGCCTGCCCGTCGCGCTCGACAAGATTGCCTCGAAAGTCGATCTCGCGGCCTTGAAGGCCGCGACGCGGGAACGTTCGCTGCACGGCGGGAGTTGATTGGCCGGGGATTTTCCAGGAACGATTTCCAGGGCTCGCAAGATAGTGTCACAGAAGATCGAGGACTATGCGTTGATCGGCGACTGCGAGACCGCAGCGCTGGTGGGACGCAACGGCTCGATCGACTGGCTGTGCTGGCCGGCCTTCGATTCCGATGCCTGCTTTGCTGCAATCCTCGGCACGCACAAGAACGGCCGCTGGCTGATCGCGCCGAGCGACGAGGTCACCACGATCTCGCGCCGGTACCTCGGCGATACCCTCATCCTCGAAACGCGCTTTGAAGCGAAAAGCGGCACCGTCGCGCTGATCGACTTCATGCCGCCGCGCGGCAAGGCCTCCGACATCGTGCGGCTGGTGCGCGGCGTCACGGGCACGGTGAAGATGCGGATGGAGCTCGTGATCCGCTTCGGCTTCGGAGTCGACATTCCCTGGGTCCGTCGCTGCAAAGATGGCTCGCTGCTGGCGGTCGCCGGACAGGACATGACGGTACTGCGCACGCCGGTCGAACCCCGTGGCGAGGACCTGACCACCGTTGCCGACTTCGAAGTCAGGGCCGGCGAAACCGTTCCGTTCGTGCTGACCTACGGTCCCTCGCATCTCGATCCTCCCGAGCCGATCGACCCGGAGACCGCGTTCCAGGAGACCGAGAAATTCTGGCAGGAGTGGAGTGACCGCTACGATCGCGAGGGCGATTACCACGATCTCGTCATGCGCTCGCTGATCACGCTGAAGGCGCTGACGTTTGCTCCGACCGGCGGTATCGTTGCGGCGCCCACCACGTCGCTGCCGGAAAAGCTCGGCGGCGCCAGGAATTGGGATTACCGCTTCTGCTGGCTGCGCGATGCCACCTTCACGCTGCTGGCGCTGATGAACTCGGGGTACACCGAAGAAGCCTCTGCCTGGCACAGTTGGCTCCTGCGCGCTGCGGCCGGCTCGCCCGACAACATGCAGATCATGTACGGCATCTGGGGCCAGCGGCGGCTCTTGGAATGGGAAGCCGGCTGGCTCGACGGCTATGAAGGCGCGAAGCCGGTGCGCGTCGGCAATGCCGCGCATGCGCAGCTTCAGCTCGACGTCTATGGCGAGCTGATCGACGCCTTCCATCAGTCGCGCATGGCCAAGCTCAAGCTCGATGACGAGACGACTTGGGCGCTGGAATGCGCCGTGCTCCAGCACCTTGCCGAGGTCTGGGATCACCCCGATCACGGCATCTGGGAGCGCCGAGGTAAGCCAAAGCACTACGTCTTCTCCAAGGTGATGACCTGGGTCGCCTTCGACCGCGCCATCAAGAGCGCCGAGACATTCGGCTTCAAGGCTCCGCTGCTGCACTGGCGTGCTTTGCGCGAGGCCATTCATCGCGACGTCTGTGACAAGGGATTTGACACAGAGGAGAACGCCTTCGTCGAGTGCTATGGCTCGAAGCTGCTCGATGCCAGTGTGCTGCTATTGTCGGGAGTAGGATTTCTGCCGGCCGACGACGCGCGCATCCGTGGCACCGTCGCAGCCATCGAGAATCACATGATGCGCGATGGCTTCGTGCTCCGCCACGATCCCCGCGAGATATCCGAGGAGAAGCAGCCGATCGAGGGCGCATTCCTCGCCTGCACGCTGTGGCTGGCCGACGCCCATGTGCTGGCCGGCGATCTCGACAAGGCGCAGGCGCTGTTCGATCGCGTGGCCGATCTCGCCAACGATGTCGGGCTGCTGGCCGAGGAATATGACTCCATCGCGCGCCGCCAGGCCGGCAATTTCCCGCAGGCGCTGACCCATATCGCACTGATCAACACCGGGCACAATCTCTCGGCGGCCAGGCGGAAGAGCGAGAAGCCGGCGATGCAGCGGTCGAAGCAGTGACCTAGGCGGCCCCGTTCCGCTTCAGGATCATCTCCATCGCCTCGGCAAAACCGTCCTGTTCGTTGGTCGCGGTGACGTTGGTGGCCTGTTCCTTGACGCTGTCGGTGGCGTTGCCCATGGCGATCGAGGTGCCGCTGACGCGGAACATCGCGAGGTCGTTCTGCATGTCGCCGATGGTGGCGACGGCGTCGGTGGAAATGCCGAGACGCCCGGCCATCGCCTGCACGAAGGTGCCCTTGTCGAAGCCGGGCGGGGTGATGTCGAGATAATAGGTCTGCGAGCGCACCGCGGTGGCCTCGCTGCCGAGTGCCTTCTGCATCGCCTTCTCGCAAGCCTCGAGGCCGGCCGCATCGGCGCTGGCGCCGACGATCTTGCAGGCGCTCGCGAGGTACGGCGTGAAGTCCGTCACGACGGTCGGGGCCGACCGGATCGTGTGCTGCTCATGCGCGACATATTTTCCGTCCGGATTGTCGATCAGCCATTTGTCGTAAGTGAACAGCCAGATGTCGGCGCCGAACTCGCGGAGAATCTGGAGTGACCGCTCGGCAGCGCTTTTCGGGATCAAATGCTGCTCGACCGGATTCATCTCGGGATCGACGATCGAGGAGCCGTTGAACGGGCCAACCGGCAGCCACAGCGCCAGCGGCTCGATCAGGAAGCGCATGCCGATCGCGGGGCGGCTGGAAGTGATGGTGAAGCCGATGCCGGCCTGATGCAGCCGCTGCACCGCCGTCCGTGCGCGCTCCGTCAGCGTCTTGTCCTTGGTGAGCAAGGTGCCGTCGACGTCGGAGACCACGAGTGAGATTTTCGTCATGTGATGGCCTTGCTTGTCCCGTCGAGCTTCAGCTGCCGCACGATGCCATCCACGATCGCCTCGACAGATTCGTCGATCGACGCCGTGATGACGTGCTCGCCCGCCTCCGGCGGCTCCAGCGTGTTGAACTGGCTGGTCAGGAGTCCGGGGGGCATGAAATGACCCTTGCGGTGCGCGAGCCGGTCGGCAATCAGCTCCTGCGTGCCCTTCAGGAACACGAAGCGCACGTCGTCGCGTCCCCGCAGCAGCACGTCGCGATAGGTGTGCTTGAGCGCCGAACAGGCGATGATGACATGCTCGCCCTTGTTGCAGACCCGCGCGACCTCGTCGGCGATGGCGTTGAGCCAGGGCCAACGATCCTCGTCGGTGAGCGGATGACCGGCCCTCATCTTCTCGACATTGCTGGCGGGGTGAAAGCTGTCACCGTCCTCGAAGCGCCAGCCGAGACGCTCGCCGAGCGCCCCTGCAACTGTGCTCTTGCCCGAACCCGACACGCCCATCACGATCAACGCACAAGGTGCTTTAACGCCCGCCACGAATGTCCTCCGGAAGCGCGGCCCGGTCGACCACCCAGACGGTCTCACCATTCGAGCGCGCGCGTACAGCCGGCAAATTCTCGCCATTGAGGAGGCGCGTCAAGATCGGCTGCTTGTCATGCCCTGATATCTCGAACAGCATTTCGCGGCAGGAGGCCAGCGCAGGCAGCGTCAGCGAGACCCGCGGCACGAAAGGCGCGACATTTGCCTTGGGCACGCCAACGACCCAGCGCACAGTCTCCTCGACGGCGGGATAGCCGGGAAAGAGAGAGGCGGTGTGGCCATCAGGTCCAGCGCCCATCAGAACGAGGTCGAACAGCGGCCGGGCCAGATCGAGGCTCTCGGACCCGTAGAAGGCCTTTAGCTCGCGCGCGTAGGCCTCGGCACTGGCGTCCGGATTCGCGGTCGTGGTCGGGATGGGATGGATATGATCGGCAGGCGCGTTGCGGTCGAGAAATGTCGCGCGTGCGACCGCCATATTGTTGAGAGGATCGCTGTCGGGGACAAAGCGCTCGTCACCGATGAACCAGTGCACGCGATCCCAGGGGATCTTATTGCGCCAGGCGTCGCTATCGAGCAGCTGATAGAGCTTCTTCGGGCTCGAGCCACCGGTGAGGCAAATCGTGATGCGGTCGGGATTGGTCGCGATCCGCGCCATCACCCGCTCGGCCGCGGCTTGCGCCAGCGCCTCGGCGTCCGCGACGGCGATCAGCTTCGGCTGGTCGGCCGCTGTCATCACGAAAACTTTCGCCAGCTGCGGCCGTCGCGCCGCAGCAGCTCATCCGAACATTTCGGACCGTCGCTGCCGGCTTCATAGGTTTCGATGCCGTTGGTACCCGCGTTCTTCCAGGCATCCAGGAACGGCTGTACCGCCTGCCACCCGGCTTCGATGCCGTCGGCGCGCTGGAACAGGATGTTGTCGCCGATCATGCAGTCGTAGATCAGCGTCTCGTAACCCGTGGACGGATCGGCGCGGAAATAGTCGCCGTATTTGAACTTCATCTCGACGCCGTCGATGGTGATGCTCGGTCCCGGAATCTTGGCGTTGAACTGAAGCTCGATGGTCTCGGTCGGCGCAATGCCGATGGTGAGGAAGTTCTGCGAGAGACGATCGACCGTCGTGCCCGAGAACATCGACAAGGGCGCCTGCTTGAACTTGATCGCGACTTCCGTGCGCTTGTGGCCCAGCGCCTTGCCGGTGCGCAAATAGAACGGCACGCCCGCCCAGCGCCAATTGTCGATCATCAGCTTCAGCGCGACAAAGGTCTCCGTGGTGCTGCCGGGCTTGACGTCCTCGGTCTTGCGGTAGTCCGGAATGTCGTCGTCGCCGATGCGGCCTGCGAGATATTGGGCGCGGACCGAGCTCCGAAGTGCTTCTTCCTGGTTCGGCTGCTGGACCGCGCTGAGAACCTCGGCCTTCTCGGAACGGACGGAATGCGCGTCGAAGCGCGCCGGCGGCTCCATCGCAACCAGCGACATCAGCTGGAATAGATGGTTCGGCACCATGTCGCGCAATGCGCCGGTAGCGTCGTAGAAGCCGCCGCGATGGCCGACGCCGAGCTTCTCTTCCACGGTGATCTGGATATGGTCGATATGGTTGCGATTCCAGATCGGCTCGAACATGCCGTTGGCAAAGCGCAGCACCAGGATGTTCTGCACCGTTTCCTTGCCGAGGTAATGGTCGATCCGGTAGATCTGATGCTCCTCCATGATCTTCAGCAACTCGGCGTTCAGCGCCTTCGCCGAGGCGAGGTCGGTGCCGAAGGGCTTTTCGATCACCAACCGCCGCCAGGTGCCGTTCTCCTTCATCATGCCCGTGCGCCCGAGTTCACGTGCGGTCGGTGCGAACGCAGCGGGCGGGGTCGCGAGATAGAACAGCCTGTTGCCGCCGGTATCTTGCGCGCAGTCCAGCGAATCCAGATGGTCACGCAAGCGATCGAATGACGGCGGGTCTTTCGCATCGGCTTCGACGAAGCTGACGCGCTCCAGGAGTCTCCGGGCGACGACATCGTCCACAGGACGGGTCGCAAATTCGCGCAGTCCCCTCATAAGGCTGTCGCGCAGCTCATCGTCGGACATGGCGCTGCGGCCGACGCCGACGACGCAGAATTTCTCCGGCAATAGATGTTCTGCGGCAAGATTGTAGAGCGAGGGGATCACGAGACGGTGCGTGAGGTCGCCGGTCGCACCAAAGATGACGAAGGCGCAATTTTCCGGCTTGCGCTTGGCTTGCGGGTCTTTTGTCACGAACTGTTGGCCTTCGCTTGATGGTCCTTATTTGGGCTTCGAAGCGTCCGGCTGCTTCGGCTCCTTGTGGCCGCCGAACCCCGCGCGCATTGCGGAGAGAATTTTCTCCGCGAAGGTGTGTTCCTTGCGGGAACGGAAACGTGCGTAGAGGGCCGCGGTGAGGACTTCGGCCGGAACAGCCTCGTCGATCGCTGCATTCACGGTCCAGCGGCCTTCGCCGGAATCTTCCACGAAGCCGGAATACTCCGACAGCGTCGGGTTGTCGGCGAGCGCGGTCGAGGTCAGGTCGAGAAGCCAGGAAGGGATCACCGAGCCGCGCCGCCATACCTCGGCGATATCAGGGAGATTGAAATCAAACCGATGGTCCGCGGGCAGCGCATCGATATTGGCGTTCTTGAGAATGTCAAAACCTTCGGCATAGGCCTGCATCAGGCCATATTCGATGCCGTTGTGGATCATCTTGACGAAATGGCCCGCGCCGACAGGGCCGGCATGGATGTAGCCCTGCTCGATGCGCGGATCGCGTCCGTCACGTCCCTCGGTGCGCGGAATGTCGCCGGCACCGGGCGCAAGGGCTGCGAAGATCGGATCGAGCCGGTCGACGACGGCCTTCTCGCCGCCGATCATCATGCAATAGCCGCGGTCGAGTCCCCAGACGCCGCCTGACGTGCCAACGTCGACATAGTGGATGCCGCGCACCTTCAGCGCCTTGCCGCGGCGAACGTCGTCCTGCCAGAAGGTGTTGCCGCCGTCGATGATGACGTCGCCTTCCTGCATCACGCCCGCGATCGTCTCGATCGTCTGCTCGGTGATGCGTCCCGCCGGCAGCATCACCCAGGCCGTGCGCGGCCGCTCCAGCTTCGAGATGAACTCTTCCAGCGTTGCCGAGCCGACCGCGCCATCCGCGGCAAGGCCCGCGACGGCCTTGGCGTCCTTGTCATAGACCACGGTCGAATGTCCATGGCGCATCAGCCGGCGAACGATGTTGCCGCCCATCCGGCCGAGGCCGATCATGCCGAGTTGCATGTGAGAGATTCCCTTAATTCAGTGCGTCGTTGAGCGCGGCATTGAGCGCCGCGAGGCCTTTCCTGAGCGGACCCTTGAGGTGCACCCGGAGCGCGCGCCGGCCGCGCTCGGTAAGCACGTCGAAATCGCCGCGGGCCTGCGCGGCCTTGATCACGCCGAAGCTGGCCTTCTGGCCCGGCACCGCGAGGTCCTTGGCGTCGTCGGCGGTGATCTGGAGGAACACGCCGCTATCCGGCCCGCCCTTGTAGGCCTGGCCCGTCGAGTGCAGGAAGCGTGGTCCGAACTCCGCGCAGGTCGCGACATGCCGCTTCTCGCGCACTTCGAGGCGCATCGCCTGAAGCGCATCGATGGTGGCCTTGTCGCGTTCGATGTAGCCGAGCAGGGCGACATAATCGCCATGGCTGGAGCGCGACAGATGCGCCTTCAGCCAGGAGGTGAGGTCGCCGTTGGCGCCGGCGGCGCGCAGCGCCTTGGCATTGGCCGCATCGGTGTAGAGGTCGGCTTCGTCGGTGCTGACAACCGGCTCTTCAACCGGCAGCGCGCCGGCCTTCTCATACGCCGACGTCAGCTCGCGGGTCTTGATCTTGGCCGCTTCCACGTCGGGCTGGTCGAACGGGTTGATGCCGAGAATGCTGCCCGCGACTGCGGTTGCCATCTCGAAGCGGAAGAATTCCTGGCCGAGATGATCAATCGACTTCATGACGATGCGCACGACGGGATGGCCGGCCGCTTCGATCCCGGCGAGCGCCGAGTCATGCGCTGCGTCCGTTTCGCCCTCCGTGCGGATGTCGATGAAGAAACGGTCGTTGCCGTAGAGCGAGGACTCGCCCAGCGGCTCGCCGGCGATCGGGATCAGGCCCTTGCCCTCCTTGCCGGTCGATTCCGCGATCAGTTGCTCGGCCCAGGCGCCGAAATCGGCGATCTTCTTCGACGACAGGATCGTCACCTTGTCGCGGCCTTCGAGGCCGGCAAGACCCATGGCGAGACCGAGCTGCACGCCCGGGTTCTCGCTCGGCGGCACGTCCGGTCCGCAGGAACGGGCCATCGAGAGCGCATGCTTGAGGAAGGTCCTGACATCGATGCCGGCGGTGGCTGCCGGCACCAGGCCGAACGGTGACAGCACCGAATAGCGTCCGCCGATCGAGGGCTCGCCATGGAAGATGCGGGCGTAGTTCAGCTTCTTGGCCGCCTTCTCCAGCGAGGAGCCGGGATCGGTCACCGCGATGAAGCGGAAGCCGGTCTTGGCCTTCGGGCCGAGCGCCTGCGCGACGCGCTTGTGGAAATAATCCTTCATCGCGTTCGGCTCGGTGGTGCCGCCGGATTTGCTGGAGACGATGAACACGGTGTTGGCGATGTCGATCTTGGCCTCCATCGCCCGCACCTGCGCCGGATCGGTGGAGTCGAGCACGTGCAGCTTCGGGAAACCGGTCTTTTTGGCAAAGGTCTCGGCCAGCACCTCTGGGCCAAGGCTCGATCCGCCCATGCCGAGCACGACGGCGTCGGAGAATTTCTGCCCCTTTACGCGGTTGGCGTAGTCTTCGTAATCGGCGACGTCGGCTTTCGCCGCGCTGTCGAGCCAGCCGAGCCATTTGTCCTCGTCGGTCCCGGTCCAGACCGACTTGTCGCGCTGCCACAGCCTGCGGATCTTGGCAGCGGCGCGCCATTCCTCGGTGCTCTTGGCCACGGCCTTGCCGAGGCCGTCGCCGAGCGACAGCTGCTGACGGTCGATTTCCGGCCCGAGAACGGTCGCGCGCTTGTGGGCGACTGCGCCGTAAAGCTTGTCGGCGGCGTCGGCGAACAGCTTGACGCCATCCTTGACCAGCTCCTCGGTGATGGCGTCGAGCGAGACGCCGGAGCGCTCCAGTTCTTCCAGCACGCGGTGGGCGTCGTCGACATTCTCCTCGAGGCTGTCGCGCGGCTTGCCGTGGTCGCGGAATGCATCGAGCGTTGCCGGCGGCACCGTGTTGATGGTGTCGGGTCCGATCAGCTCCTCGACATAGAGCACGTCGCTGTAGTCCTTGTTCTTGGTGCCGGTCGAGGCCCACAGCATGCGCTGCGGCTTGGCGCCCTTGGCGGCGAGCTTCTCCCAACGCGGACCCGAGAACAGGCGCTTGTAATCCTGATAGGCGACCTTGGCGTTGGCGATCGCAACCTTGCCCTTCAACGCGGCAAGCCGCTCCTTTTCGCTTGGGTCGTTGGCGCGCGCGATCTTCTCGTCGAGCTGCTTGTCGACGACGCTATCGATGCGGCTGACGAAGAAGCTCGCCACGCTTGCGACATGAGAGGGGTCACCGCCGCCGGCGACATACTTTTCGAGGCCGGCGAGATAGGCCTCGGCGACCTCCAGATAGACCGCTTTCGAGAACAACAGCGTGATGTTGATGCTGATGCCGTCGCCGATCAGCGTTTCGATTGCCGGCAGGCCTTCCGGCGTCGCCGGCACCTTCACCATCAGGTTCTTGCGGTTGACGTCTTTCCAGAGCCGGCGTGCTTCAGCGACCGTGCCTGATGTGTCCATGGCCAGATAAGGCGAGACCTCCAGGCTGACAAAGCCGTCGCCGCCCCTGAGCCGGTCATAGACCGGACGCAGCACGTCGGCGGCGTTCTGGATGTCCTCGACCGCGACCGCCTCGAACAAATCGGCCACGGTCCGGTCGCCGCGCTTCAGCGCCTTGCCGATCGGGGCGTCGTACTCGTCCGAGCTGCCGATCGCCTTCTCGAAGATCGAAGGATTGGAGGTGACGCCCTTGACGCCGTCGGTGTCGATCAGCCGCTTCAGGTCGCCCTTGGCGATGAAGCCGCGGGCCAGGAAGTCCAGCCAGACAGCCTGTCCGTGCTTTTCCAGTTCTTTGACGGGATTCATGATGATTATTTATCTCCAAGCCTTCGGGCGAGGGGTTTCCGACCCGGTCCTGACGCGCTATCCTTTAGCCCACATGCTCCCGGGAGGGAACCAATCCAAGGCGTAGGCGTCATACTCTCAGTTTAACTCCGTCGTGATCATGGCGATCCAGGCGGCTGACGTGGTTTTGCGTAATAAAAATTTGGCCGGACGGTTCGGCCGAGGTCTTGTTGCGTGAGGTCGGTCTGTCGCGTCGGAGTGTCATCAGCGGATCATCGATCCGTCTTGATACTCATAGGCCGGGTCGCGAATGGCCATGCTGGGGGAAAGCATGCACGCACGTCCTGATGGCGTTGCCATCGCCGGTAGCCGGCAATCGATCGCACCGTCTGTCTGCATCGACGCATCCCATGATCTCGAAATCGGTCAATGCGCCATGCGCCTGCGGCTGCTGGTCGCGGCAGGCTTTGTGATGACGCTGCTGAGCGCAAGCCTTGCTTTCAAATCAAGCCTTGCGTTCGACTGGTGGGGCGACACCGGCAGCTTCGATACGACGATGGGCTATCTCGGCGTCGCCTTGTTCGGTCCCATCACCGGCTGGCTGATCTGGATGCTGCCGACCGAACGCGGGCCGGTCGTGATTGTCACCCCCTACGGCATCCGCGACTTGCGGATCGGCAATGAATTTTTGCTTTGGGACTCCATTGCGGATGTTTCGGCTGAGGACATCAGGGGGCACAAGGCGATCGTGCTGACGCCGTCGCCCGCCTTGCAGCGGCAGCTTTCCTGCATCCGCAGTGCGGCGCGCCGAACGCCGAACGATCGGATTGTTATCCGTTCGGAGGGTCTGGCGACCGATTTTGACACACTGCTGCGCGCTTGCCGCGATTGTCATGCTGCAAGCGGCCAGGCCGCTGCAAGCAATCAAGCCACCGCATTGCAGCAGGAAGATGAACGCGGCACGCAAGGCATCGCCCTGCAAGCGTCATAAGTTTGCCGCTCGGAGATCACCATGTTGCAGTGCCGGAGAGACTCGCCCCGGTATTGCCCGGATGTGGCGAACCCGTGACAAATTCTGGAAATGCGCCAAGATAGATAGAGATTCGCACAAATTACAGGCAAGTGCCTGTTCGTAATTCAGCGAGTGCTTACCTTGTGCGTTGCGTCGTGTTGGCACCCGGGTGTCCAATGGTCGTCATGTGCTCACGCTGATTCGAGAAGCGGCCTGAGGAACGGTCCGGTAACTGCTTTCGTTTCAGCTTGTAGCGGAACTCACGCGGAGAGGGATCATGTACAACGATTCTCTATTCAACGCTTTCGCTAAGTCGTTCGAGGCGAGAAGCCAACACGACATGTCGATGGCGGAATACCTGGAATCGTGTCGAAGCGATCCCATGAAATACGCGAACGCGGCCGAACGACTGCTAGCTGCGATTGGTGACCCTCAGACGATTGACACGGCCAAGGATACTCGCCTTGGCCGTATTTTTTTGAACCGAACGATCCGCACCTATCCGGCCTTCGCCGGCTTCTACGGCATGGAAGAAACCATCGAGCGCATCGTCGGCTTCTTCCGTCATGCAGCTCAAGGTCTCGAAGAGCGCAAGCAGATCCTCTATCTGCTCGGCCCGGTCGGCGGCGGCAAGTCCTCGCTCGCCGAGCGGCTGAAGTCGCTGATGGAAGTGCAACCGATCTACGTGCTGAAAGCCGGCGATGAACTCTCGCCCGTGTTCGAAAGCCCGCTCAGCCTGTTCGATCCCGACCATCTCGGACCGATGCTGGAAGAGAAGTACGGCATTCCGCGCCGGCGCCTCACCGGCCTGATGAGCCCGTGGTGCTACAAGCGGCTGGAAGCGTTCGGCGGCGACATTTCTCAGTTTCGCGTCGCAAAAATCCAGCCGTCGCGGCTGCGCCAGATTGCGGTCTCCAAGACCGAGCCTGGTGACGAGAACAACCAGGACATCTCCTCGCTGGTCGGCAAGGTCGACATCCGCAAGCTCGAGACCTACGCGCAGAACGATCCCGACGCCTACAGCTATTCCGGCGGCCTCAACCGCGCCAACCAGGGCATTCTTGAATTCGTCGAGATGTTCAAGGCGCCGATCAAGATGCTGCATCCGTTGCTGACCGCAACGCAGGAAGGCAACTACATCGGCACCGAGAATATCGGCGCGATCCCCTTCACCGGGGTGATTCTCGCGCACTCGAACGAGGCCGAGTGGTCGAGCTTCAAGGCCAACAAGAACAACGAAGCCTTCATCGACCGCATCTGCGTCATCAAGGTGCCGTACTGCCTCCGCGCCACCGAGGAGCAGAAAATCTACGAGAAGCTGATCCAGGGCTCGGAGCTTGCGGCCGCACCCTGCGCACCTTCGACGCTGGAGACGCTGGCGCGGTTTTCGGTCCTGTCGCGGCTGCGCAAGCACGAGAACTCGACGCTGTTCGGCAAGATGCGGGTCTATGACGGCGAGAGCCTGAAGGAGTCCGATCCGAAGGCGCGCAGCGTCCAGGAATATCGCGACGCTGCCGGCGTCGACGAAGGCATGGACGGCGTCTCCACCCGCTTCGCCTTCAAGATCCTGGCTGCGACCTTCAACCACGATCCGCAGGAGGTCGCCGCCGACGCCGTGCACCTGATGTATGCGCTCGAGCAGTCGATCCGGCGCGAGCAACTGCCAGAGGAAGTCGAGAAGCGCTACATGGAGTTCATCAAGGCGGATCTCGCGCCGCGCTACGCCGAGTTCATCGGCAATGAGATCCAGAAGGCGTATCTCGAATCCTACTCGGATTACGGCCAGAACCTGTTCGACCGCTACGTCGATTACGCCGACGCCTGGATCGAGGACCAGGATTTCAAGGATGCCGATACCGGCCAGCTGCTCGATCGCGAATTGTTGAACCAGGAATTGACCAAGATCGAGAAGCCGGCGGGCATCGCCAACCCCAAGGACTTCCGCAACGAGGTGGTCAAATTCTCGTTACGCTCTCGCGCCCAGAACGGCGGCAAGAATCCGACCTGGATCTCCTATGAGAAGATTCGCGATGTGATCGAAAAGCGGATATTCTCTCAGGTCGAGGACCTGCTTCCGGTCATCTCGTTCGGTTCGAAGAAGGACGGCGAGACGGAGAAGAAGCACGGCGAGTTCGTGGCACGCATGGTGGAGCGCGGCTACACCGAGCGTCAGGTTCGCCGGCTGGTCGAATGGTACATGCGCGTGAAGCAAGCCGGTTGAGGCGGATGAGAAAGTGGCCATTCACATTATTGACAGGCGCCTGAATCCAGGCGGCAAGAGTCTTGAGAACCGCCAGCGGTTCTTGCGTCGGGCCAAATCCCTGGTGCAGGGCGCCGTCAAGAAGACCTCGCAGGAACGCGACATCAAGGACGTCCTGGAGGGTGGTGAGGTCACGATACCGCTCGATGGCATGCACGAGCCGCGGTTCCGCCGTGAAGGCGGAACGCGTGACATGGTGCTGCCCGGCAACAAGAAGTTCATCGAGGGCGACTATCTCCAGCGTCAGGGCCAGGGCAGCGCCAAAGACTCGGGTCCGGGCGAAGGCGACAGCGAGGACGCCTTCCGTTTCGTGCTGAGCCGCGATGAGTTCGTCGACCTCTTCCTCGACGACCTCGAACTGCCTGACCTTGCCAAGCGCAGGATCGCGCAGACCGAAAGCGAAGGCATCCAGCGCGCCGGCTACACCACGTCGGGTTCGCCCGCCAACATCTCGGTCAGCCGCACGGTGAAGCTGGCGCTCGCCCGACGCATCGCGCTCAAGCGTCCCAGCAAGGACGAGGTCGAGGAGCTGGAAGCCGCGATCGCCGCATCCACCGACGAAGACGAGCGCGCCGAGTTGCTCGCGCGGCTCGAAAGGCTGAAGGCGAAGACCAAGCGTATTCCCTTCATCGACCCGCTCGACATCCGCTATCGCCGTTACGAGAAGGTGCCGCGGCCGGTGGCGCAGGCCGTGATGTTCTGCCTGATGGACGTCTCCGGCTCGATGTCCGAGCACATGAAGGATCTGGCGAAGCGTTTCTACATGCTGCTCTACGTGTTCCTGAAGCGGCGCTACAAGCATGTCGAGATCGTCTTCATCCGCCACACCGATCGCGCCGAGGAGGTGGACGAGCAGACCTTCTTCTACGGCCCGGCCTCCGGCGGCACGCTGGTCTCCAGCGCGCTTCAGGCGATGCACGAGATCGTGCGCGAGCGCTTCAATCCGTCGGACTGGAACATCTACGCCGCGCAAGCCTCCGACGGCGACAATTCTTATTCCGACGGCGAACTCACCGGCCTGCTGCTGACCGACAAGATCCTGCCGGTCTGCCAGTTCTTCGCCTATCTCGAGGTCGGGGAATCGGGCGGCAGCGCCTTCGATCTCTCCGATTCGTCGCTCTGGACTCTCTACGAGCGCCTGCGCAACAGCGGCGCGCCGCTCTCGATGCGCAAGGTCAGCGAGCGCAGCGAGATCTTCCCGGTGTTCCACGATCTGTTCCAGCGCCGCGAAACTGCTCAGGAGAAAGCCGCTCCATGACGGAACGCTTGTTCGAAGGCGCCGATTGGGATTTCCACACCTTGCAGCGCATCACCGACGCCTGCGAAGAGGTGGCGTTGAAGGATCTCGGACTCGACGTCTATCCGAACCAGATCGAGGTCATCACCGCCGAGCAGATGCTGGACGCCTATTCCTCGGTCGGCATGCCCTTGTTCTACAAGCACTGGTCGTTCGGCAAGCACTTTGCGTATCACGAGGCGTCCTACCGCAAGGGCCTGATGGGCCTCGCCTATGAGATCGTGATCAACTCCTCGCCCTGTATCTCCTATCTCATGGAGGAGAACACGGCGACGATGCAGACGCTCGTGATCGCGCACGCCGCCTTCGGCCACAACCACTTCTTCAAGAACAATTATCTGTTCAAGCAGTGGACCGATGCGGAAGGCATCCTGGACTATCTGGATTTCGCCAAGAACTACGTCATGCAGTGCGAGGAGCGCTATGGCCGTATCGAGGTCGAGCGCACGCTGGACGCCGCGCACGCGCTGATGTCGCACGGCATCGACCGCTATCCCGGCAAGAAGCAGCTGGATCTGCGCGAGGAGGAGAAGCGGGCAGGGCGCCGCCGCCAGCACGAGGAGGAAGTCTTCAACGACCTCTGGCGCACCGTGCCCAAGGGCGCTTCGAAGGCCCGGACCGCGATCTCCCTCGAACGGCGCCGCAAGCTGCTCGGACTGCCGCAGGAAAACCTGCTCTACTTCCTGGAGAAGAGCGCGCCGCGGCTGGCGCCCTGGCAGCGCGAGCTGCTGCGCATCGTCCGTCACATCGCGCAATATTTCTATCCGCAGAGCCAGACCAAGGTGATGAACGAGGGGACGGCGACCTACGTCCACTATCGCATCATGACCGCGCTGCATCAGCAGGGCCGCATCACCGACGGCAACTTCCTTGAATTCCTGGGCTCGCATACCAACGTGGTGTTCCAGCCCGAATTCGACGATCAGCGCTTCTCGGGCTTCAATCCCTATGCGCTCGGCTTCGCAATGATGCAGGACATCGAGCGCATCGTCACCAATCCGGAAGACGAAGACCGCGAGTGGTTTCCCGATATCGCCGGCAAGAACGACGTGATGGGCGTGCTGCGCGACGTCTGGGCCAATTACCGCGACGAGAGCTTCATCGGCCAGTTCCTGAGCCCGAAGCTGATGCGGCACTTCCGCATGTTCCATCTGCACGACGATCCCGAGGAACGCGCCGGCATCCGGGTCGATGCCATCCACGACGAGCGCGGTTTCCGCCGCGTCCGCCGCGAACTGGCCCGGCAGCACGATGTCGGCTTCATCGATGCCAATATCGAGGTGGTCGACGTCGATCTCTCCGGCGACCGCCGGCTGATCCTGCATCACCGCGTCATCAAGGGCTCGCAGCTCAACGAGACCGATACGAAACGGGTGCTGCAGCACCTCGCCGATCTCTGGACCTACGACGTCGCGCTGATCGAGGTCGATGCCAACGACAAGGTGCTGCGCGAATACGTCGTCAGCCCGCGTCCGATCCCGGCGGCGGTGGCGTAACGCCGCCGCTCGGCCTCAGCTCTTCTTCGCCGGCTTCTTCTTCGACGCATTCAGCGTCACGGCCGCCTTGATCAGCGACTTCAGCGCCTTTTCGTTGAGCTTCGCTCCCTCGGGAATATCGATCGCGCGCCGCACGTTGCCGTCGAGGCTGGAATTGAACAGGCCGGCCGGGTCATCCAGCGCCGCACCCTTGGCGAAGGTCAGCTTGACGACGGCCTTGTAGGTTTCGCCGGTGCAGATGATGCCGTCGTGCTCCCACACGGGAACGCCGCGCCATTTCCATTCCTCGACCACCTCGGGATCGGCGTCCTTGATCAGCGCACGGACGCGCTTCAGCATTTCGCCGCGCCAGTCGCCGAGCTCCTTGATCCTGCCGTCGATCAACTTCGATGGCGACGGCCCGGCCGTTTCCTTCGCGCTGCTCGTCTTTGCGGTCACGGCTTTCTTCATGATCTCGCCTCGCTGCGGCGGCCAAGATAGGGCAGCGCGAACAGATAGAGCCCGGTCGCGAGCAGCGGGATCAGCGGGACGAAGGCCATCAGGCCAATCCATGTCGCTTGAACCTGCATGGTCAGCGCAACGATGTTGGCGATCACCGCAAGTGTGAAGGCGATCGACAGCCAGCGATGGATCTGCCTGATCCACATGTTCGAACTCATTTCAGTCTCCTCTGGGAATGTTGGGAATGGACGCGCGTAGCCGGGCTATTCCGCCCGCGCCAGCAACTCGTCCAGCCTGGTGAAAAACTGCTTCCAGCCGGCATGCGCGCCGCCATAGGCCTGCTTCTGGCTGGGGCGGAAGCCCGCCTGCTCGACGCGCAGATGCGTGCCTGCGCCTTGCGCGGTAAGCGTGAAGGTCACCACGCTCTTGAGGTCGTAGGCCGCGTCCTCATGCGTGAAATTCCAGGTGTAGGCGAGCGAGCGCTGCGGCTCGATGGCGAGGACTTCGCAATCCAGCACGCCGCCCCATTCGCCGCGCAGATTGAAGCGATGACCGACCGATGGCTTGAAGTCGTTCTTCATCAGCCATTCCTCGATCAGATGCGGCTGCGTCAGCGCGCGCCACAGCCGTTCCGGTGGATAGGCAAATTCGCGCTCGATGACCACGGAACGTGTTTCGGTCGCAGCTTCAGTCATTGGTCCATCCTCTTGAGAAGATCGTCGAGCGCATCGAGCCGGTTCTGCCAGAAGCCCGCCATCTGGCTGGTCCAGTCGATCAGCGGATTGAGCGCACCGGGCTGCGCGCTGTAATGGGTCTGGCGTCCTTCATGCCGGTCGCGCACCAGGCCTGCCTGCTTCAGCGCGCCGAGATGCTTTGAGACCGCCGGCTGGGAAACCCCGGACAGCGCCGTCAGTGCCCCGACCGTCTGCTCGCCCTCGCGACACAGCCGTTCGAAGATCGCCCGTCGTGTCGGGTCGGCAAGCGTCCGGAACAGAAGATCGTGCGCGGCGGACATGTGAAATCCATAACTCATAGGTTATGGATTAATTCATAACCCTGGAGTTATGGATATGTCAAGTGCCTCCACGTCATTGCGAGGAGCGAAGCGACGAAGCAATCCAGGCCGTCACCGCGGAGGCAGCCTGCATTGCTTCGCTTCGCTCGCAATGACGGAAGAGAGGGCGGAGTCGCCCCCTCACGGCCGCAAATACAGATACCCCTGCGACTGCAACTCGGCGAGGCGGACCACGCCGCCCTTCTCCGCACTCACGAACCCCGGCAGCAGATCCGTCAGCGTGATGTTCTGCGCCTTCATCGTGTTGCCGCAGGCGGCGAGCTCGACGCCGTCCTTGGCGAAATTGCCGATCCGCTTGCTGACATCGGGGTTGGCCTGCGCCGAGTGAAACGCCTTCAGCGCCGGCCCGTGGATCACCAGCGCGAGCGTGACGTGGTCGGGGCCGCCGACTCCGTCGATGTGGTTCTGGATGTTGCCGAGTACGAAATTGACCTTGTCGGCGTCGGCCAGGTGATAGACCACCTTCAGCTTGTCCGACCTGGTGGCCTCGGTCGCGGCCTTTTCAGTCGCGGCTTTGGCGGGCGAGGCGGCAAAGGCTGCGCCCAGCGCCGAGACGGTGCTCCACAAGATGTTCCGGCGGTTCATGATGATCTCCTGCTCGTTGCCGGAGACATATCACTTGTGGCGCAGCGCGGCGAGTTCCTTGCGATCGTAGGCCAGTGCGGCGCACTCGCGGTTGTCGACCCGGTCGAGCCGGAAAATCCCGTCGTCCTGGCCCGCGACCAGCGTGCGGTCTTCGTCTTCAGTCGGCTTGTCATGCCGCCAGATCCTGATGCTTTCGAGCCGCACGATGGCCGACTTGTCGTCCTTCGACAGTGCAATGCCGACGCCGCCGCCCTCGCAATCGACGCCGCAGCCGAGGCGGACCTCGTCGCCATCCTTGGTGAACACCGCGTGGTGGCAGGAGCCGCTGGAGTCGAAATCGCTGCTGCGGTTGCGATAGCG
Source organism: Bradyrhizobium manausense (assembly GCF_018131105.1). NCBI lineage: Bacteria > Pseudomonadati > Pseudomonadota > Alphaproteobacteria > Hyphomicrobiales > Nitrobacteraceae > Bradyrhizobium > Bradyrhizobium manausense. Next base: position 647,591 of record NZ_JAFCJI010000002.1, on the reverse strand, counting down.
GAAGCCGAGCCGGAACGAGTTGCGCAACTGATTGTCCACTTCGTAGGTCTCCGCCGAGACCAGCAGCTTCATCGACGCCACCTTCTGCTTCGGATGCTGCGCCAGATGTTCTGCGTCGTAGCGGCGGACGAAGCAGGCATAGGCCGTCTTGCCCGGCGGGCCTGCATAGATGCGCGCGTTGAAGGCCTCGGCTTCAGCCGGGGTGGCCTCGTGGATGTCGCCGGCCTCCTCGGCCCGGGCGGCGCCGATGAAGGCCACAAGGGCCAGTGGAAGGATCAGCGCAAGCTTCATGATGAACACCGGGGCTTCAGCCATGGGCGGCCCGCATCGGGAAGGGCCAGTTGGCGGTTAGTCGCAGGCCGCGCGCCGCGCGTTCATCGGCAGTCCTTCCCGCAGCCTCGCGCAAGGTTCGAGGCTTTGCGCAGCAGGGGCGCGGATACCCCGGATCGTTGCAGATGCCTGGAGGCGGTGAAAATGCCCGAAAGTCGTTCCCCGGAGCTGAAACGGCCGCTCCGAGCGTTGCCTTAGTCGCAGATTGGGTCAGGAAGGTTCAGGCACCTCATAAGCTCCTGCTCTCCGGAACTCGCTGTCGGCGAATCCTTCGACGTTGTTCCAGATCGTTAATGTGATAGCGTTCACACGCGATTGCTTCTCGAAGTCGTAGGCTGGGACCGCCTCTTGTAGGTTGGTGGAGTCCCCCGCAATGGGCGAAATTCGCAACTTCAGATCCGGGAATCACAACGAGCCGCCCCCGCACGGTGCAATGCCTCGTCGTCTCGCGGCCATCATTGTCGGCGACATCGCATCCTACAGTCGCTTGATGCAGGCCGACGAGGAAGGCACGCATGTCCGCGTCAAGCGGATCGAGCGGGACCTCATCGAACCCAGCATCGTCGAGCATCACGGAAGTCTGGTGAAGACCACCGGCGATGGTTTCATCGCCATTTTCGACAGCCCCGTCGAGGCCGTTCGCTGCAGCATCGTCATTCAGCAGAACCTCGTCGGCCGCAATGCCTCGATTCCAAAGGAATCCCGGATCGAATACCGAATTGGCGTCAATCTCGGTGATGTCATCGTCGAACCGGACGACGTCTACGGCGATGGCGTCAACATCGCCACGCGCATCGAGGGCATTGCCGAGCCTGGTCAGGTCTACATTTCGGGCGCGATCTACGAGCAGATCAAGCACAAGGTGGTGTGCGGCTATGAGTCGCTCGGGGATCGCAAGGTCAAGAACATCACCGATCCCGTGCGGGTCTATCGCGTGCTGCCGGACGCCGATGCTGTCGGCAGGACACGCGGCCGGCGCGAGAATACTTTGCTCTTTCTCCTGAGCATCACACTGCTGGTGATTGCCACGGGCGTGCTCTGGTATCTCCTGGCGCAGCCCAAGGGCAGGGTGGGCGAGCAGGCCGCGACGCCGACCGCTACTCCGGCGGCATCACCGATCCCGCAGCCGTCACCGCGCGAGGCGGCGACGCAGACACCGCAACCGTCTCCCTCGCTGGCGTCGGCGCCGCCGTCACCCACTCCGGCGCCCAGCCAGCCGACAGCGGCCCCGGTCCTGGAACCCGAGATGATCGCCATTCGCGGCGGCAGCTTCGCGATGGGAAGCAATGACGACCCAACCGAACGGCCTATCCACCAGGTGACGATGAAGCCATTTTCAATCGGCAAGTATCCGGTGACTGTACGTGAATGGAACGAATGCGCCGCTGCGAAGGCGTGCAGTTTCGTTGCCCGCGGCAAGGACGATGCGCCGATCAGCAATGTGAGCTGGACCGACGCGCAGCAATACGCGGCCTATCTCGCGGAAGCGACGAAAAAGCCGTATCGGCTTCCGAGCGAAGCCGAATGGGAATACGCCGCTCGAGGCGGAACGCAGACCAAATATTGGTGGGGCGACAAGCTCCAGCCGGGCATGGCCGGATGCAAGGATTGCGGTGACCTCGCGGCGGAGCAGCCGGCGAAGGTCGGCAGCTTCAAGCCGAATCCATTCGGACTCCATGACATGGGTGGAGGCGTCGACCAGTGGGTCGAGGACTGCTGGCACAAAACCTACCAGGGCGCGCCTGGTGATGGCTCAGCATGGAATGGCGGGGATTGTACATCGCATGTCTTGCGCTCGGGCTCGTGGAAGAACGATTCGAGATATGTGCGGCCATCCAATCGCGATGGCTACGACACCAATGTCCGCTATCCGACGCATGGATTCCGGGTGGCGCTCAGTCCTTGAGCAGGGGAGTAGGTTTGATGCAAATCCTTCGTTGCATCGCGTTGTCGATGGCGCTTGCGTTGCTTCCGGGCGCAGCACTCGCGCAAGGCAAGACCGCTCCCAAGGATGCAAAGCTCTACTTCATCACCCCATCTGACGGACAGAAGGTCCGCGGCGGATTTTGGGTCCGGTTCGGTTTGCGCAACATGGGCGTGACGCATGCCGGCGACGACTATCAGAACGCCGGTCATCACCATTTGTTGGTCGACGTCAATGACCCCATCGATCCGAAGGAGCCGATCCTTCAGGACAAATCGCATCTGCATTTCGGGGCGGGGCAGACCGAAACGTTTCTGGAACTCCCGCCCGGGACCCACACCCTTCAACTGGTGCTGGGCGATGCCAAGCACTATCCGTTCGATCCACCCGTCGTGTCGGAGAAGATCACCGTGCGCGTCAGGCACCCCGTCTCAGCGCGGAGCAAATGATCAACGCAGGCTGAGCTTTCGCCCGGGAGGCGCGCTGAAATTGGCGCTGCTCCTGCCTGCGGGCTGACCATGGCAAAACAAGACGGACGGAAAGCCGTCGCTTTGGTCCAAAAGCTAAGGCGCGCTCGGGCACGAGCGCGCCTCGGAATCGCGATACCGGTTCCTAACGCAGGCTGGCGTTGATCTTGTCCAGCACTGACGAGCCCGGACAAAGTGTGTCGGCTTCCAGCGTGTTGAGCGGCGTCTCGACCGTGTTCAGATGCGCGTGCATATCTTCCGCATCGGGGTCGACATACAGCAGCCCGGTGACGATCTGGCCCTTGGCGGCGTGCTTCGCGAGGAAGGTCTGGGCGCCGAGCCGGTCATGCGGATCGTAATCGGCGTCGATCTTGCGCAGCGCGAGTTTGCTGCCGTCATGTTGCTCGACCACCTGCACCGTGCCCGGCGCATAATCCACCGCAATCGGATCGCGGCCGACCAGCACATCGAGCCGGTTCACGGCGTCATTGTGCTCGCGGACATAATCAAAGCTCTTGGTCGAGCCGGCATGGTTGTTGAAGGCGATGCAGGGGCTGATGACGTCGATGAAGGACGCGCCCTTGTGGCGGATTGCGGCTGCGATCAGCGGCACCAGCTGGCTCTTGTCGCCGGAGAACGAGCGCGCGACGAAGGTGGCGCCTAACTGGAGCGCGATTGCGACGAGGTCGATGGCGTTGTCGGTGTTGGTGACGCCCTTCTTCGACTTCGAGCCGCGGTCGGCGGTGGCCGAGAACTGACCCTTGGTCAGGCCGTACACGCCGTTGTTCTCGACGATATAGGTCATGTTGACGCCACGCCGGATCGAATGCGCGAACTGGCCGAAGCCGATCGACGCGGAATCGCCGTCGCCGGAGACGCCGAGATAGATCAGATCGCGGTTGGCGAGGTTGGCGCCGGTCAAGACGCTGGGCATGCGCCCGTGCACGGAATTGAAGCCGTGCGAATTGCCAAGGAAGTAATCCGGTGTTTTCGACGAACAGCCGATGCCGGAGATCTTTGCCACCCGGTGTGGCTCGATCGAGAGCTCGTAGCAGGCCTCGATGATCGAGGCCGTGATCGAGTCATGGCCGCAGCCGGCGCACAGCGTCGAGATTTTTCCTTCGTAATCGCGATGCGTATAGCCGAGGTCGTTCTTCTTCAGCCCGGGATGATGAAATTTCGGCTTGGCAATATAGGTCATCAGAGCACCTGCGATTCCAAGGCCGTCATGGCCGGGCTTGTCCCGGCCATCCACGTCTTGGCGGCAAGGAAGAAAGGCGTGGATGCCCGGGTCAAGCCCGGGCATGACGACGGAGAGAGTGACGCGCAAGTCATGACACGGCCTTGCGGAGCGGGGTCACCTTGAGGTGATCCTGGTGGTCGCCAATGGCTTTTGCGATGTAGCGGGCGGTGATCGGAGTGCCGTCGTAATGCACAATGGGCACGAGCCGCACCGGATCGATGCCGTTCTCGTTGACGATGAGCTGCCGGAGCTGGCTGTCGCGATTCTGCTCTACGACGTAGACGAAGTCGTGCTCGGCGAGGAAGCTCGCCACGCTCGAGTGGAACGGGAAGGCGCGGATGCGCAGGCGATCGAGCTGGTGCCCACGCGCCTCTAACAATCCGATCGCTTCGTCCATCGCCGGTGAAGTCGAGCCGAAATAGATCACGCCATATTTGGTCGGCCGTTCCGCATTGGCCTGGAGCGGTCGCGGCACGAGGTCCTGCGCCGTCTCGAACTTGCGCACGAGCCGCTGCATGTTGTCGGCGTAAACAGAGCCTTCCTCGGAATAGCGCGCATAGCGGTCGCGCGACGTTCCGCGGGTAAAATACGAGCCCTTGGTGGGATGCGTGCCGGGATAGGTGCGGTAGGGGATGCCGTCGCCGTCGACGTCGAGATAGCGGCCGAAGTCGCGGCCTTCTTCCAACATCTCCGCGGTCATCACCTTGCCGCGGTCATACTGCTTGGCGTCGTCCCACTTCAGCGGGCGGCAGAGCCGGTGGTTCATGCCGATGTCGAGATCGAGCATCAGGAAGATCGTGGTTTGCAGCCGTTCGGCGAGGTCGAAGGCGGCAGCCGCGAACTCGAACGCTTCAGCCGGGTCTTCCGGGAACAGCAGCACATGCTTGGTGTCGCCATGCGAAGCATAGGCGCAGGCGATGATGTCGCACTGCTGAGTGCGGGTCGGCATGCCCGTGGAGGGGCCGGCGCGCTGGATGTTCATGATCACGGCCGGGATCTCGGCAAAGTATGAAAGGCCGATGAACTCGGTCATCAGCGAGATGCCGGGGCCGGAGGTCGCTGTGAAGGCGCGCGCGCCGTTCCAGGACGCGCCGATCACGATGCCGATCGAAGCCAGCTCGTCCTCGCCCTGCACGATGGCGTACTTCGCTTGTCCGGTCTTGGGATCGTGCCGGTACTTCTTGCAATGAGCGGTGAAGGCTTCCGCCACCGAGGAGGACGGCGTGATCGGATACCAGGCGCAGACGGTCGCGCCGCCATAGACAGCGCCGAGCGCGGCGGCGCTGTTGCCTTCGATGAAGATGCGGTCGCCGACCTTGTCGGATTTTTTGATGCGCAATCCGAGCGGGCATTTCAGGTTCTGCAGCGCCCAATCGCGGCCCAAATGCAGCGCATGGACGTTGGAGGACAAGAGCTTCTCCTTGCCCTTGTACTGCTCACCGATCAGCTGCTCGATCAACTTCGGGTCCATGTCGAGCAGCGCCGAGAGCGCGCCGAGATAGATGATGTTCTTGAACAGCTGGCGCTGGCGCGGATCGGTATAGGTCGAGTTGGTGATCGCGGTGAGCGGCACGCCCATCACGGTGATGTCGTCACGGAATTTGGTTGACGGCATCGGCTTGGTGGAATCGTAGAACAGATAGCCGCCCGGCTCGATGCCGGCGACGTCCTTGTCCCAGGTCTGCGGGTTCATCGCGACCATCAGGTCGACGCCACCGCGGGCGCCGAGATGGCCGTCCTCGGTGACGCGCACCTCGTACCAGGTCGGGAGGCCCTGGATGTTGGAGGGGAAGATGTTGCGCGGAGACACCGGCACGCCATGGCGCAGGATCGCGCGCGCAAACATCTCGTTGGCGCTGGCCGATCCCGAGCCGTTGACGTTGGCGAAGCGGACGACGAAGTCGTTTACGCTGCTGATCGGCTTTTTGTCGGACATGTCGAACCTGCGTGAGTCATCTCGATGAAATATTTCTGCATGTCCCAGGCACCGGTGGGACAACGCTCGGCGCACAGCCCGCAATGCAGGCAGACGTCCTCGTCCTTGACCATGACGCGCCCGGTCTTGAGGTCGCTGGACACGTAAAGATCCTGGTCCGGATGCGGAGAGGGCGCCTTCAGGCGATGACGCAGATCGTCTTCCTCGCCATTTTGCGTGAAGGTGATGCAATCCATCGGGCAGATGTCGACGCAGGCGTCGCACTCGATGCAGAGCGAGGTTGAGAACACCGTCTGGACGTCGCAATTCAGGCAGCGATGGGCTTCGCCGAGCGCGAGCTTGACGTCGTAGCCGAGCTCGACCTCGGTGCGGATGTCCTTCAGCGCGATCACCTTGTCGCGATGCGGCACCTTGAAGCGCTTGTCGATGGAGATGTCGTTGTCATAGCTCCATTCGTGGATGCCCATCTTCTGCGAAGAGATCTGCACCTCCGGCAGCGGCCGTTCGGTGATGTCCTCGCCCGAGAGCAGCTTGTGGATCGACAGCGCGGCATCGTGGCCCTGCGCCACCGCCCAGATGATGTTCTTCGGGCCGAACGCGGCGTCGCCGCCGAAGAACACTTTCGGGTTGGTCGAGACGAAGGTTTGGGGATCGACCTTGGGCATGTGCCACTTGTCGAACTCGATGCCGCAGTCCTGCTCGATCCAGGGGAAGGCGTTCTCCTGGCCGACCGCGACCAGCACGTCGTCGCACTCGATGGTCTGGTCCGGCTCGCCCGACGGCACCAAATTGCGCTTGCCCTTGGCATCATATTCGGCCTTCACCTTCTGGAAGGTGACGCCGGTGAGCTTGCCGTTGTCGTGGATGAAGGCGACGGGGACGAGGAAGTTGAGGATCGGAATGTCCTCGTGGATCGCGTCCTCCTTCTCCCAGGGCGAGGCCTTCATCTCCTCGAAGCCGGAGCGTACGATCACTTTCACATCCTCGCCGCCGAGACGGCGCGCGGTGCGGCAGCAATCCATCGCGGTGTTGCCGCCGCCGAGGACGATCACGCGCTTGCCGATCTTGTCGGTGTGACCGAACGACACCGATGAGAGCCAGTCGATGCCGATATGGACGTGGGCGGCTGCTTCCTTGCGGCCGGGAATGTCGAGCTCGCGGCCGCGCGGCGCGCCGGAGCCGACGAAGATCGCGTCGTATTTCTCGGCGAGCAGCGCCTTCATGCTCTCGATGCGGTGACCACCCCTGAACTCGACACCGAGATTGAGGATGTAGCCGGTCTCCTCGTCGATGACGGAATTGGGCAGACGGAATTTCGGGATCTGCGTTCGCATCATGCCGCCGGCTTCGGGATCGCCGTCGAACACGGTGCAGTGATAGCCGAGCGGCGCAAGGTCGCGCGCCACAGTCAGCGACGCCGGACCACCGCCGACGAAGGCGACGCGCTTGCCATTCTTCGCGGTCGGATGCGGCAGGCGCTGTGTGATGTCGTCCTTGAAGTCGGCGGCGACGCGCTTGAGGCGACAGATCGCCACCGGCGTTTCCTCGACGCGTCCGCGGCGGCACGCCGGCTCGCACGGACGATCGCAGGTGCGTCCCAGGATTCCGGGAAACACGTTCGATTTCCAATTGATCATGTAGGCGTCGCTGTAGCGGCCTTGTGCGATCAGTCGGATGTATTCGGGAACCGGGGTGTGTGCAGGACAGGCCCACTGGCAATCGACCACTTTGTGAAAGTAGTCGGGGGCCGCGATATCGGTCGGTTTCATTCCTACCCTGTCCGCACAGGCTCAAAGACCCGGCGGCCTCTTTGAGCTTGTCGGACGCTTAACGCGGCTCGATCTGGTTTCTGAATGACGTCATTGGGTTAGCTTATTAGAACCGCTCCGAAGTACAACGGCAAATTTTCGCGCTTCCCCGCTTTCATAGGAGCTGCGCGCGGACAGCATTAACAGCCGCGCGCGTTCATGTGGCGGTGCAATATGTTGCGGTGCTCCATCCCCGTCATTGCGAGCGCAGCGAAGCAATCCAGAATCGTTTCCGCAGGGATAGTCTGGATTGCAATGACGGCGTCACGTCAGCCGCGCGCGATATCGCTCTTCGCGAGGTCCCACATCAGCGCATAGGTGCCGACGGAGACGGGAAGCGGGAAGGGCGCAGCGGCGGGGCCGGTGAAGCGTTCGGCAATGACGGCCGAGACCGCGCCGACATGCGTGCCGTCGATCAGCACGAACCAGTCGCGCGCGCCTTCATTGCGTACCGCCGGAATGTCGGCCGTCGCGCCCGACAATTCCGGTTCGCTTTCGAGCAGATGCATCGAGATGATGCCTTCGCGATCCTGCGGTGCCAGCTTCCATTGCAGGGCATCACGCCAGGCGGCGGCGTTGTCGACGGTGGGCCGCAGTCGCACGAGGCCGAGCGCGGCGCCGCGGCCGGTGCCCTTGCTGATGGTGATGCGCGCGACCACGCGCAGCATGTTCTTGAAATGCGCCATGGTTCGCCGCGACCATTCGGTCTGGTTGGCGAGACGCGTGCGGTAGGCGGGACTGTCGAGCACCTCCAGCGTCGCGGTCGAATACAGCGAGAGATATTTGGGATTGGCGGCGTGCGCGACATAGCGCCGCGCTTCCAGGAAACCTTCGATCGCGACGCGCTCTTCCAGATGTTCGCGATCGTACCAGCGGTTGAAATCGGCCTCTTCCGCTGCATCGATGTTCATCGATGTCAGCAGCATGCCTGTCCCGGCGAGCGGCATCGTTCTTGCTGTCCTTGCTTGCGCGCGCTAGCGCGCGGCCTTCGACGCGAGGTCGGCGATCGACTTCATGACCGCGTCCCGCACGCCGGCATCATAGAGCGAATGTCCGGCTTCTTCCACGATCCTGACCTCGGAACCCGGCCACACTTTCGCGAGCGCCTGCGATGTCTCGGGAGGGCACAGCAGATCGTAGCGGCCCTGCACGATGATGCCGGAAATGCCGGCGAGCCGCCCAGCGTTTCGCAGCAACTGGTCCTCGCTCATGAAGGAGTTGTTGACGAAATAATGCGCCTCCATGAACGGCGTTGCCGGCAGCGTGCGCCAGACGTTCAGCGAAGCGAGATCGATGCGCGTCTTGGCCGCCTTGTGCTCCGACAGAGCGCGCTCGGTGTCATGCCATGCGCGCGAGGCCGGTCCATGCACGGCGGGATCCGCATCGAGGATGCGGCGATAATAGGCTTCCACAGGTCGCGCGCGCTCCTCCGGCGGCAGCACGCTGAGAAAATCCTCGTGCAGCGCCGGATAGAATTGTGCGAGCCGCGAGGTGAAGGCAGTCTCGACCTCGGCCTGCGTGCCCAGGAAGGTCGCGCGCAGCGCAATGCCGGAGACACGCTCGGGATGGGCCTGCGCGTACGCCAGCGCCAGCGTCGCGCCCCAGGAGCCGCCGACCACCATCCAGCGTTCGAAGCCGAATTTCTCGCGGATCTTTTCCATGTCCGCGATCAGATGCGCCGTCGTGTTGTGCTCGCGCGATCCTTTCGGGCGGCTACGGCCGCAGCCGCGCTGGTCGAACAGCACGGCATGCATACGCTCGGGATCAAACAACCGGCGATGATCGGGCTGGCAGCCGCTGCCGGGGCCGCCATGCAGATAGACCGCGGGGGTGCCGTCAGCGCGGCCGACGCTCTCGACATAGAGCTCATGGCCGTCGCCGACGTCGAGCATGTCGGAGGTCAGCGGCGCAAAGGGATCGGCGCGTCTGGCGGACGTGCCTGCGTCGGCGTCAGGCATTCTTGTCGGATTCCGGAGTGCCGCCGGCGAAATTGCGGTAGAGGAAGCGGTTGGTCTCGCCCTCGGCCTCGCGCTCGGCCTGCTTGAAGATGGTCTCGTGCAGCGGCGACAGCGCGCAGGCCGGATCGGTGTTGGCGGCGTCACCGGTGAGCGCGAAGGCCTGGCAGCGGCAGCCGCCGAAATCGATCTCGCGGAATTCGCAACTCTTGCACGGCTCCTTCATCCAGCCGGTGCCGCGATATCTGTTGAAGGCGTCGGAGTTCTGCCAGATCCAGGCGATCGAATGGTTGGAGCGGACCGACTCGAAGTCGAGCCCGGTGATGCTCTCGGCGGCGTGGCAGGGCAGCACCTTGCCGGCCGGCGAGATGTTGAAAAACTGCCGGCCCCAGCCGCCCATGCATTTCTTCGGGCGCAGCGCGTAATAATCGGGAACGACGTAGTCGATCGCGAGCGTGCCCTTCAGCCGCTCGCGCGCCTCCTCGACAATGCGGGTGCATTCCTCGAGCTGCGCCACCGTCGGCATCAACGCAGCGCGATTCTTCAGCGCCCAGCCGTAATACTGGACATTGGCGACCTCGAGCCGGTCGGCATCGAGATCGACAGACATCTGGATGATGTCGGGGAGCTGATGCAAGTTCTGCCGGTGCATCACCGCGTTCACGGTGAGCGGCAGATCGAGTTCGCGCGTCCATTTCGCGACTTCGAGCTTCTTGCGATGGCCGCCCTTGTAGCCGGCGACGCGATCAGCGAGGCCCTCTTCGATGCCCTGGAACGAGATCTGGACATGGCAGAGCCCGGCGTCCGCGAGCTCGCTCAACCGTTCGCGCGTCAGCAGCACGGCCGAAGTGATCAGATTGGTATAGAGCCCGACGTCGCTTGCATGCTTGACCAGCTCGACCAGGTCCTTCCGCGCGGTCGGCTCGCCGCCGGAGAAATGCACCTGCAGCACGCCGATCTCGGCGAGCTCGCTCAGCACCTTCTTCCATTCGTCCGTGGTCAGCTCCTTGCCGGAGCGATCGAGCTCGACCGGGTTGGAACAGTACGGACATTGCAGCGGGCAGCGATGGGTGATCTCGAGCAGCACCGCGAGCGGAATACCAAATGTCTCTGCCGTCGAGCGGCTCTTCTCGAGCACCGCGAGGCTGTCGCTGGTATCAGGCGGAATAGTCGGGAGCACATCGCTCATGGCGTCTTCTCCCTGATCTCGGTGAGGAAGCCCTTGTCGGCAAGGTCCTGCAGCATGACGATGACATCAGTGAGGATCGCCTCGCGAGGGGCCGCGTATTTCGCCGCCAGCAGATCGGATACGTCGCCGACACTGCGCTTTCCGTCGCAGAGCTGCAAGACCTCGACCGCGATCTCGTCAGGCGCCAGCACGCGTTCCGGCGCCAGGATCACCCAGACTTTCCGCGTCTCGTCATATTTCAGCTTGGCATGCCGCGGCAGCACGGGGCGGCTTGCCTCGCTGACGCTGATGTTCCGCGGCCCGGCCATCGTTCTATTCCCTCAACCCGCTTTGGGCACGAACGCGCCCGGCGGAATGTTGCCTTCGACATAGGCGTGCTGGAGCGCGTCGAGTTGCACCCACAACACGTTGGTCTTGAAGATCAGCGCGTTGCACACAAGCGCGCGCTGTTCCGGCGTCGTCGCGTGCGCCTTGACATAGTCGAGCGCAAACCCGGCGTCGCGCGGCGCCTGCGCGAGGCGGCGCTTGAAGTAGCTCATGATATCAGGATTGACGAAGTCGTAGTGCTCCAGCATGCCGGAGATGCGCTCTTCGTGCAGGTTCGGCGCGAACAGCTCGGTGAGCGAGGAGGCGATCGCCTCCAGCGGGCTCTTTTCGCGGCAATAGTGGACGTAAGCCTCCACCGCAAAGCGCGTCGCCGGCAAAATGCCTTCGGTCGATTCCACGTAGGCCGTGTCGAGACCGAGGCCTTCGGTCAGCTTCAGCCAGCGCTCGATGCCGCCCTCGGAGCCGACATCACCGTCATGGTCCTCGATGCGGTGGCGCCATTCCAGCCGCGTGGCGCGGTCGCGGAAGCGCGAGATCACCACCGCATCCTTGATCGGGATCGTGCTCTGGTAATAGTAGCGGTTCAGCGCCCAGGCCTGCACCTGGCCCTTGTTCAGCTTGCCGCCATGCAGGAGCTTATGGAACGGATGCAGGCTGTGATAGCGCGTCGCGCCGATATGGCGCAGCGTCGCTTCCAGCTCTTCGGCCGAGTTGAGGCGGATGTCCTTGCCGACAGAGAGCGCAGTCATTCCAGTCATCAACGCGGCATTCACAGCACGATCTCCGTTCCATCGGCGGGAATCTGCCAGCCCGCGGCCTCGACCGTCTTGCGTTGAGGCGTATCAGGCAGCAGCGCCGGATTCGAGTTATTGATATGCAGAAATATCTTCCTGTCGAGCTTGAGATCGGCGAGCCGCGCGATCGCGCCGTCGGCGCCCGACATCGCGACATGGCCCATGCTCTTGCCGGTTTTGTGGCCGAGCCCGGCCTTGATCATCTCGTCGTCCTGCCAGACCGTGCCGTCGAAGAACACCAGCGCAGCGCCGTCGATCTCGGCCTTGAGCGCATCGGTGACCTCGGCGCAGGCGGCAATGAAGTAGAAACACTTGCCGGTCGATTTGTCGGTGATCTTCAGGCCCAGCGTATCGCCGTCGCCGCTCTCGCCACCGGGATGCGCCTTGCCTTCGAGATACCACGCCGATTTGCCCGGCACAGCGAAGGGCATCACTTCGAGACCTGAGCGCGCACCATCAGGCAATCGCGGCTCGAACGGCTCGCGGATGTCGATAGGCTGACGCCTGACGTTCTTCTCGTTGAGCACATTGAAGATGCTGTTGCTGGCCAGGATCGCCAGCACCTTTTCATGCGCATAGACCGTGAAGGGCGAGCCCTCGCGCATCGATAGCAGGCCCGCCACCGCATCGACTTCGCTGTTGGTCAGGATCACGCCTGATACAGGCGTATGGCGCAGCGCGCCTGCCTTCGGATGCAGCTGCGGCGTGGCATTCAATTGCTGGCGCAGATCAGGCGAGGCGTTGATCAGGAACCAGTGCTCGCCGTCGCCGCTGAAGGCGACCGAGGCCTGGGTTCGATAAAGCTCATGTCCAAAGGTGCGGGCCGCCCGGCAGCCCTCGCAACCGCAATTCCATTGCGGGACTCCGCCGCCAGCCCCGGCGCCCAGGACGACGACGCGAAGCATGATCCGTCTCCTGGAGGCAACGTCGCGAGGTGGATCTCAGGCCGACACAGTTTCCATCATTCGGAAACCGATCGTGACCGAAAGACCCACCTGCGCAGAACGCATACTCACCAACCGCTTATTTGCGGGTGGCGCTCACATACATGTTGATTTCCATGCCGCACGGCACTTCGACGATCTTCGGGGCTTTCCAGGCCATTTTGGCTCTCCATTTCGCGAATTCGGACGTGTCCGCCCGTTGGCTAAGTTACTGCGCGCGCAAAAGTTCGCCAGTGAAATTTTCCCGAGAACGGCCATGTTGCGCTGCGGAAAGCACGACGGGAACACCATTTCTGCCGATATAGCCTTGCCCTGGGCGCATTCGGTCGCGAACCCTGTCCTGATAAAGCAGTTGTGAGTGCAGTGCAGGTTTCAATCCGGTACAGGCGCCTTTAGCTGGATCTCGTGATGCCCAAATACTTCTTCAACACCCGTATCGGCGATGAATTGATCGTGGATCCTGATGGCGAGGATCTGCGCAACCCTGATCGCGCATGGGAGGTCGCCCGCCAGATGATCCTGGAGGTGGTTAAGTCCGAAGGCGCCCAGCCGGCCCTGCTCGAGGCGGTCATCGAGGTGACCGACGACGACGGCGAGATCGTGCTGGAGTTTCCCTTCAGCGAGGCCCTGCTGGACATGCCGGACGCATCAGCGACGCGGCATTGAGGCGGGCTGGCGAGGCGTGCCGCTCGATCCCCGTCATTGCGAGCGTAGCGAAGCAATCCAGAGTGTCTCCGCGGAGGCAGTCTGGATTGCTTCGTCGCAAGGGCTCCTCGCAATGACGAAGAACGCGGAAATCCGCGCGCCCGGACGCCTTCCTCCCTGCGAAATCCGCATGGCTTTGCTGCGATCCCGGCGTTAAAAGACGCCGGTCACACGGAGCAAGCCATGCAAGATCTCTGGCGCCTGTCGGCCGCCGACCTCGCCACCCTCGTCAGGTCCAAGAAAGTATCGGCAAAGGAGGCCGCAAAGGCCGGCCTCGCGCGCCTCGACGCGGTCAATCCCGCGCTCAACGCGGTGATCGACCACCGGCCGGAGGATGTGCTCAAGCAGGCTGACGCGGTCGATGCTGCCATCGCCAGGGGGGAAGATCCCGGCGTGCTGGCCGGCGTGCCCGTCACCATCAAGGCCAATGTCGACCAGGAGGGCTTTGCCACCACCAACGGCCTCAAGCTGCAGCGCGACCTGATTGCGCGCGAGGACAATCCGGTGGTCGCCAATTTCCGCAAAGCGGGCGCCATTCTCCTTGGCCGCACCAATTGCCCGGCCTTTTCCTACCGCTGGTTCACCACCAACCTCGTCCATGGCGACACCAAGAATCCGCGCGACGCCTCGCTGACCCCGGGCGGCTCGTCCGGCGGTGCCGGCTCGGCGGTTGCGGCCGGCATCGGCCATATCGCCCACGGCACCGACATCGCCGGCTCGATCCGCTATCCCGCCTATGCCTGCGGCGTGCATGGCCTCCGCCCGACCCTGGGCCGCATCCCCGCTTTCAATCCCGCGCTGCCGGAGCGCCCGATCGGGCCGCAGATCATGGCGGTGTCCGGCCCGCTCGCCCGCACGGTCAACGATCTCAGGATTTCGCTCGCCGCCATGTCGGCGCGCGATGTGCGCGATCCCTGGTATGTGCCGGCGCCGCTGCAAGGCCCGGTCGTGCCGAAGCGCGCCGCGATCTGCCTCAACCCGGATGGCCTCGCGACCACGCCGGAAGTGAAGGCCGCCGTGACCGATGCCGGCAAGCGGCTCGAGCGTGCGGGCTGGACCGTCGATGTGATCGAGAACACCCCGCCGATGCGCGAAGCCGTCGAGTGGCAGCGAAAACTCTGGCTCGGGGAAGCCTATGAGGCGCAGCTGGAAATGGCGGAGCGCGAGGGCGATCCCGGCGCGCTGGCGTGCCTGCGCGGCAACCGCGCCAAGGTCACGCCGATGGACCAGGCGAATTACGCGCAAGCGCTGACGCGCCGTGCCACGTTCACACGCGACTGGATGGTGTTCTTTGAAAAATACGCCGTGGTGCTGACGCCTGTTTCGGGCGAGCTGCCGTTCCCCGATCATCTCGACCGCAAGGATGCTGAGTCCTTCGAGCGGGTCTGGGAAGCGCAGATGCCGCAGATCGCCACGCCCTTCATGGGGCTGCCGGGCCTGGTCGTCTCGACCGGTCTCGTCGGCAAGGCGCCGGTCGGTGTGCACATCGTCTCCGGCCGCTACCGCGAGGATCTCTGTCTTCTCGCCGGCGAAGCGATCGAGGCGGGCGGCGTGCCGCCGTCGCCGATCGATCCCGTGGGTTAGCGATGTCGGTGATCTACGACTTCAAGGCCAATTCGCTTGCCGGCGATGAGGTGTCGATGCGTCATTACGAGGGGCAGGTGCTGCTGATCGTCAACACCGCGAGCAAATGCGGCTTCACGCCGCAATATCGCGGGCTCGAGGATCTGCATCGCGACCTCTCGCCGCGCGGCTTCGCGGTGCTCGGCTTTCCCTGCAACCAGTTCGGCGCGCAGGAGCCGGGACCGGCAGCCGAGATCCACGCGTTCTGCTCCACCAACTACGACGTCACCTTTCCCTTGTTCGAAAAGATCGACGTCAACGGCGCCCACGCCCATCCCTTGTATGAGTACCTGAAACGCCAGCAATCCGGACTGCTGGGCGCCTCCATCAAATGGAATTTCACCAAATTCCTGGTGGACCGTGCCGGCCAGGTGATCGCGCGCTACGCGCCGACCGCGCGGCCGGAAGGATTGCGGCAGAAGATCGAGACCCTGTTATGAGCGAGACATCAATGAGCGACGAATTTCCGGACCGCCTGTCGGTCGACCCCAACAGCCCCTATTACAACGCGGACATCCTGTCGCGCGACGTCGGCATCCGCTTCAAGGGCGTCGAGAAGACCAATGTCGAGGAGTACTGCATCAGCGAAGGCTGGGTCCGCGTCGCCGCCGGCAATGCCAAGGACCGCTACGGCAATCAGCTGACCATCAAGGTGCACGGGCCGGTGGAGCCGTACTTCCGGGATAAAAAGTAAGCGCGTCGCGCGCACACTCTCTCCTCGTCATTGCGAGGAGCTCTTGCGACGAAGCAATCCAGACTATTTCCGCAGCGACAGACTGGATTGCTTCGCTTCGCTCGCAATGACGAGAATAACCATCGAGGCCCCCATGTCCGTCCGCATCGTCGACGTCCGCGAGATCACCAAGCCGATCTCTTCCCCCATCCGCAACGCCTATATCGACTTCTCCAAGATGACGACGAGCCTCGTCGCGGTCGTCACCGACGTCGTCCGCGACGGCAAGCGTGTCGTCGGCTATGGCTTCAATTCCAACGGCCGCTACGGGCAGGGCGGCCTGATCCGCGAACGCTTTGCCTCGCGCATCACGGAAGCCGATCCGAAGTCGCTGCTGAATGCGAGCGGCGACAATCTCGACCCCGACAAGGTCTGGGGCGCGATGATGACCAACGAGAAGCCGGGCGGTCACGGCGAACGCTCGGTCGCGGTCGGCACCATCGACATGGCGGTGTGGGATGCGGTGGCGAAGATCGCCGGCAAGCCGCTGTTTCGCCTGCTCGCCGAGCGTCACGGCGTCAAAGCCAATCCGCGCGTGTTCGTCTACGCCGCCGGCGGCTATTACTATCCCGGCAAGGATCTCTCGATGCTGCGGGCTGAGATGCGCGGCTACCTGGACCGCGGCTACAACGTCGTCAAGATGAAGATCGGCGGCGCGTCGATTGAAGACGATCGCACCCGCATCGAGGCGGTGCTGAAGGAGATCGGCAAGGACGCGCAGCTCGCCGTCGACGCCAACGGCCGCTTCGACCTCGAGACCGGCATCGCCTACGCCAAGATGCTGCGCGACTATCCCTTGTTCTGGTACGAGGAGGTCGGCGATCCTCTCGACTACGCGCTGCAGGCAGCTCTCGCCGAATTCTACCCGGGCCCGATGGCGACGGGCGAGAATCTCTTCAGCCACCAGGACGCCCGCAATCTGATCCGCTACGGCGGCATGCGCCCCGACCGCGACTGGCTGCAATTCGACTGTGCGCTGTCCTATGGCCTCTGCGAATACCAGCGCACGCTGGAAGTGCTGAAGACCCACGGCTGGTCCCCCAGCCGCTGCATCCCCCATGGCGGCCACCAGATGTCGCTCAACATCGCCGCCGGCCTGGGCCTCGGCGGCAATGAAAGCTACCCGGACCTGTTCCAGCCCTACGGCGGCTTCCCCGACGGCGTCCGCGTCGAGAACGGCCACATCACCATGCCCGATCTTCCGGGCATCGGCTTCGAAGGCAAGTCGGATCTCTACAAGGAGATGAAGGCGCTGGCGGAGTAGGCCGCTACTCCACCGACGCTTGACGTCATCGAACGGCAGAAGCCACACACTCCGTCATTGCTCGGAGAAGCAATCCGGAGTCTTTCCGCAGTGGCACTCTGGATTGCTTCGTCGCTAGTGCTCCTCGCAACGACGAGCCCCTACGACAACCGCATATCCAGCAACCGTCGTCCTTCGCCCTTCAGCAGCTTCTTCACTGCGCTGGAGGCCACGACCTCGCCGTCATTGGCGTAGGCTTCGTGGTTCTTCTCGATGTCGTCGAGACGATAGACGTAATTCACCATCACGCCGGCGGACTCGCGCAGGCCCTTGGGCGAGAGGTCACCCAGCCAGTTGATGCGCTCCAGCCGTGCGCCGTTGCCGAGATGAAAACGGGCGACGGAATCGATCAGGCGCCCCTTCGACGTGCGCGCCTTGAGGAAGTAGTGGGCCGCGAGCGGTTCGATCACGTTGCGCAACTGCGTGGTCGTCTCCGGGTTCTCGAACCATTTGGGATCGTCGAGGCGCTTGAGGATCTCGCGGTCTTCGTCCGAGAGCGGCAGGTCGTTGTCCTGCTTGATCCACGGCATGAAGCCAGGCACCGGCGACAGCGTCACGAAAGTGTCGAGTTTTGGAGTCTCGCGGCGCAGCTCTTCCACCACCTGCTTGATCAGGAAGCTGCCGAAGGAGATGCCGCCGAGCCCGCGCTGGGTGTTGGAGATCGAATAGAATACGGCGGTGCGTGCCTTCTCGATCGGAAGGTACTGACGATCGACCGTGAGCAGCGGCGCGATCGCGCCGGGGATCGTCTCGGTCAGCGCCACCTCGACGAAGATCAGGGGTTCGTCGACCATCGCGGGATGGAAGAAGGCGTAGCAGCGACGGTCGACCGGATCGATGCGGCGGCGCAGATCGTCCCAGTCGCTGATCTCGTGCACGGCTTCGTAGCGGATGATTTTTTCGAGGATGTTGGCCGGAGTCGACCAGTCAATCCGGCGCAGCACGAGAAACCCCCTGTTGAACCACGAAGAGAGAAGATGCGAGACGTCGCGGTCGAGTGCGGCGAGATCGGTGTGTCCGTTCTTCATACGGAGCAGATCCGCACGCATGGCAACGAGATCGCTGGTGCCGCCGGGCGCCCGGTTGAGCCGGCGGATCAACTCCTGCCGCCGCGGCTCCGAGGCGAAATGCAGCGAGCTGGCGTCCTCGTCGCCGGGCTTGGCGCGCCACTTCTCGATCGCCTTGGTCAGGCGCTCGTGGTCCGGGCCGAAATCTCGCACCAGCCCTTCGAAGAAGGCGCGGCGGCCTGCGTCATCCAATTTCCGGTAGATGTCGAGCACCTCACGCGCCATGGCGGTGCCGGAGGCCTCACCCCGGCCCGACAGCAGCGCGCCGCAGAGCTCGATCAGCCCGTCGGCATCCTGCTTGGTATCCGTGCTATCGCCGCGGCGAAGCAGGGTGCGGCCGCGCTCGGAGATAGTGGCGAGCAGGTCGGAGAAATAGGCATTGGCCATCTGGGCTTTTCAAATCCGGGTTTGTGCGGTGCGGAAGCTTACACGGGATTTAGGCGGAAGCCGATCACAATCAAGCAGAGGAATGCGGCATCTTTAGTTGGGCTATGCAGCGGGGTGAAGACCGGCATGCCCCGCGAAGGCCCCCTCAGCCGAGACAGTCTGGATTGCTTCGTCGCAAGTGCTCCTCGCAATGACGGGACGGGGCTACACCTTCCCCGCAAACTCCGTCGGAGTCCGCCCCGTTACCTGGCGGAACGCTGCCGAGAAAGCCGGCACGCTGGCATAACCGAGCTGCGTCGCGAGCTGCTTCACCGAGACATTCGCGTCCGTGGAAAGCCGTTGGATCGCCGCCGCGATGCGGGCGCGCTGGCACCAGCTCTTGAAGCTCAATTGCGTCTCCGTCGAGAACAGCCGCGACAGCGTGCGCGCCGAGGTGCCGACCTCGCGCGCCAGGGTGTCGATGTCGTGCAGGCCGGTGGGATCGTCGAGCACGATCAGCGCGGCGCGGCGGCAACGCGGCTCGTGCGGCAGCGGCACGAAAGTCGCGGGATCCTCGGCCTGGTGCAATTCCAGCATGACGAGGCGCACCAGCAGCTCGGTGCGCTCCTCGGTATTGCGCGCGTCGAACAACGCCAGGATTGCCTGGTTGAGCAGCGGCGACACCCGCACCACGAATTCCCGGGTCAATCCCTCATCGCGCTGCTCGCGCTTCAGCCAGGCCACGTCGAAATACAGCGTGCGCATCTCGATGTCGGCGAGCAGGTCGATGGCGTGCTCGAGTCCGGCCGGGACCCAGACCGCGCGATCCGGCGGCACCAGCCAGCGTCCCTCGGGCGTCGACACCTGCATCGTGCCCTTCGCCGCGTAGATCAGCTGGGCCTCGCGATGCATGTGCAGATCGATCCGCATGCCCTTCGGATAGTCGCGCGCGACCAGGTGCACGCCCGCGGTAGAGCGGTGGTTGCCCTGGACCTCCCTCAGGATTGGCGTTTCCAAGATTGGCGTTTGCAAGACAGTCATTGGCAGCATCCCGTCATGGGCACGACATATAACTCATTTCGGAGCAGGAGAGGATTCCGAATGAACAGCCCCGTCAGGGTCATCAGTTTCGTCAACGCCGGTCATTTCATCGACCATTATGCGATGCTGATCTTCGCCGCCGCCGTGATCATCATGGGGCCGGCGCTCGGCATGGCCTATTCGGAACTGCTTCCCTACGCGACCCCCGGTTTCATCGCCTTCGGCGCCGGCTCGCTGCTGACCGGCTGGCTCGGCGACCGCTGGAGCCGCCGCCACATGATGCTGATCTTCTTCGTCGGCATCGGGGCCTCCATGATCTCGGTCGGCTTCGTGCAGACCCCCGTGCAGCTCGGCGCGGCGCTGCTTGCGATCGGCGTGTTCGCCTCGATCTATCACCCTGTTGGTACCGCCATGATCGTGTCCTATGCCGACAGGCTCGGCCGCGAGATGGGCATCAACGGCGTCTGGGGCAATCTCGGCGTCGCCTCGTCGGCGCTGGTCACGGGCGTGATCGGCCAATATCTCGGCTGGCGATTTGCCTTCATCGTCCCCGGTGTCGTCACCATCCTGATCGGTATCGCGTTTGCGATGCTGGTGGTGCACGAGGACCGCAAGGGCAGCAAGCAGGCGGCGGCGCAAGCCCGCGTCGCCAAGCAGGACATGTGGCGTGTGGTGCTATCGCTGCTCATCGTCGTGATCGCGATCTCCACGACCTTCAACGCCGTCACCGTGGCGCTGCCAAAACTGTTTGCGGAGCGCCTCGCCGATCTGACCAAGAGTCCGGCGCTGCTGGGTGTCATCGCGGCCTGCGTCTATGTGTTCGGTGCGATGACGCAGTACACGATCGGTCGGCTGCTCGACCGCTATTCGCTGAAGACGGTGGCCCTGCCGCTGTCCTTCATGCTGGCGCCTTTCCTGTATCTCGCCGCAACCCTGGATAATTTCCCGCTGATCCTGGTGTCGATCGGCATCGTCATGGGTGCGTTCGGGCAGGTCACGGTCAACGACGCCATGGTCGGCAAATACACCAGCGAGGAATGGCGCTCGCGCGCCTATGCGGTGCGGTATTTCATCGGCTTCACCGCGGCCGGCGCGTCCGTGGGTCTGGTCGCCTGGCTCTACGAGCAGGGCGGTTTTGTCACTATGCTGCACGCATTTGCGGCGCTCTGCCTGCTCGCGATTGCCGCGGCCATCATCCTGCCGCGCGAGATCAGGACGCCGTCGGCGGTCTGACGTCTCTCCACTCGTCATTGCGAGGAGCGCAGCGACGAAGCCATCCAGAATCCTTCCACGGGGGGTTCTGGATTGCTTCGCTGCGCTCGCAATGACGGAGGATGCAGTGAGAGCTTGGGGCCTAGCGACCCGCCGCCCATGCTGCCCATCATCCCGTTATGCCCCTGTTTTGCCCGACGGAGCAAACGATTTCGGCAAGGCCGAAATATCGCAGGCCTTTTCAACCCTATCCCTACTGTGCATGGGGTTGTTTTCAACTTTCGCCCTTGACCCGTCGCGGTTGCAGGGAACCCGCTCCACCTTCCGCGGGTTCTACTTCCTGTAGCCCCGGCACGTTGCCGGGATGGCAAACGGGGGAAAGACACCTGCATGCAGTGGAGCCTGCTCCGACCGGTCGGCCTTGTCCCTGCGGCGCTTGTCCTCACCACCATGGCCGCCAGCGCCGAGGGCGGCAAGTCGGCCGGCCCGTCCGAATTCCTGCTGGTGACGCAGATCGTGCTGCTGATCGCCGTTGGCCGTGGCCTCGGCGAGATCATGCAGCGGATCGGCCAGCCGTCGGTGATCGGCGAACTGCTCGCCGGCATCATCCTCGGTCCGTCGCTGTTCGGCTGGATCTGGCCGGAGGCGCAGCACGCGATCTTTCCCAAGACCCCCGAGCAGAAGGCGATGATCGACGGCATCGCCCAGTTCGGCATCCTGCTGCTGCTCCTGCTCACCGGCATGGAGACCGACCTCAAGCTGGTCAAGAAGGTCGGCAAGGCGGCGGTCGCGATCTCGATCGCCGGCATCCTCGTTCCCTTCGCCTGCGGCTTCGCGCTCGGCGAATTCCTGCCCGATGCGCTGCTGCCGCAGCCGGAGCAGCGGCTGGTGGCCTCGCTGTTCATGGGCACGGCGCTGTCGATTTCTTCCGTGAAGATCGTCGCCGTGGTCGTGCGCGAGATGAACTTCATGCGCCGCAATGTCGGCCAGATCATCGTCGCGACGGCCGTGATCGACGACACCATCGGTTGGATCATCATCGCCGTTATCTTCAGCCTGGCCTCGCAGGGCACGCTGGAGATCGCCTCGGTGGCGAAGGCGGTGCTCGGGACGCTCGCCTTCCTCGCGGTCAGCTTCACCATCGGCCGCCGGCTGGTGTTCCAGCTCATTCGCTGGGCCAACGACAATTTCGTCAGCACGGCCGCGGTCATCACCGTGATCCTGCTGTTGATGGGCGTGATGGCTCTGATCACGCATGCGATCGGCGTCCACACGGTGCTCGGGGCCTTCGTCGCCGGCATCCTGGTCGGAGAGTCGCCGATCCTGACCCGGCAGATCGACGAGCGCCTGCGCGGGCTGATCTCGAGCTTCTTCATGCCGGTGTTCTTCGGCCTCGCCGGCCTCAGTGCCGATCTGTCGGTGCTGCGCGATCCCGGCTTGCTGATGCTGACTGGCCTCCTGGTCGTGATCGCCAGCGTCGGCAAGTTCGGCGGCGCTTTCGTCGGCGGCACGTTGGGCGGGCTGAGCACGCGGGAGTCGCTGGCGCTCGCGAGCGGCATGAATGCGCGCGGCTCGACCGAGGTCATCATCGCCACCATCGGCCTGTCGATCGGCGTGCTCGGCCAGAACCTGTTCACGATGATCGTGACCATGGCGATCGTGACCACGATGGCGATGCCGCCGATGCTGCGCGCGGCGCTGGCAAAGCTGCCGATGAACAGGGAGGAGAAGGAACGCCTCGAGCGGGAGGAGTTCGAGAAGCGCGGCTTCGTCGCCAATCTCGAACGCCCCTTGCTGGCGGTCGACGAGAGCGTCAACGCCACCTTCGCCGCCCATATCGCGGGCCTCGTCGCCGGCATGCGTGGCCTGCCGATCACCGTGCTCCATATCGGCAAGCGCGCCAAGGAGCAGGAGAAGGGCCGTGACGAGGAGGAGAGCCATGAAGCCGTGGTGAAGAAGGCCGCTGAGGCCGTGTCAGCCAATACCGACGGCGATGCCGGCAGCGTCGACGTCGTCACGCGCACGCGGCGCGCGGAACTCGGCGAAACCATCGCCGACGAGGCGCGCAAGGGTTTTGACCTCCTCGTCGTCGGCGTCGACAAGGTCGCCGCGAGCAAAGACCGGTTCGACCGGAAGATCGAGGACATCGCCACGAAGTTCGAAGGCCCGCTCGCGATCGTCGCGGCCAAGGGCAAGCATCTGAAGCAGCCGATGCCGGAAGGACTCAACATCCTTGTCCCGGTCTCCGGCAGCGGCGTCTCCAAGCGCGGCGCCGAGGTCGCGGTGGCCCTGACGCAAGCCGGATCAGGCTCGCTGCGCGTGATCTATGTCGCGACGACGCGCGACAAGGGCGCGCAGCGCGGCGCCTCCCGTGGTCTGAGTCAGGAGGCGGGTATCCTGAAGGACGCCAGCGATCTCGCCGCCCGTTACGACGTCGACATCACCACCACGCTGCGCGTCAACCGGGCACCCGAGGCTGCGATCCTGCGCGAGATCGATACCACCGATGTCGATCTCGTCGTCATCGGCGTCGACCGCATCCAGGGCGACCATCTCTCCTTCGGCGGCGTCGCCGACGCGGTGCTGCGGCAGTCGAAGGTCTCGGTGCTGCTGGTCTCCAGCGGCGAAGCGCGGCAGGCGCCGAGCGAGAAAGCCTAGTGCTTCACCTCCGCGGCCGGCTGTGCCTTCGGCGCCTTCTTCGACGCGCGCCAGTTCTCGAAGCGCTGCACCACCACGAAGAAGGCCGGCACGAACAGCACCGCGAGGCAGGTCGAGGCCAGCATGCCCGAGAAGACCGTGATGCCGATCGACTTGCGCGCGCTGGCGCCGGCGCCGGTCGCAAGCACCAGCGGCACCACGCCGAGGATGAAAGCGAACGACGTCATCAGGATCGGGCGGAAGCGGGCGCGTGCCGCCTCGATCGCACTTTCCAGCACCGGCTTGCCGTCGCGGTTATGCAGCTCAAGCCCGACCTCGACGATCAGGATCGCGTTCTTGGCCGACAGCGCGATCAGGAGGATCAGGCCGATCTGGCAATAGAGGTTGTTGTCGATCTTCAGCCCCGAGAGGATCAGCATCGGCCCCAGCAGCGACAGCGGCACCGCGAGGATCACCGAGATCGGCGCGTACCAGCTCTCGTACTGGCCGGCGAGCACGAGATAGACCAGCAGCATCGCGAGCCCGAATACCCAGTAGATCTGGTTCGAGACTGCCTTCTCCTGATACGACATCGCGGTCCATTCATACCCCGTGCCCGGCGGCAGCGTCTTGTCGGCGATGTCTTCCATCAGCTTGAGCGACTGGCCGGACGAGTAGCCCTGCGCGGGGAGGCCGATGACGGTCGACGACGGATAGAGATTGTAGAGGCTGATCAGCGACGGCCCGGTGGCCGGCGTGATCGTGGCGACCGTGCCGATCGGGATCATGTCGCCGTTCGAGTTGCGCACCTGCATATTGGCGATGTCGCGTTCGGTGACGCGGAAGGCGGGATCGGCCTGGGTGTAGACCTGGAAGACGCGGCCGAACTTGTTGAACTGGTTGACGTAGGACGAGCCGAGATAGGTCGACAGCGCCGCGAATACCTGGTCGGTCGTCACATGCAGCGTCTGGGTCTTGATGCGGTCGATCTCGATGTCGAACTGGGGCACCGACGAGCGGAACGACGACTGCACGCGCTGCAGCGCGCTCTGGCTCTGGCCGTTGCTGACCATCGCGGAGGTGATCGCCTGGAGTTTTGCGAAATCGTTATTGCCGTCGCGCAGCTCGACCTGCATCGAGAAGCCGGCGGCGTTGCCGATGCCCTGAATGGGCGGCGGCGGCAGCACCAGCGTGCGTGCCTCCATGATATCAGCGACCTTGTCGTTGAGGCCATAGACCAGCGAGCGCAGGTCTTCGCCTTTGCCGCGCGCCTCCCAGTCCTTCAGGATGATGTAGGCAACGCCAGCATTGGCAAGGCTGGCGCTGTTGTCGAGGGCGGAGATGCCGGCGATGGTGATGACCTGCTGGACGCCGGGTGTGTCCTTGATGATGTCGGCGGCCCTGTCGAGCACCTTCTGGGTCCGCTCCAGCGAGGCGCCGTCGGGCAATTGCACGGCCGCGATCAGATAGCCCTGGTCCTCGATCGGCAGGAAGCCGGTCGGTACCCGCGACAGGCCGTAGCCGCTGCACCCGATCACGACAAGCGCGAACGCGACCGAGATCGTCCCGTGCCGGCACAGGAAGGTGATGAGCCGCGTATAACCGCGTTCGACTCGATCGTATACCGCGTTGAAACCGCGGTAGAAGAAGTTGCGCTGCTCCGGCGGCACCGTCGGCCGCAGCCATAATGCGCATTGCGTCGGCTTCAGCGTTGCGGCGTTGATGGCGGACAGCAGCGCGGTTGCCGCAATCACCAGCGCGAATTGCGAATAGATGCGGCCGGTGAGGCCGGCGAGGAACGAGGCCGGCAAGAACACCGAGATCAGCACCAGCGTGATGCCGACGATCGGCGCGAACAGCTGGTCCATCGCGCTGATCGCGGCATCGTGGCCGTTCATGCCCTTCTCGATGTTGTGGGCTGCACCTTCCACCACGACGATGGCGTCGTCGACGACGATGCCGATCGCGAGCACGATCGCAAACAGCGTCGACATATTGACGGTGAAGCCGAGCGCCGCCATCGCCGCGAACGCGCCGATGATGGTGACAGGCACCGTGGTCGCGGGCACCAGCATCGCGCGCCAGTCCTGCAAGAACACCAGGATCACGACCAGCACCAGCAGGCCGGCCTCGATCAGGGTCATGTAGACCTCGTGCACCGAGGCGTTCACGAACTTGGTGGTGTCGAACGGCGTGTCGTATTTGATTCCTTCCGGAAAGCGCTTGGCGAGCTCCACCATCTTCCTCTCGACGGCTTTCTCGACCTCGAGCGCGTTGGCGCCGGGCGACTGGAACACGCCGATGCCGGTGGCCGGCTGCTTGTTGAGCGAGAAGATCTGGCTGTAGGTCTGCGCGCCAAGCTCGACCGATCCGACGTCGCGCACGCGCGTGACATCGCCGCTGGTGCCCGACTTGACGATGATGTTTTCGAACTGGCTGGTGTCGTCGAGCCGGCCGTTGACGTTGAGCGTATACTGGAACGCCTGTCCCGGCGGCGTCGGCGGCGCGCCGACCTGTCCGGCCGAGACCTGCTGGCTCTGTTGCTGGATCGCGTTGATGACGTCCTGTGGCACCAGGCCACGCACCTGCAGCTTGTTCGGATCAAGCCAGACGCGCATCGAATACTGGCCGGCGCCGAACACCGTGACGTTGCCGACGCCGGGCAGTCGCGAGAGCTCGTCACGGATGTTGATCGTGGCGTAGTTGCTCAAGTAAAGGCTGTCGAATTTCTTGTCCGGAGAGGTCAGCGTGACGAACAGCAGGATCGAGGTCGATTTCTTCTGGACCGTGACGCCCTGGTTCTGCACGGATTGCGGCAATTGCGACAGCGCGCTGGAGACGCGGTTCTGCACCAGCACCTGCGCGAAGTTGAGATCGGTGCCGATCTTGAAAGTCACCGTCAGCGTATAGGTGCCGTCGGAGCCGCTGTAGGACTGCATGTAAAGCATGTCCTCGACACCGTTGACCTGCTGCTCGATCGGCAGTGCCACGGTGTCGATCACGGTCCTGGCGCTGGCGCCGGGATAGCGCGTCGTCACCTGCACGGTCGGCGGAACGACGTCAGGATATTGCGCGACTGCGAGGTTGAATAGTGCGACGCCGCCGATCAGGATCATCAGCAGTGCGATGACGTTCGAGAGGACCGGCCGCTCGATGAAGAATTTCGAGATCATGATCCGCGACCCCTTACTTGTTCGAGGCCTGCGGTTGCTCGAGCTTGGTCTGCTGCGGGTCGATCTTCTGGCCCGGAATCACGCGCAGTAGCCCCGACGTGACAACGCGGTCGTCAGGCTTCAGGCCGTTTTCGATCACGCGCAGGCCGTTGTCGGTCGGGCCAATCTGCACCTTGCGCTGCTCGACGACATCGTCCTTGTTGGCCACCAGCAGGTAGCGGCCGCCCTGGTCGCTGCCGAGGGCCGTATCAGGGACGAGGAGGGCGTCCTTCTCCTGGGTGAAGGGCACGCGGACGCGAACGAAATAGCCGGGGAGCAGCACCCGCTTGTCGTTGGGGACGACGCCGCGGACGGCGAGCGTGCCCGTCGATGAATTGAGGGTCGGCGCGACGTAGTCGAGCTTGCCCTCATGAGGATAACCGGTTTCGGTCTGCAGGCCGATTTCGATCGGGAGCTGCTTGAGATCGGTGGCGGTCATCCCGCGGCGTTGTGCTTCGGCGCGGATGCGCAGGACGTCCTGCTCGTTGACGGTGAAATTCACATAAATCGGGTCCATCGCGACGATGGTGGCGAGTTGCGTCGGGGAGGAAACGCCGACGAGCTCGCCGACCGAGACCATGTGCGCGCTGACGATGCCGTCGAACGGCGCGGTCACCTTGGTGTAGCCGTAGTTCACGTCGGCGAGCCTGGTGTTGGCCTGGGCCTGCTGGAGAGTGGCCTGCGCGTTGTCGCGGGTCGATGTCGAGGTGTCCAGCGTCGCCTGCGAGACCGCCTGCCGCTGCACCAGATCGACTTGCCGCTTGTAGTCGGCCTCCGCCTGCTTGACCGAAGCCTGTGCGCCGGTCTCGGCGGCCCGCGCCTGGTCGAGCTTGAGCTTGTAGGTCTCGGGCTCGATCGTGAACAGCTGGGTGCCCTGCTTGACGAAGCTGCCGTCGGTGTAGTCGATCGTTTGCAGAAACCCCTGCACGCGCGCGACGAGATCGACGCTCTTGATCGGAGCGGTGTTACCGGTCGCCTCGACATAACGCGTGATCGGGCGCTGCAATGGTGTGGCAACATCCACCTTGGGCGGCGGCGGCGCCACGAACGTGTTCTTCTCCTCGCAGCCGGCCAGCGCAATCACTGCGGCCGTGGCGGCCGCGGCCCGCCCGATATGCCGCCACGCACGATAAAATTGTGCGGGATGAGCGGGATACGCTGAGGTCATTCGGTTGCCCCCGATGATTGTCCGTCGTTGCCGCAGGCTAGCAACAAATGATTGGCCTTGGAACACCATAGCCATGGCAGTCGCGGCCCTTGCACTGCAAACAGCGGCGTGGCCTTACAGTTTTGTCACGACAAATCGCTTTTCACCGGGTGCACGATCGACCAGAATTGTGTCAAAGGCTGCGCGACCGGCGCGAGGACCGACTTCAGGCAATCGGACAACACAAGAAGAAACGCGAGGAGACAATGACATGCCAACGCTACTCTGGTCGGCCTGCGCCGGCTTCGCTCTCGCTGCTGTGGTTGCCATGCCCGCGCTAGCCGATGGCCTGAAAAACGAGATCGCCCCGACCGGCAAGCTGCGGGTCGCGATCGCGATCAGCCCGGCGGGCGGTGCGTTCTGGTCGACCAAGACCGAGGCCGGCTATGCCGGCGTCCCCGTCGACCTCGGCAAGGAGCTGGCCGCTCAGCTCGGCGTCCCCGTAGATTACATCGTGTACCAGAATTCCGGACAGATTACCGACGCGGCGAGCAAAGGCGCGTGGGACGTCACCTGGTTGCCGAAAGATCCCGAGCGCGAGACGAAAATGATGTTCGGCCCGATCTACGAGGTCGCCGACGCCACCTACATCGTCAAGGCGGGTTCGAGCGTCACCAATTTTGCGACGCTCGACCAGCCCGGCATCAAAGTCGCGGCCGTGAACGCCACGACCACGATGCGCGGCGCTGTTGCGCATTTGAAGAACGCCGAGGTCACGGGCTATCAGACCTACGATGAAATCTTCGGCCTCCTGAAGAGTGGCGAGATCGACGCCTTCGCGTTGTCGCGCGATCAGCTCAACAAGATGGCGCAGAAGATTCCGGGGACCAGGGTGCTGGACGAGACATTCAAGAAGACGGTGACGGCCGTTGCCGTCCCGCTCGGCCACAGCCAGGCCCTGACGCTCGCTACCAGGTTCATGACCGAGGCCGTGACGAACGGCACCTTGCGAAAAGCCTATGATACCAACGGGCTGAAGGACGCGCCGATCCGCACCGAATAGGTTCGTCCTTCGCCGGCCATATCGGATTTCGACTGGGCGCACATGCTTGGACGTTGGATTGCAACCGCTACATTGTTGCTGGTCTTGATGATGCAGAGCGCCCAGGCACAGCTGACGGTCGACCCCGAATCCATCGTCCCGTTGCCGCCCCGGTTCGACATGGAGCCGCCGGCGTCCGATGTGCCGCCCGAGATCGCGCGCTTCCAGGGCGCGTGGATCGGGACCTGGCAGGACGACAGGCACATTCTTGTCGTCGAGCGCGTCAAAGCCGATGGTCATGCCGACCTCGTCTTCGCTCGGTCGGACTCGGCCTTCAACGGCATGAATCGCGAATGGTGGCGTGATCAGGCGACGATCGTCGATGGCGTGCTGACCATGACGGGGTTTCGCATCTTCCGTTATGCCTTCGACGGCCCGGACCGGTTGTACATGACTGCGACGCTCAAGAATGGCGCCGTCAGCTCGGGGGCGCTGGTCCGCGTCGATCCGGCGCGCCTGGCTGCGGGAGAGCGGCCGGTCGATTGGCCGTGGCCCGGCGAGCGCGTCCGGATTCCGCACCTTACGGGTCGCACGCCTGATGGCGCACGACCGATCACGCTCGAGGGCACGTTCTATCCGCCGTCAGGGCAGGGGCCGGCGCCGCTCGCGATCTTCACCCACGGGTCCGACATCGGCCGCAATCAACTCAGGTCCTGGTCGTTCTCGACCGAGGCGCATTGGTTGCGTGACAATGGATTTGCGGTGTTGGCGCTGATGCGCCGCGGCCGCGGCAGCTCCGAGGGCATCAATGGTGAGGAAACTTTCGGGCGCGAGTACGACGGCAGCCTGATCGATGTCTCCTCAGGTGTCGCCGAGGCCGTCGAGGACCTCGATTCCGCGATCGCCTATGGCCGCACGCTGCCTGGCGTCAAACCGGGCAAGGTGCTGCTCGCGGGCCAGTCGCGCGGCGGCTTCCTCGCCATGCACTATGCCGGCCTCAAGCCCGGCGAGGTGATGGGCGTGGTGAATTTCAGCGGCGGTTGGTACCCGTACGGACCGGTGACCACGCCCTATTATGCAAATGCTGGCCGCGGCGCAGGCGACAAGGTCAAGCAACTCTGGCTCTATGCCGACAACGATCGCCTCTACAAGGAAGATCTGATCCGCGAATATCGGCAGGCGTTCGCCGCTGCCGGCGGCAATGCTCGCTTCGAGCTGCTGCATGGCGTGCCCGGCGACGGCCATTTGCTGCGGCTCTATCCCGAACGGTGGCGCGCGGTCGCCGACCAGTTCCTGACCTCGCTCGACCGATGAGCATTCGCTGTCATTGATGGTCGTCTGCTGTTGGGTTTCGAGGCGCCTTAGGTGAGGCGTGGCTGAAAATACTTTTTCCCGACAACCGCGCAAAGTGTCTCTTGCGTCAAACTGACACAGCTCTGTCACCCGTGATCGCTAGGGTCGCCGGGTCAATCCTTCGGGGCAAACAAAAATGAAATCCAGATTTTTGACGACGGCTGCGGTTTTCGCGGCCGCGACCACCCTTGCGTGCAGCATTCCCGTTTTCGCAGACGATTTCGGTCGCGATCGCGACCATAGCGGCAACAGGGACGAACATCATCGCCATCCGCATGAGATTCATACGGAAACGCCGATCAAGCATCTCGTGATCATCTTCAACGAGAATCGCTCGTTCGACCATTATTTCGCGACCTATCCGAACGCGGCCAATCCCTCGGGCTCGATCCCCTTCGTGCCGAAGCCGCATACGCCGAAGGTCAACAATCTCGCCAATGCCAATCTGCTGCTGAACAACCCCAACAACACTCCGGCCAACGGCACCGGCGCGACGGACCCGTTCCGCCTCGACCGCACCCAGGCCAACACGCGCTCGCAGAACCATTCCTATACGCCCGAGCAGCAGGCCGTCGACAACGGCAAGGATGACCTGTTCCCGAAATTCACCGGCCGCGGCACCGCCGGCGGCGCCGGCGCTTTCGGCACCAACGGCCAGGTGATGGGCTATTTCGACGGCAACACCGTCACCGCTCTCTGGAATTACGCGCAGCACTTCTCGATGAGCGACAACAACTGGACCGACACCTTCGGTCCGTCGACGCCGGGCATGCTCGAAGTCGTCGGTGGCCAGACCAACGGCGTGCAGCCGGTCATCGGCACGACGGCCTCGATCGCCGACGGCCAGGGCGGTCTGACGCTGACTGGCGACACCGATCCGGGCAACGATGCCTGCTCGAGCACGACCAGCACCATGCTGATGGGCGGCAAGAACATCGGCGACCTGCTCACCGCCGAGCGTATCAGCTGGGGCAGCTTCATGGGTGGCTTCGACCTCACCCTCAAGAACGCCAACGGCACCACCGGCTGCGGCCGCAGCACGTTCTCGAGCAACGTCAACGGCACGATCGTCGACTACATCCCGCACCACGCCTTCTTCCAGTATCACGCGTCCACAGCCAACCCGACCCACGCACGGCCGAGCTCGGTCGAGGCGATCGGCCATACGCATGACTTCAACGGCAAGGTCGATCCGGCCAACCACAACTACGATCTCGAAGACCTTTATGCCGCGATCAAGGCCGGCAATTTCCCGGCTGTCTCCTACGTCAAGATGCCGGCCTTCCAGGACGGTCACGCCGGCAACTCCGACCCGCTCGACGAACAGGCCGGCAATGTCGAGCTGATCAACTTCCTCCAGAAGCAGCCGGAATGGCGCGAGACCGCCGTCATCATCACCTATGACGATTCCGACGGTTGGTACGATCACCAGTACGTTGCGCCGAAGAATGCCTCGTATGACGCGACCGCCGATCAGGTCAACGGTCCCGGCCTGTGCGGTCTCGGCCCGACCAAGCAGCCGGCGCCGAAAGGCCTCAGTGGCAAGCCGGTGAACGGCCGCTGCGGTCCGGGCACTCGCGTTCCCCTGATCGTGGTCTCGCCCTACGCCAAGACCAACTATGTCAGCCACACCTACTCGACCCAGGCTTCGGTGGTTCGCTTCATCGAGGACAACTGGCTGCACGGAAAGCGTCTCGGCGGCGGCTCGTTCGATGCCTCCTCGGGATCGATCATGGATCTGTTCGACTTCGAGCACGATCACAGCCATGACTTCCGCACCGACGCGCTGTTCCTCGATCCGACCGCCGGTACGGTCGTCGTCAGCCCGCCGGACGAACATCATCACCACCACTAGTCCAACGGGACACTGTAAATGCGCAGCCGCACTTTGTGGCTCTTCGGCGCCGGCCTGCTCTCGCTGGCCGGCGCCGTCTTTGCAGCCGAGACGCAGGGATTTGCAGAGGTGAGCCCGGTGGGCGTGAACCGGAACCCGGTTCGCCTCATGCGTCCGCCCGTCGCGCCGCTCTCTGCGATGGCGTTGCTCGGCAAGGACATCTTCTACGACGCCTCGCTGTCGTCATCAGGTTCGCTCTCCTGCGCGTCCTGCCACAGTCCGGATCACGCCTACGGCCCGCCCAACGACGGACCGGTGATGCTCGGTGGCGCCAACCTGTCGCGGCAAGGCGCACGCGCAGTGCCGTCGCTGACCTATCTCGATCGCCAGCCGAATTTCAGCATCGGTCCGGACAAGGGCGATGACGACAACATCATCGACCTTGCGCAGATGGCTGCGCTCGGCCAGCAGACCGTGCGTAAGACCAAGATTGCCGGTGGCACCGGTGCGTCGGCGAACATCGTACCGCAGGGCGGCCTGTTCTGGGACGGCCGCGCCGACACGCTTCAGGACCAGGCGCTGTTCCCGCTGCTCGATCCCAACGAGATGGACGGCGGCAGCGCGGAGATCGTCGCGGACAAGCTGCGCCGCGCGCACTATGCCAACCGTTTCGTCGAACTGTTCGGCGCGGGCGTGCTGAAAAACCAGCGGCTATTGATCGCGGAAGCGATGTTCGCGGTGGCGCGCTATCAGGTCGAAGAGCCGAGTTTTCATCCCTACACCAGCAAGTATGATTACTGGCTCGAAGGCAAGGCGCGGCTGTCGGAGAGCGAATTGCGCGGCCTGCAATTGTTCAACGATCCTGACAAGGCCAATTGCGCCGGCTGCCACACCTCCGCGCCGACCCGCGACGGCTTGCCGCCGATGTTCACCGATCATCAATATGAAGCGCTCGGCGCGCCGCGCAACGCCGCGCTTGTCGGCAACAAGGATCCCGGCGATTTCGATCTCGGCGTCTGCGGTCCGCATCGCACCGACATTCCCGAGCAGACGCAATATTGCGGCATGTTCCTGACACCGACGTTGCGCAACACCGCAACGCGTCACGCATTCTTCCACAACGGCGTCTTCAAATCCCTCGAAGAGGTGCTCGATTTCTACAATTTCCGCGACACCAATCCGGAAAAGGTGTTCCCGCACACCGCCGACGGTACGGTACGGAAATACGACGACCTGCCCGCAAAATATCACGCCAATGTCGACGTCACCGATCCGCCTTTCGATCGTCACCCCGGCGACAAGCCGGCGATGACGGAGCAAGACGAGGCCGACATCATCGCCTTCCTGAAGACGCTGACGGACGGCCACAAGCTCGAGAACTAGCGGGCACCTCTAGCGCGGCTTGATCTCCGCGTATTTGACCATCGCCTTGTCGAACTTGCGCTTGAACAGCCACATCGCGCCGAGAATCTCGCGGAAGCTGGCCGAGCTTCGCGCCCGGTCTGCCTTGCCGAAGGCAAGGATGCTGTTGTTGCGCAAATGCTTCATGATGGTGGGGCTGGATACCCGGTAGTTCAGCAGGTCGCCCGATTTGAGGGCCGAGCGGGTCGGCGTCGGAATGATCTGGATCAACTCGAACAGCTTCATCTGGTCGATCGGATCCGGCAGCGTCTTCACGATGGCCGGGATCTCGGCAAACAGTTCCGCATGCGCGTTCATGAGGCCGTCGCGCACGTTGGTCCAGTGATTGAAGCGGCGATCGGTGCCGCGGGACCGCGCCTCTTCCTTGTCGTCGCGTGTGTTCAATGCGGGATCGGCGCTCGCGATCGTACCCTTGATCGCCTCCCATTTCCGCTGGCCGTTGCGATCCTCGGACGGGCCGGTCTGAAAGCTGCCCATGTAAGTGTTCGAGCGCGCGTTGCGGACGTTCTGCTTGCCGTTCGTCTCCGCATAGAACAGCCCCAGGCTGATGAGGCCTGCGGCGTTGGCGTCAGCGGGTGAAAGCCCTTTGGCCCGCGCAATCGCGGCGCCGAGATCGACGACGTCCTTGAACGGCGTCGCCGAATTCTGTGCGCCTGCGGGCGGGGCCTCCATGATCTCGAAGACGTCGGCATATTCATCGACCAGCGGCTCGATCGCGGCATCGAAATAGGCCGGCGGAATCCCGAACTTGTTCGGCTTCCCGATCCGCGAGGGCATCGCGTCGGTGAGATCCTTGTAGGTGCTGATCACCGCGACGCGCGCCAGATAAAGCGCCTGGCCCGGCAGGTTCGGCAGCGGCTGCTTCGCCTCGATCTGGCGACGCCGCTCGGCGAGGATCGATTTGAAATCGCCGAGCGCGCGATCGTAGGCGGCTTGCGCGTCCGATTGCACCGGCGTGAGTGTCTGCGCCCGGCTCGCGGCCGGTATTGCGAGGAGCAAGGCAAGTGCCGAGAGGGCCGCAGTGGCGTGACGTCGTGGTCGCATCGCAGGGTTCCCGTCATCTGTCGATTCGGCGGCTGTGCAGATCGTAAGCATCTGCGGGGTCGCGGTCGAGGAAGCTCCGTCCTGAATCTCCGTAGAATAACGGATGGCTTACAGGAAGATGACGAGGCGCTTTTACGTTTCAGTAGCTTCGCATCAGCACTATGTGCGGCTCTTGCCGGGGGGGCGATGCGAGGCTTCGCGCGAGGTCGCTCTTCTTGGCTGAGCGTTGGTCCCGGCGCCGGTCCCTTCTTGGCGTGCTCTCAGTTCTTCTCAGCCATAACTTTCGAAGGCTTGACTATGCCGGATTTGGCAATCATCCATCGCATTGGCCGGCTCGTCTCGCGACTGAGGCGCGACTCCAGGGCCAACGTCGCCGTCACATTCGCGATCGCACTCGTGCCGATCATCACGTCGATCGGATGCGCCGTCGACTACAGCATGGCGACGCGCATCAAGGCCAAGCTGCAGGGGGCAGCGGATTCCGCGAGCGTCGCCTCGATCTCCGTGAACTCGGCCGGCTACAAGGCGGCGATGTCGATGACGTCGAACGGATCGGTTGCTGCCGGCGTCGCGGAGGCCAACAACATCTTCAGCGGAAATGCTTCGGCGTTTGCCAGCAGCTTCACCAATCTGAGCGAGACGAGCACGGTCACCAAGACCGTATCCAGGATGACCTCGTCCGTGCAGTTCAGCGCGGATGTGCCGGTCACCTTCATGCAGATTCTCGGTTACAAGAAGCTCACCGTGACCGGCACCTCGTCGTCGTCGACGACCCTGCCGCTGTATCTCGATTTCTATCTGACGCTGGATGTCTCGGGTTCGATGGGCTTGCCGTCGACCACCGCGGAAGCTCAGCGCATGCAGTCGATCAATCCCGACAATTACCGGCAATATCCGACCGGCTGCACACTGGCCTGCCATTTCTCGCCGCAGAACAGCGCATGCACGGATTCAGGCACGCAAGGCTATCCAACGAATAATTACTGCCTCGGCTATGCCATCTCGCGGGTCAGTCAGAGCGGATACAAGGGCCTTCTCACCAAGAAGACCAGTAATCCCATGGGCGTGCAGTTGCCGTCGTCGATCGTCTCCGGGCTGCCGAACTCACTCTACTCGAATCTCGCGACCGTGGCGAACTGCCCGACGGACGGGACCGATTCCTGCATCCAGTTGCGGCTCGATGCTGTCGGCTATGCGGTCAATCAGCTGTTCATCACCGCGAACAACACCGCGAAGGTGACGAACCAGTTCCGCATCGGTCTCTACCCCTTCATCCGCTATCTCTATTCATCTTATGCCTTGACCAGCAGTATCAACGGTTCGACGACCAATCCTTCGACCATCAACTATGCGGCTGCGAATCTGGCGACCCTGCTCGACACGAACATCAATGCAGATCTCGGTTCGGGCGGCACCCATATCGACACGGCGCTGTCGAACGTGAACGACCTGATCAAGACCGTCGGCGACGGCAGCGCGACAACCAGCACATTGCCCTACGTCTTCCTCGTGACCGACGGCGCGCAGGATCCGCAGGTCAAGGGCGTTCCTAACGGTTCCTGGTCCGGCAGCAACCACGCCACCGTGATCGATCCGACCACGTCTTGCACGCCGCTGAAGAAGCGCGGCATCATCATTTCAGTGCTTTACATTCCCTACCAGAAGATCGACCCCGTCAACACGTCCTTCGCCGGCGACGAGGACGATTACGCCAACTGGAACATCCCGAACATTCCGACGAGCCTGCAGAACTGTGCCTCGCCGGGCTTCTTCTATACCGCCAACACACCGGCCGACATCACGGCGGCGCTGAACGCGATGTTCAATCATGCGGTGTCCGAGGCTCGCATCACCAACTAGCCAGCCGCCCGGTACTCCGGCGCCGACGTCAGGAACTTGGCATAGGCATCCGCGTCGGGCGGCTGGAAGTGTCCGGCGAGCCCGCCGCGCTTCTGAGTCTTTGCACCGATGTCGGCCATCAGCTCGTCGAAATGGCGGTAGTGATACGGCGCGACGCACAGGCCGCCATAGACGCCGGCGGCCGGCCGCTCGACCCGCTTGAAGTGCAGCATCATCTCGATGTTCTCGCGCATCTGCTGCGTGGTCGGCTGATTCTTGAGTTGCCCGTCGGCATAGCGCACCAGCCAGTTCGCGGCGAGATCGGCGCAGAGCACGGTGCAGAACGACGAGTTGAAGCCGACGAAGCCGAGATCGGGCAGATCAGGGTTGGCGATCAGGCGATAGAGCCGGTACTGCCCGTCCGTATCGACCAGCTTTTGCTGATAGGCGCCCGGCAGGAAGGGCACGCCGAGCTTGTAGCCGATCGCCAGCACGGCGACGTCGGCGCCGACGCGCTCGCCGCCGGTCATCACGATGTTGTCGGCCTCATAATGATCGAAGCTGCCGAACACGGCCTTGATACGGCCGTCGGCGACCATCGGATAGAAGCCTGGCGTAGCGATCGGCACCGAGCAGTTGACGCCATCCTCGATCCGCTCCTTCGGCACCATCTTGCACTTGCTGAGCTTGAGTTGCGCCTTCAACAGGCTCTCCAGCCCGCGCCAGTTTGCCCAGATCAGCGGCGCGGCAAGGCGGTACGCGAATCGCGACATCGTCCCGATGCCCCAGCCCGGGAACATCTCCTCCTGCGCACGGATGTAGAGGATGCGCTTGAAGTTCACGAGCCCGCCTATGAAATAGGGGATGCGCCAGACCGGCTCGCGCATCACGATGGTGACCTCGCGCGCGCCCGACTTGACCGCGTTCACGGCAATATCGGTCGCAGATTTCGAACCGCCGAGCACCACAACGCGGCGTCCTTTCGCGAGCGTGGCATTGCCGTATTTCGACGAGTGCAGGATCTGCCCGCCATGGTCCAGAAAGCTGCCTTCGCCGCGGCAATGCAGCTCGCGCGGCTCGTTGAACTGCCCGGTGCAAACTGCGACGAAATCGAAATCCTTGTTCGTCGCCGCGCCGTCATTGCTGCTCAGGGTGAGCGACCAGCCGGGCTTGCCGTCGGTGCGCCGCGCCATGCCGGCGACCGCAGTGTTGAGGCGCAGCATGCGGTCGAGACCGAAGCTTTTGGCGTAGTCGACGAGATAGGCGTGGACCTGCGGCCCGGTCGGCCATTCCGGATAGGTATCAGGCATGGCGCGATCGGTGTAGCGGTAGAGATCCTTGGGGCTTTGCGTCTGCACCTCTGGATAGGAGCGCGCCGGCTCCCAGACGCCGCCGAGATCGGCGCTGCGCTCGACGATGGTGACGCGGTGGCCGCGGGTGGAGAACGCCTTTGCGGTGGCGAGGCCGGAGACGCCGGCGCCGATCACGCAGACATGCTTGGGGCTGACCATGGGATGGCTCGCAATCGATGTGTTTTGCACGCAAGCGACCTCGTTCGGCCGCAAGGCGCGGCCGGCGGGCGGCAAGCAGATGAAAGCGGACGAGGAGGCGGGCGCGCCTAGTCGTTGGCCTCGGGCGGCAGGAAGTCGACCTCGTGCAGCGCCGAGATGCGCACAACCTCGGCCGGGTCGGTCAGATTGTGCAGCTGGTTGAACAGCGCCTCCAGCTTTTGCATCGGCGAGACCCAGAACAGCGCGCGGCACGGCTTGTCGGATTTGTTGAAATAGCCGTGCGGGATGCCGCGGGGCATGCGCACGAGATCACCGGCATGGGCCTTGACCCATTTGCCGTCGAGCTTGAGGTCGAGCGTGCCTTCCTGCACCAGGATGAACTCGTCCTGGGTCGGGTGGATGTGCACCGGCACGAACTGGCCCGGATCGCTGTTGGTCTCGAACGCGAAGGTGGATTCGGTGACGGCCTTGGGGAAATAGACCTGACCCAGAATATTCCAGGTCTTGCCGCCATAGCCTGTGCCGTTTGCGGTAATGCCCTTTTCGAGTGCAGTCATAGCTCGCCTCCCTGTTGGATTCCGGCGAGGATGGAGCTTCGGCCACGCGCGGGCAGCTGTCTATCCGCTAAACGAATCCGCCGTCGCTGTTGCCATGCAGCACGACGATTTTGCGAACGGCCCTTTTCGGGCCCTGCGAACTATTATAGGCTTAAAGCAATTCCGTGACGCGAAGCGTGGTCGATGATGTCCGCAGCCGTGCTGGAAATGAGTGCAGGACCGCCCGTAGCCGAAAGGCTTGCGGCCTTCGCCCGTGTCACCACTGACGACGTCGATGAGGCGGCGGAGCAGGTCGGTCGCATCTTCTGTCCGCATGATCTCAAGCCGGCGCAGGCTCGCGCTTCCGGATTTTCGGCCCGGCACAATTGCGCGGCGTTTGACGGCTTTTCCATCAATTACGTCGGCTATGGCGGAACGGTCAGCATCGATCCCGGCTGTCTCGACCGCTTTTTCCTGGTGCAGATTCCGCTCACCGGCACCGCTCACATTTCGGCGGGCACCAGTGGATTCGATGTCGAGCCAGTCAGGACTGCGTCGCTGCTGTCACCCACGATCCCGACCCGGATGGTCTGGGCCGATTGTGCGCAGATCATCCTGCTGCTCGATCGCCGCATGGTCGAGCAACGGGCCGCGGCGCTATCGGGCCGGGCGGTCGGCACAGTCGAGTTCGATCCAGTCATAGACCTGAACGCGTCGGGCGGACGCGGTCTCCGAGCCCGGCTCGATGAGCTAATGACGTTCGCCGAGCGTCTCGGGCCGTCCGGGCGGATGTCGCCGGTCGCGATGGCCCACCGGCGTGAAGCGCTGCTCGATGGTCTGCTCAACGGCCAGCAGCATGACCTGTCGGATGCGATCAGGACATTCTCGGGGCACGCCGAGCGTTTGCCGCGCGCACTCCGCGCCGCGCGGGGCTATCTTTCCGATAACGCCGATGAGCCGCTCGACCTCGTAGAGCTCGCCCGCGCGGCCGGCATCGGCATCCGCGCACTTCAGCTCGGTTTCCGCCGTCACTTCGGCGTGTCGATCTCGGAAATGCTGCTCGACATGAGACTTGCAAGCCTCAACGCGCGGCTGGCGCAAGCCTCGTCAGACGTCTCCATCACCGACATCGCTTTCGATCTCGGCTTCACCCATCTTGGCCGCATGGCCGGTGCCTACCGCGATAAATTCGGCGAGACGCCGTCGGCCACGCTGCGGCGGCGGATGAGCTGAAGCCGGTCATCGGCTCTCGCGATCGTCGTTTGCCTGTTTGCGCAAGAAGCCTTCGAGCTCGGCCTGCACCGAATAGGGTGTCGGGATTGCGTCGCCTGCGGCGTCCACGGCGGTGTCGAGCGAGCGGCGCAGCATGCGTGCGAGCTCGGCCTTGCGGTAGGGTTTTGCCAATAGCGGCGCGCCCATGGTGGCGCCTCCCGGCACGTGCTGGGAGTCGTGGGCGTAGCCCGACGTGAACAGCACCCGAAGCGAGGGACGCGCGGCCACCATCTGGTCGGCAAGCTCCCGTCCGTTGATGCCGCCAGCCATGACGATATCGGTGAACAGCAGGTCGAACGGCGTGCCTCCAGCCGCAATCGCGAGCGCTTCGGTCGCGTTGGCGGCGGGGACGACCTTGTAGCCGAGGCTTGCGAGCTGAACCGTGACGTATTGGCGGACGTCGCGGTCGTCCTCGACGCAGAGGATGGTCTCGGTCCCGCCCACGATCTTGCGCGCATCATAGCTTGCAGGGCGAAGCGCGCTGGTCTCGGCCTTCGGCAGATAGATCGTGAAGACAGTGCCGCGGCCTTCTTCGGATTTGACCTTGATGCCGCCGCCCGACTGCTTGACGAAGCCGAACACCATGCTGAGCCCGAGGCCGGTGCCCTTGCCGACGTCCTTGGTCGAGAAGAACGGATCGAAGATGCGCTCGACGATCGCCTGCGGAATGCCGGTGCCGGTGTCGGCGACCTCGATCTCGACATAGTCGCCGGCATAGCCGGCGCCGACCGCCACGGCCTCGCGCACGCCGAACACGACGTTGCGCGTCGTCAGCATCAGGCGGCCCCCGTCGGGCATGGCGTCGCGGGCATTGATGGCGAGGTTGAGCAGCGCCGAGGAGAGCTGCCCGCGGTCGGCGAAGGCGAGCCAGATATTGCCGTCGAACTTCCGCACGATCTCAATCTTTTTTTCGAAGGTCGCCAGCAGCAGCCTGGAAAGCTCCTCGAGCAGATCGTTGACGTCGATCTCGGCCGGTTGCAGCGCCTGCTTGCGCGCAAAGGACAGCAGGCTCGAGGTCAGCGCCGCGCCGCGATCGGCCGCGTCGCTGATCAGCCTGGTGATGGTGGCGAGCGGCGGGCTGTCCTTCACGGCGTCGGCGAGGATCTCGATCGTGCCCGTGATCACCGTGAGCATGTTGTTGAATTCATGCGCGATGCCACCGGTGAGCTGGCCGACCGCTTCCATCTTCTGGGACTGAATCAACTGCTCCTCGGCGGCGCGCTTCCGCGTGACGTCCTTGACGAAAACGTTGATGACGCTGCGGCCTCCGATGCGGAGCGCGGTGCTCGACGCTTCGACCAGGATCTCGTCGCCGTTGCGGTGCACGAGGTTCGCCTCGAAGCGGATGCCGATCGGGGTGCCGGACAATTCCGGCAACAGCCGCATCATGCGCTGCCTGAAGCCCGCTCGCAGCGGCTCGGCGACGAGCAGCTCGACGACGTCGGCGCCGATTGCCTCGGGCCGCGACCAGCCGGTCAGGGCTTCGGCCTGGGGGCTCCACTCCAGCACGATGCCGCGTTCGTCAGTCTGCATGAAGGCGTCGAGTGCGGTCTTGATGACGGCTTGCGTCACCTGCGCGCTGTCCGCGCGCGCCTGCGCCTGCTCGGCCAATCGTGCGGCGATGTGCTTGTCCATTGACGTCGCGACGTGGCCTGCACAGAGCCGCGCAAGCAGCACTGCAACGGCGGTGCTGGCGATGAGGGCGACGACCTGGGCAACGCCGAAATCGGGTCCGCTCACGGCATAGGAGACGAGGAGGGCCACGGCGGTCACGACGACCTGCGCGGCCATCGCTGATGTCAGAAGCCCCCTGAGTTTCATGCTCTCACACCACCGACATCATCAGCGGCCCAACCAGCGCGCTGTCGAATGAGTCCGGCTCCCTGTGAGCTACAGACTCCCTGCGGCGTCGTCGAGGGCAATTTCCGGCGGTACCTTGGCGAGGTGCCCCACAGGGTCAACCTGGCGGCGAATCGGTCTGATGCAGCGTCGTGACCCAGATCACACGCGCCGTCTGCTGGGTCGGGTTGTCGAACATGTGCGGCACGATGCTTGGGAAGCGGAAGCTGTCGCCGGCTTCCAGCACATGGGCCTGGTTGTCGAGCCACAGCCGCAGGCTGCCGGAGAGGATATAGCCTGCCTTCTCGCCGGTGTGCTGGAGGAAGTCGGTGCCGGAGGAGGCGCCGGGGTTGAGCGTGAGCTCGTAGAGTTCGAGCTGGCCCTTGCTATCCGGCGTCAGCGCTTCCTTGACGACGCCGCTCGCGGTGAGGCGCAGCAGTCGCCTGTTGTTCTTGCGGACGATGTAGCGCTGCACGTCGGCGGCGGGATCGCTGGTCTCGAAGAAATAGGAAATCGGCACCTCGAGCGCGATGCTCAGCAGGCGCAGCGTGCGGATCGACGGCATCGCGCGCGCGCGCTCGAGCTGGCTGATCATCCCGTTGGAGAGGCCGGTCTTGTTGGCGACGTCCTGGATCGAGAGACCGGCGCGCTGGCGCAGCAGGCGAACGGTTTCGCCGAGGCGCTGGTCGACTGCGTCGTCCGTCTCGACGGCCGGGGTGTCCTTCGGACTATCAGTGTCGCCGCGACCATCCATGTCGCTCTCCCGTGCATTGCCTCGCCGCCGGAATCGCCGGCAGCGGTGTGAAAAGGTTCCGCATCCTAGCAACCCGATTGACAGCTGTATTTAGTCATGATGAACTTTTGTCTGAAAAATATAGAAGCACTAAATTCCACTCCTGTCCTTTTGCCGGGTCTCGGGAGCGCGGGAGAGGTGCCGTGTTCGGGAACGGAGACTGGTCATGGCGGACAGCACCGGGAAATTCGGCGTTGGTGGATTGCATCATCTCGGCATTCCAAGTCGCCGGCAATTCTTTCAACTCGGCGCAGGCGCTGCCGCTGCCGCGGGATGGACGTTCTCAGGCAACGCTCTCGCCCAGACCGAACGCCCCTCTAACCCGCCGGACAAGCCGCGCGGGCAGGTGATCGCGGCGCTGTCGCAGGAGCCGACGGTGTTTCATCCCTTGATGCCCGGCATCGAGGTCGACCAGGGCGTCTGGTGGCAGGTGTTCTCGCCGCTCTGGTTCATTGATCCCGACGGCAAGTTCGTGCCCGACCTCGCGCGGGAAGTGCCGACCGTCGAGAATGGCGGCTTGTCGGCCGACGGTCTGACCTGGAAGATCAAGCTGCGCAGCGGCGTGAAGTGGCACGACGGCACGGCCTTCACGGCCGATGACGTCAAGTTCTCGCTGGACTTGATCAACAATCCCGATTTCCGCGTCCGCAACCGCGTTGGCCACAGCTTGGTCAAGGACATCACGGTCGTCGCGCCCGACGAGATCCATTGGCGAATGGAAGCTCCCTATTCGCCCTACATGTCGATCCTGTCGCTCACCTTCATCGTGCCCAAGCACATTCTGGAGAAGGTCTCCGATCCGAATTCGTCGCCATTCCACAACGCGCCGGTCGGCACCGGACCGTTCCGCTGGGGTGAGCGCGTGCCCGGCGACCACATCCTGCTCAACGCCTATGCCGGCTATCACGGCAAGGGACCCTACGTCGAACGCGTGGTCTTCAAATACATTCCTGATCTCACCGTCCTCTACACCCAGTTCCGCACCGGACAGGTCGATTACACCGGCCTGCAAGGCATCCTGCCGAATTTCGTGCAGGAGGCGAAGACGCTGAAGGCGCGCAAGATCTTCGTCTCGTCGACGTCGTCGGTGGAGCACATCGCGCCCAATCTGGCGTTCGGCCCCTTCGCCGACCGCACGGTTCGCGAGGCGCTCTATCTCGCCATCAACAAGCAGGCGATCATCGATGCGCTGAACTACGGACTGCCGACGCAGACCGAGAGTTTCGTGCCGCAGGAGGCGTGGTCGTTCCAGCAAGGTCTCCCGCAGCACAAATACGATCCGACCAAAGCCAACGCGCTGCTCGATGCCGCCGGCTGGGTGCGCGGCTCCGGGGGCATGCGCGAGAAGGGCGGCGTGAAGCTCGAATTCACCAATTCGACGACGTCAGGCAATGCCGTGCGCGAGCAGACCCAGCAGCTCCTGATCCAGGACTGGCGCGCGATCGGCGCGACCATGCGCGTCAACAACATGCCGGCTGCCGTGATCTGGGGCGATTTCTGGCAGCAGTCGAAGTTCAACTCGGTGATCGTGGGCGTGAATTTCATGCTGGGCAGCGATCCCGACGTGACACCGCGATTCGGCTCCGGCGCGATTCCCGCCAAGGGCGGCCGCGGGTACAACACCTATCAATACCAGAGCGCGGAGGCCGATCGTC
The DNA here is from genome assembly GCF_018131105.1 of Bradyrhizobium manausense. Lineage (NCBI taxonomy): Bacteria > Pseudomonadati > Pseudomonadota > Alphaproteobacteria > Hyphomicrobiales > Nitrobacteraceae > Bradyrhizobium > Bradyrhizobium manausense. The sequence goes on along the minus strand of NZ_JAFCJI010000002.1, from coordinate 603,488 downwards.
TCCTTGCCGAAGGCGCCAGGCAGTTCGACCTCGCGCAGCGCAAGACCACCTACGGTGACCTTCAAAAGCTCATCCGCAACGATCTCGCGATCCTGCCGCTGTTCCAGGGTTTTATCGCCGAGGGCGTGAAGGAGGGGCTGCATGGCTTCCGCCCCAACATCAACACCTCGACCAATTGCTGGAATATCCGCGAATGGTACTGGGCCTGATGCCTGAGGCTGGCGGGGTCGCCTGAGATGGCCCGTTACGTCGCCAATAGGCTCGCGCAGGCGGTGGTGCTGCTGGTGATCGTCTCCGCGATCGGCTTCGCTCTCTTGCATCTGGCGCCAGGCGGTCCGCTGTCGCAATTCGCGGCCTCATCACAGATGACGCAGGAGGATCTCGATCGCGTCACCAGACAGCTCGGGCTCGATCGTCCGCTGCCGATCCAGTATCTCGACTGGTTCGGTCGCATGTTGAAAGGCGACTGGGGCAAGTCCTATCGCGACGGCGAGACGGTGCTCTCGGTGATCTCCTCACATCTCGGCGCGACGCTGGAGCTGATGACGACGGCGACCATCATCGCCGTGCTGCTCGGCTGCTGGATCGGCATATTGGGCGCGCTGAGGCGCTACTCGCTGTTCGACTCGCTTGCGACCGTCGGCGCCATGATCGCGCTGTCGATCCCGACCTTCTGGTTCGGCCTCGTCACCATCTACGTGTTCTCGGTGACGCTGGGTTGGCTGCCGGCGGGAAATCGCGAAACCGTCGGCGACGGCTCCTTCCTGGACCTGCTGCATCATCTGATTGCGCCGGCGATGGTGCTGGCGCTGGTCGAGACCGCGATGTGGGGCCGCTTCATGCGTTCCTCCATGCTCGAGGTGATCAACCAGGATTACATCCGCACCGCGCGTGCCAAGGGCCTGCCGGAGTGGCGCATCCTCACCGTGCATGCCTTGCGCAACGCGCTTCTGCCGATGATCACGGTTGCGGGCCTGCAATTTCCGACGCTGCTCGGCGGCGCGCTGGTGGCTGAAACCGTGTTCACCTGGCCCGGCATGGGCCGCCTATTCCTCGATTCGATCGGCTATCGCGACTATCCCGTGGTGATGGGCATTCTGATGTTCTCGGCGATCATGGTGCTGATCGGCTCGCTGATTGCCGACATCCTCTACGCCGTCGTCGATCCGCGCATTCGGGTGGGCTGAAGCGATGGCGACTGCAGTCTTGTCCACCACTTCGCCCGCCCCCGGCCAGGCCGCGTGGAGACGCTTCTGCCGGCACCGCCTGGCGCTGGCTGGCGCGGTGATCATTGTGATCCTCGTCCTCGGCTCGGCGTTCGGTCCTTATCTCTTGCCGTTCGACGACACCTATATCGACATCATGAAGCGGTTTGCGCCGCCGCTCTCGGGCGCGCACGTCCTCGGGACCGACGAACTCGGCCGCGATGTGCTGGCGCGGCTGATGATGGGCGCGCGCGTCTCACTGTCGATCGGCTTCGTCGCGATGGTGATGGCGATGGCGGTCGGTATCGTCGTCGGCGCCTTTGCCGGCTTCTATGGCGGCGTTGTCGGCGCGGTGCTGATGCGGCTCGTCGATGCCGCGCTGTGCTTTCCGACCATCTTTCTGCTGCTTGCGTTGGCGGCGCTCACCGAGCCAGGCCTTGTCACCACAACGGTGCTCATCGCGGCCACCGCCTGGATGAGCGTGGCGCGCGTCGTCGAGGCCCAGGTGCGCTCGCTGCGGGAGCGCGAGTTTGCGGTGGCCGCGCTCGCCTTCGGCTCGTCGAACCTGCGAATCATGTTCCGCGAGCTCGTGCCCAATGCGGTTGCGCCGATCATGGTTGCAGCGACGCTCAATGTCGCCAATGCGATCCTGCTGGAATCCTATCTCAGCTATCTCGGCTACGGCATCCAGCCGCCGGCCGCGAGCCTCGGCAACATGCTCAACAACGCACAGATCTATCTGACCAGCGCGCCGTGGCTCGCGATCGCGCCGGGCGTCATCATCACGCTGGCGGTGACCAGCTTCAATTTCCTCGGTGACGGCCTGCGCGACGCGCTCGATCCGCGAATGAACATCCCATGACGAGACCCGAATTGATCTTCAGGAGTGCATCATGTCCCCGCCGCTCAACCGTATAAACAGCGACGAACGCCTGCCGGCACAGGCGGACGTCGTCGTCATCGGCGGCGGTGTCATCGGTGTCTCCGCGGCCTATCATCTTGCCAAGAAGGGCCTTTCGGTCGCGCTGGTCGAAAAGGGCCATGTCGGCGGCGAGCAGTCGAGCCGCAATTGGGGCTGGTGCCGCCAGCAGGGCCGTGCGCGTGAGGAGATCCCGCTCGCGCGCGAGGCGCTGCGGTTGTGGGAAGACATGCAAAACGACGCCGGCGTCGATGCCGGCTTCCGCCGCACCGGCGTGCTGTTCCTGACCAAGAGCAAGGACGAGCTCGCGAGCTGGGAACGCTGGGCCGCAACGGCGCGCGAGATGCAGGTCCATTCGACCGTGCTGACGCCGGCCGAGGTTGCCGAGCGCATGCCGGGGAATACCGACAGATGGGTTGGCGGCCTGCACACGCCGAGCGACGGACGCGCCGAGCCGTCGATGGCCGTGCCTGCACTGGCCGCTGCTGCACGAAAGCACGGCGTCACCATCCACCAGGGCTGCGCCGCGCGCGGGCTGGAGACGCAGGGCGGGCGTGTCAGCGCCGTCGTCACCGAGAAAGGCGCCATCCGCACGCAAGCCGTGCTGCTGTCGGGCGGCGCATGGTCATCGCTGTTCTGTCGCCGTCACGGCATCGAGCTGCCGATCGGTCTCGTCAACGCCACGGCATGCCGGACCACGCCGGCGCCCGAGATCACATCCGGCGCGCTCGGCACCGATCTCTACTGCATCCGCCGCCGCCTCGACGGCGGATTCACGCTGGCGCTGCGCAACCGCGGCACCGTCGAGCTGTCGCCCGATCTGTTCCGCTACGCGCGCACCTTCTGGCCGACTTACCTGCACCGCCGCAACGGTCTGAAGATGTCGTTCGGCAAGTCGTTCTTCGACCAGATCATGCGTGGGACCAGTTGGAGCCTGGATAAGCCATCGCCGTTCGAGATCGAGCGCGTGCGCGATCCCGAACCCGACATGTCGCTGGTCACTGCCGCGCTGGCTTCGCTGATCAGGGCGAACCCTGAATTGAAGGACATCGAGATCGCGGAAGCCTGGGGCGGCACCATCGACTGCACGCCGGACACGATCCCTGTGATCTCGCCGGTCGATGCGTTGCCGGGCTTCTTCCTGGCGACCGGCTTTTCCGGACACGGGTTTGGCATCGGGCCTGCGGCCGGCAAGCTCGCCGCAGATATCGTGACCGGTGCGACACCGCTGGTCGATCCCGCCGCCTACAGCCACAAGCGCATGATCGACGGTCGGCGGCTCGCGCCGGTCAGCCCGTTCTGAGGGCCGCATGACGGTTCTCTACAAAGCCAACATGGTGCGCGGCGCGGAATGGGCGACCCTGTTCGCGGAGCGCGCGCCTGATGTGCCGTTCCGGCTCTGGCCCGACATCGGCGATCCCGCCGACGTCCGCTATCTCGTGGCATGGGTGCCGCCGGACGATATCGCGACGAGCTTTCCCAATCTCGAGCTGGTCTTCTCGGTCGGCGCGGGTGTTGATCAGTTCGACGCCACCAAACTGCCCGTGCATCTTCCGCTGGTGCGCATGCTGGAGCCCGCTATCGCCGAAACCATGGTGGAGTACGTCACCATGGCCGTGCTCGGGCTGCATCGCGACCTCCTGCAGTTCATCAACCAGCAGAGGGAGCAGGTCTGGCGCGAGATCCGGATCACGCCGGCCAAACGTCGCCGCGTCGGCGTGATGGGGCTCGGTCAGCTCGGCCAGGCCGTACTTGAACGCCTTGGGGCGTTCGGCTTCCCGCGATCAGGGTGGAATCGCTCACCGCGCGAGATCGAGGGCGTCACCTGCTATGCTGGTCCTGATGGGTTGCCAGAATTCCTTGCGCAAGCCGACATCCTCGTCTGCCTGTTGCCGCTGACCGACGAGACCCGCGGCATCCTCAATGCCGATCTGTTCGCGCGCCTGCCGCGCGGCGCGGGGCTCGTCAATGTCGGGCGCGGCCCGCATCTGGTCGAAGCTGACTTACTCGCGGCGCTCGACAGCGGCACGCTGTCAGGCGCGGTTCTCGACGTCACCGATCCCGAGCCGCTGCCTGAGGGCCATCCGTTCTGGAGCCATCCACGCATCCTGCTGACCCCGCACAACGCCAGCATGACGAGTCCGGACACCGCCGTCGATTTCGTGCTCGACGTCATCGCGCGCCATCGCCGCGGCGAAGCGCTGCCGGGGCTGGTCGACCGTCGTCGCGGTTACTGAGGGCTTTGCATGAGCAGCGGCGCGAGCAGATCTGACCAGGTGATCGTCGAAGCACGGGCGCCCGTGCTGTCCGTCTCGGGCCTCACCACGTCGTTCATGCGCGAGCGGCAATGGATTCCCGTCGTTCGCAACGTCTCTTTCGACATCGCGCCGCGCGAGACCGTCGCGATTGTGGGCGAGTCCGGGTCGGGCAAGAGCGTCACAGCGCTCTCGATCATGCGTCTCATCCCAAAGGAGACCGGCCGGATCGAGGGCCGTATTACGCTGTCGGGCCGCGATCTGCTGACCTTGCCCGAAGCGAGCATGAAGGACATCCGCGGCAATGATGTTGCGATGATCTTCCAGGAGCCGATGACGAGCCTCAATCCGGTGCTCACCGTCGGTTTCCAGATTGCGGAGGCACTGATCCAGCATCGCGGCTTGTCGCGCGCGGCGGCCGAGGCCGAGACCATCCGGCTGCTCGACCGTGTTCGTATTCCAGCCGCAGAATCGCGCTTCCACGAGCATCCGCATCGCTTCTCCGGCGGCATGCGCCAGCGCGTGATGATCGCGATGGCGCTGGCGTGCAAGCCGAAGCTCTTGATCGCGGACGAGCCGACTACCGCGCTCGACGTCACCATCCAGGCCCAGACCCTGGAGCTGCTGAAGGAGCTTCAGCGGGAGGAGGGGATGTCGATCCTCTTCATCACTCACGACATGGGCGTGGTCGCCGAGATCGCAGACCGCAGCATCGTGATGTATGGCGGGCAGGCGGTGGAGACGGACGTGACCGCGCGCATCTTCGCTGCACCCTCGCATCCCTACACGCGCGCGCTGCTGTCGGCCGTGCCGCGCCTCGGCTCGATGGACGGTCGCTCGCGTCCGATGCGGTTTCCGATCGTCGACAAGGTCACGGGCACTTCTGACGAGCCGGCCGAAACGCCTGACACGGTTTCGACCGCCGAGCGGCCGTTGTTGGAGGTCTCAAATCTCACCACCCGCTTCCCGATCCGCTCGGGCCTGTTCGGCAAGGTCTCGGGTCGCGTTCACGCGGTCGAGAACATCTCCTTCACCTTGCGTGCCGGTGAGACGCTGGCGCTGGTCGGTGAGTCCGGTTGCGGCAAGTCGACCACGGGCCGTTCCATCCTCAAGCTGACCGAGCCTGACAGCGGCACCGTCCTGATCGACGGCCAGGATGTGCTCGCCATGAACGGCCGCACCTTGCGCGACTTCCGCAAGCAGATGCAGATCGTGTTTCAGGATCCGTTTGCCAGCCTCAATCCGCGCATGTCGGTGGGCACGGCGATCGCCGCGCCGTTGCTCGCCAACGGGCTCGCCACGGCGTCGCAGGCGCGTGACAAGGTCGCCGATCTCCTGGTTCGTGTCGGCCTCACCGTCGACATGGCCGCGCGTTTTCCGCACGAATTCTCCGGTGGCCAGCGTCAGCGCATCTGCATCGCGCGGGCGCTCGCGCTCGGACCGAAGCTGATCGTCGCGGACGAGGCCGTCTCCGCGCTCGACGTCTCGGTCAAGGCGCAGGTCGTCAATCTCATGCTCGACCTCCAGGCCAGCATGGGGCTCGCCTATCTCTTCATTTCCCACGACATCGCGGCGGTCGAGCGCATGAGCCACCGTGTCGCGGTGATGTATCTGGGCGAGATCGTCGAGATCGGCGCACGTGCGTCCGTGTTCGGAAATCCGCAGCATCCCTACACGAGGAAGCTGATGGCCGCCGTTCCCGTGCCCGATCCGGCTCGCCGCGGCACCAAGCGCGAGGTCGCCAACGACGAGATCAGAAGCCCGGTTCGCGCGCCTGATTACCAGCCGCCAGTGCGGCAGTATCGCGAAGTCTCGCCCGGCCATGTCGTGCAGGTCTGGGGCGAGGAGTGGTCGGCCTAGCGTGCCTTTGCCACCATTAACTTTTGGCGCCGGGAGCCGGCGAGGCGGCGGACGGCGCTCGCGCAGATCTTGTGGGTGCGGGCAGCGGCTTGTCGACATCTAGCCGTGAACAGCCGCGTACGCGACGATTCGGCTGATTCGGACGTGATTCGTTCGGGCCGCGTTCCGTTCGTTAAGGCAGGGCGCGGCCCCGTTGCATTTTGGGACAGAAGCAGTCTTCAGGCCGAGTGCTTCACACGCGGCCGGCGCCAGCCGATGACGGTGGCTTCCACCGCGATGCCGGCCTCGTGGTTCTGCCAGCGTCCCTCGACATAGCGGCAGGCGAACGGCAGTTGATATGTCCCGCTATGGTCTTCACACAAAACCTCGACCGGCAGGCCGGGTGGCGGTTCGCCGGCGCCATCAAAATCCGCCAGACGTCTGTCACGCGTTGCCATCCTAAAAATCTCCCCTAATCAAAGCCGCGGAAAGAGCGCCCACTTTTCCCGCACGCGGTTTATTGCTCCCCGTCCAAGGGAACAGCCTAACCTCAACGCGAGAATGCGGTGCGAGTGTGGTAGCCTTTGGCGGCTGCGCGCAATCGGCGCACATTGCCGTGATCGATTTGATGAGGAACCCGAATGCCGCGCCGGATCGCTGTCGCCTGTTTTGCTATGTTACCGTTCGTCGCGCATACGCCCGTGCGCGCGCAGGACGTGCCGGGCATCGAGATCTGCACCGTCGAGAAGACCATGGAGCGGCGCACCAGCTGTCTCCAGAGCAATGTCGATTTCCTCCAGAAGACCATCACAAAACTCAATCTCGATCACCAGCAGAAGATCGATGCCGCCAACCGTCAGGTCGACGCGCTGAAGGTGACGCTCGCCGGTTTGCAGAAGACGATCGGCGATCTCCAGGCGGCGCAGGCCAAGCAGGCGGAGGATCTGAAGAAGAAGCAGGACGCGCCGCCGCCGAAGGACGCCGCGAAATAGCAGCGGCGATCACGCCACGCGATAGCGCTCGATGACGTCGCGATCGGGCTCGTAGCCGAGCCCCGGTCCCGTAGGCACCGCGACATGGCCGGTGGCATCGACGTCGGCGCGGCCGTCCCAGAGGCAGGCTTCGCGCCTGAGATAAAACATCTCGACCAGCCCGTCGGCGCGGCCGGCCAGGAGATGCAGCGTCGCCAGCAGGCCCGGACCGAAGTATGGAGAATGCGGGACGATCTTCACGCCGAGCTGATCGGCCAGCCGTGCGACCTTCAGGAATTCCGTGACGCCGCCAACCTTGATCACGGACGGCTGCGCATGGCTGACCGCACCCGCTTCCATCATCTGGCGGAATTGATATTCGGTGCAGGCATTCTCGCCGGCAGCAATACCAAGCCCGCCCTTGCTGCGCACGTCGGCAAGCGTAGCAAAATCTTCCGGCGGCCAGACCGGCTCCTCCAGAAACATCGGCTGCGCGTCCTTGCACGCTTTTGCGAAGGCGATCGCCTGCTCGCCGGTCAGCGGGCAGTTCATGTCGACCATCAGCGGAATGTCGGCCCCGATTGCCTCGCGCGCGGCGAACACGGCGGGCGTCGTGGTCTCGTGCAGCTTGATCGCGCCATAGCCGAGCGCGAGCGCCTTCCTGCATTCGCCGGCGATGTTCTCGGGCGAGCCGATCCGCAACAGGCTCGCATAGGCGGGAATCTTGGCGCGTCTGGTCTCGCCGAGCAGACGATGCAGCGGTACGCCCTCGACCTTCGCGGCCAAATCCCATAGCGCGATGTCGAGCCCCGAGATCGCAAACATGGTGATGCCGTAGCGGCCGAACAGATGCAGATTGCGCTGGATCTGCTCCACGGCGGCGGGAATGCCCGCTGCATCGGGCACCTTCAGCCCGCGGGCCTGCGGCGCGATCATCTCCTCGACGGCACTGCGCGTGGTACGCGGACAAACATAGGCGAAGGCATCGCCCCAGCCGGTCAGTCCGGAATCGGTCGTGACCTCGACCAGCACCATATCGAGCGCGGAGATGGCGGATGCGCCCTGGCGAAAGCTTGCAACACCGGCGTCATAGGGGATGCGGATATGGTGGGCCCGCACATCGGTGATTTCCATGACGCAGTTCCTCTTTCTTGTGAGCGGTTTCATCGAGTTTAGCCGCGAACAGAAGGGCGTTGCCAGTGGCTATTGCCGGACTATCCTCATGCGCGGACAGCAATGCCGATCAAGCGCGGCGGGGTGGGCGAGCGCATCATCGCCATGCTTCGAACGAGAGTCCTAACCCATGAATCCAGCCCAGCGCGCGCTCTGGTATATCGAAAGCCATCTGGCCGAGCCGATGACGCTCGACGAGATTGCGGCGATGGCAGGCGTGTCGCGGTTCCATATGGTGCGTGCGTTTGCCGCAGCCACCGGTTTCCCGGTGATGCGCTACGTCCGCGCGCGGCGGCTGAGCGAGGCGGCGCGCAGCCTTGCCAGGGGCGCGCCGGACATTCTGTCGCTGGCGCTGGACGCGGATTACGGCTCCCACGAAGCATTCACCCGCGCGTTCCGCGACCAATTTGGCACAACGCCCGAAGCGGTCCGGGCCGCGACTTGCACCGGTCACCTCAAGCTTCAGGAGCCGATCCTCATGGACTCCACCATATCAGACAACCTCAAAGCCCCGCGTTTCGAAACTGCCAAGGCCTTCCTCATCGCCGGTCTCGCCGAACGCATCGCCTGCGACAATGGTGCTTCCATTCCGGGACTGTGGCAGCGCTTCCACCAGGAGGTCGCCGACATCCCCGAGCGCATGGGCAACGTCGCCTACGGCGTTTGTTGCAACGGCGATGATTCCGGCAATTTCGATTACATCGCCGGCGTCGAGGTCGCCGATTTCTCCGATCTCGCACGCCGCTTCGGCCGCATCCGCATCCCCGAACAACGCTACGCGGTGTTCGCCCACACCGACCACGTCGCCTCTATCAGGCGCACCGTCAACGCGATCTGGAATCAATGGCTGCCGGCCTCGGGCCTCAAGGCCGCCGATGCGCCCAACTTCGAGCGCTATGACGAAAACTTCAATCCCGTGACCGGCAATGGCGGCTTCGAGATTTGGATACCGGTCAGGGAGTAGCATGATCCGGAAAAGTGCGAAGCGGTTTTCCGGAAAGATCATGCTCAAACGATATCGCAAAGCGCGATGACCCTCGTCGCGCTTTGCGCTGCAACGCTGGCATACCATCCCGCTTGCTTGGCAACGGGGACCTACTTTGTCATAACCGCTGGCAAAACTTGCCAGCGGGGCCCGTGCCGGACATCCCGCGCAAGCCATAACAAGTAGCCGGGAGGGTCCCCAATGTCTGACGTCCGCGTTCTCGCCACCGACCTCGAATTTCCTGAAGGGCCGGTCGTGATGCCGGACGGTTCGGTGGTGCTGGTGGAAATCCGCGGCCAGCGCCTGACCCGTGTCTATCCCGATGGCCGCAAGGAGATCGTCGCGAAAGTGCCGGGCGGCCCGAACGGCGCAGCGCTCGGGCCCGACGGAAAAATCTACATCTGCAACAACGGCGGTTTCTCCTGGATTCCGACCCGCAACATGATCATGCCGGGCCCGCAGCCCGAGGATTATCTCGGCGGCTCGATCCAGCGCATCGATCTGCAATCGGGCAAGATCGAGACCGTCGTGACCAAATGCGGCGAGCACGATCTGCGCGGGCCGAATGATCTCGTCTTCGACAAGCACGGCGGCCTCTGGTTCTCCGATCTCGGCAAGCGGCGTGCGCGCGAGATGGATGTCGGCGGCATGTATTACCTCAAGCCCGGCATGAAGGAGATCGTCGAGGTCGTGCATGGCATCCTTCCGGCCAACGGCATCGGCCTCTCGCCGGACGAGAACACCGTCTACATCGCCGAGACGCCCACGGGACGGCTCTGGGCCTATGAGCTCTCCGCGCCGGGCACGCTGAAGCCACGCGACGTGATCTATCGCGGCGAGCGCGGCAAGCCGATCTGCGGTCTCGGCGGCTACCAGATGTTCGACTCGCTCGCGGTGGAGGCGAACGGCAATGTCTGCGTCGCCACCCTCGTCTCCGGCTGCATCTCGGTGATCGCGCCCGACGGCACCCTGGTCGAGCAGGTCCCGACCGGCGACCGCGTCACCACCAACATCGCCTTTGGCGACCCCGAGCTGAAGACCGCCTACATCACCCTGTCGGGCAAGGGCGAACTCGTCGCCATGGACTGGCCGCGCGGCGGTTTGCCGTTGAATTTTCTCAACAAGTGAGCCAAGCCGTCATTGCGAGGAGCCCGCGACAAAACTGCGAAGCAATTTTGCGCTGGCGACGAAGCAATCCGGTCTGCTTCCTCGGTATGATTCTGGATTGCTTCGCTTCGCTCGCAAATGACATCGGAGAGAGACCTCAATGCCCTGGCCTGATCCCATCACCCTGCGCGGACAGCATGCCCGTCTCGAGCCGCTGTCGAAGGGGCAACTCCAGGGGCTGACGGAGGCCGTCAGGGACGGTGAACTCTCGAAGCTCTGGTACACGGCGATCCCGCTGCCGGAGAACATGGCCAAGGAGATCGACCGCCGCCTGGGCCTTCAGGCATCGGGCTCGATGCTGCCGTTCACCGTGTTCGACGCCGGCGGCAACATCGTCGGCATGACGACCTACATGAACATCGATGCCGCCAACCGCCGCGTCGAGATCGGCTCGACCTGGTATGGCAAGAGCGCGCAGCGTGGTCCGCTCAACACGCAGTGCAAGCTGCTCTTGCTTCGGCACGCCTTCGAGACGCTGAACTGCATCGCTGTGGAATTCCGCACGCATTTCTTCAACCACCAGAGCCGCCGCGCCATCGAGCGCCTCGGTGCCAAGCAGGACGGCATCTTGCGCAGCCACCAGGTCGCGCCGAACGGCACACTGCGCGACACCGTCGTGTACAGCATCACCGCTGCCGAATGGCCGACGGTGAAGGCGCATCTCGAATATCAACTCAACGACAAGCCGCGCTGAGGCGGCCGAGGCACCATGGATAGATTTGACTACGTGATCATCGGCGCAGGCTCCGCCGGTTGCATTCTCACCAGCCGGCTGAGTGAAGATCCCAACACCAGCGTCTGCGTGCTTGAAGCGGGGCCGAGCGACTGGCATCCCTACATCCATCTGCCGGCGGGTTTCATCAAGACCTTCCATATGAAGAGCATCAACTGGGCCTACCAGCAGGAGGTCGGGCCTTACACCGGCGGGCGCAGCATCTACGCGCCGCGCGGCAAGACGCTCGGCGGTTCGTCCTCGATCAACGGCCACATCTACAACCGCGGCCAGCGGATGGATTTCGATACCTGGGCGCAGATGGGCAATCGCGGCTGGGGCTATGCCGACGTGCTGCCCTACTTCAAGCGGCTCGAGAAGCGGGTCGGCGAGGGCGACAACACCTTTCGCGGACGCGACGGCAAGCTGACCGTCACCACGATGGACTGGCGCGATCCGCTCTGCGAAGCCTTCATGGAAGGTGCAGTCTCGCTCGGCATTCCCCGCAATCCCGATTACAACGGCGCTATCCAGGAGGGCGTCTCCTACTGCCAGCGCACCATCGACAAGGGCCTGCGCGTGTCCGGCTCGACAGCGTTCCTCAAGCCCGCGATGAAGCGGCCGAACGTGCATGTGCATACGCATGCGCACGCGACCGAGATCATCTTCGAAGGCAAGCGCGCTGTCGGCGTGCGCTACACCAAGGGCGGCCGTGGCGGCACGCCGATCGAAGTGCGCGCCAACAAGGAAGTCATCCTCTCCGGCGGCACCTATAATTCGCCGCAACTGCTGCAGCTCTCCGGCATCGGCTCGCCCGATCTGCTGAGCGCCCACGGCATCCAGGTGCGCCACGCACTGCCGGTCGGCGAGGGCCTCCAGGACCACTACGCTCCTCGTACGGTGGCGCGCGTAAAAGACATCAAGACCATCAACGAGCTTCGTCGTGGTTTCTCGCTTTGGATCGAGGCGCTGAAGTGGGCGACCACGCGTCGCGGCCTGCTGTCGCTGTCGCCGACCATGGTCTATTGCTTCTGGCACTCCGGCGAGAGCGCGGACAGTTCCGACCTCCAGCTCACCTTTACGCCGGCGTCCTACAAGGAAGGCGTGCAGGGGCAGCTCGAGGACGAGCCCGGCATGACAGTCGCGTCCTGGCAGCAGCGCCCCGAGAGCCGCGGTTACGTCCGCATCCGGTCGTCAGATCCGTTCGCGCCCCCGATCATCCAGACCAATTACCTGGACGCCGAGCTCGATCGCCGCGTCATCGTCGGCGGCATGAAGCTCGCGCGCAACCTGCTGAAGTCCGCGCCGCTGTCGCCCTACTACGCCTACGAGGATTTCCCCGGCCCGAATATCAACACCGACGACGAGTTCCTGGCCGCCGCCACCGAGCGTGGCACCACCACCTTCCACCCCGGCTGCACCTGCCGGATGGGACCCGCGGATAGTTCGTGGGCCGTGGTCGACGACCAGCTCCGCGTCCATGGCCTCGAGGGCCTGCGCGTCATCGACGCCTCGGTGATGCCGCGCATGATCTCGGCGAACCTCAACGCATCCACCATGATGATCGCCGACCGCGCCTCGGACCTGATCCGCGGCAAGGCCCCGATGGAAGCCGCGCGCATTCCGGACGCGGCGGTGGCGTGAGCCGATCCTCGCGGGATGGGTTTCGCGGCGCTCTACCCATCCTGCGAGTTTGAGGTTGCCCGTCGGACAAAACACCCCGCGCCCCGTCAAGCCCTTCCGGCAAAGATATTCCACTTTACCGAAATTCGGAATTGCGGCATAACCGAAGCAGCCCGGCCCGAGGAAAGAGGGGCGTCTCGCCTGTCGTTCGAAACGTGGGCCGGGTTGCGGTGGACGCGGCAGCGTTGGCGCGAGGGGTGCGGGCAGGGCGGGTAGTCCCTGTGAGCCCGAGACCCGCGTGTGAACGAACGGCGCTGTCAAGTTCGTCTGGCCGGCATTCCTTCGGCGCGTGTGCACACTGCCGAAGGACCCTGTGGCGTCGATGAACGCGCGTACGGCAAAACCGTGTGGTCCCGGCCGTCGTCGCTACGGTCAAGCCTTCGCGGAGATGTGGAGCGTCCAACCGGATCAACCACATCGGCAATTCGCGGGGCGAGGGAGGCCAGAAGGAATTCGGCTCCCGGGAGAGCACGGCATAAACCGTCAAGCCACTGCGCAGGGAAGGCCGTGTGTTCGGCTTCACCTGTATGCCGCTGTGCATTTCTCATTGCGCTACACGCGCACAGCGGACCGTGGGTGCCAGCCGGCACCCGGCCTTCCCTGCGCCCTCTGTTTGCAGAGGGTGCGAGAGATGAAGCAAAGCTCGGGTGGGATCAGCCGCGAGGATGCGAGGGCGTGTCTGCGATTCAAAGTACGTGGCGGAGGGGCGAGGCTGCTGCCTCTCGCTCCGTCATTGCGAGCGCAGCGAAGCAATCCAGAGTCTTTCCGCGGAGGGGTTCTGGATTGCTTCGCTGCGCTCGCAATGACGATGTGGAGAGAGTGAATGCTTCCTCAATGTCGTCCTGGCTTTCGCCAGGACGACACCGAGAGCGTGGCTAATTGTGCGCCCTCAAACTTCCCTTCGGCTCAAGAACGCCAGCCGCTCGAACAGGTGCACGTCCTGCTCGTTCTTGAGCAGCGCGCCGTGCAGCGGCGGGATCAGCTTGCGTGGGTCGCGTTCGCGCAATTGCTCGACGCTCATGTCTTCGTTGAGCAGGAGTTTCAACCAATCCAGAAGCTCTGACGTCGAGGGCTTCTTCTTCAGGCCGGGCACTTCGCGCACCTCGAAGAAGATGCGCAGTGCTTCCTCGACCAGGCGCTTCTTGATACCGGGGAAGTGGACGTCGACGATGCGGCCCATCGTGTCGGCGTCGGGAAACTTGATGTAGTGGAAGAAGCAGCGGCGGAGAAACGCGTCCGGCAGCTCCTTCTCGTTGTTGGAGGTGATCATCATGATCGGGCGCTGCTTGGCCTTGATCGTCTCGCCGGTCTCGTAGACGTGGAATTCCATGCGGTCGAGCTCGAGCAGCAGATCGTTCGGGAATTCGATGTCGGCCTTGTCGATCTCGTCGATCAGGAGCACCGGGCGCTGCTCGGCGGTGAAGGCCTCCCACAGCTTGCCGCGCTTGATGTAGTTCTTGATGTCGGACACGCGGGCATCACCGAGCTGGCTGTCGCGCAGACGCGACACCGCGTCGTATTCGTAGAGGCCCTGCTGCGCCTTGGTGGTGGACTTGATGTGCCAGGTCAAAAGCGGAGCGTTCAGCGCCTTTGCCACTTCCTCCGCCAGCACGGTCTTGCCGGTGCCGGGTTCGCCCTTGATGAGGAGCGGGCGCTCCAGCACGATCGAGGCATTGACGGCGACCTTGAGATCGTCGGTCGCAACATAGTCCTTGGTGCCGGTAAATTTCATTGCGCGTCCTTGTTGTCGCCGGCCCGGACATTGCCAATTTCATGGCCCCGGTCGCGATATGGGAACGGCCGCGCGCGGCGGCCGTTCCTGGTTCGGTCAGGCTTTCAGACCCGTCTTATCAGCGAAAGGATGACCAGCACAATCACCGCGCCGATCGTCGCATCCACGATGGCGCCGATGGTGCCGGTCGCGAGTTCGATGTGCAACTGGGGCAGCACCCAGCCGGCCACCAGGGCGCCGATGATGCCGACGACGATGTTGCCGATCAGTCCAAATCCCGCCCCGTGGACAATCTTGCCGGCAAGCCAGCCGGCGATCGCGCCAATGATCAGCGCCGCGAGAATACCCATTGCAAAACGTCCCCAAACCAAGCCTCAACCGGTGCAATTCTAGAGCAAAAAGCCTCTCGGTCCAGACCTTGGCGGTGGGCTGCGCCCCTTGACGTTCGCCATCTGACGGGCAATCTGTCACCCATGTTCCTGCAATTCTTTACGTCTCTGCGCGATGCGCAGGTCCCCGTGACGCTGCGCGAATACCTCACGCTGATGGAGGCGCTCGACGCTGACCTCAGCGACTATTCGGTCGAGAATTTCTACTATCTGTCGCGAACCTCGCTGGTGAAGGACGAGCGCAATCTCGACAAGTTCGATCGCGTCTTCGGCACCGTGTTCAAGGGGCTCGAAAGCCTGCTCGACGCCATGGAGAAGGCGGAGATCCCCGAGGAGTGGCTGAAGAAGCTCGCCGAGAAATACCTCTCCGAGGAAGAGAAGAAGCAGATCGAGGCCATGGGCTGGGACAAGCTCATGGAGACCCTGAAGAAGCGCCTCGAGGAGCAGAAGGGCCGGCACCAGGGCGGCTCGAAGTGGATCGGCACCGCGGGCACCTCGCCGTTCGGCGCGCACGGCTACAATCCCGAAGGCGTCCGCATCGGCCAGGAGAAGAACCGCAACAACCGCGCCGTGAAGGTGTGGGACAAGCGCGAGTTCAAGGATCTCGACGGCAATGTCGAACTCGGCATCCGCAACATCAAGGTGGCGCTGCGCCGCCTGCGCAAGTTCGCGCGCACCGGCGCGCCTGACGAACTCGATCTCGACACCACCATCCGCGAGACCGCAAACCACGGCTATCTCGACGTTCACATGCGCCCCGAGCGCCGCAATGCGGTGAAGCTGCTGGTGTTCTTCGACATCGGCGGCTCCATGGATTCGCATATCGAGCAGGTCGAGGAGCTGTTCTCGGCGGCGAAGAGCGAGTTCAAGCACATGGAGTATTTCTACTTCCACAACTGCCTTTATGAGGGCGTGTGGAAGCAGAACAAGCGCCGCTTCACCGATCGCACGCCGACCTGGGACGTGCTGCACAAATATCCGCACGACTACAAGGTCGTGTTCGTCGGCGACGCCTCGATGTCGCCCTACGAGATCATGGTGCCCGGCGGCTCGGTCGAGCATGTCAACGAGGAGCCCGGCTCGGTCTGGCTCGACCGCATCATCCGCACCTATCCGCACACGGTGTGGCTCAACCCGGTCGCGCAGAAGCACTGGGACTATTCGGAATCGACCACCATCATCAAGCGCATCTTCGCCAACCGCATGTACCCGATCACGATCGAGGGACTCGAAGGTGCGATGAAGGAATTGACGCACTAGCCACGCGCGCCTGCGAAACACGACAAGAGGGAGAAGCACATGCCCCAGAACATCACCCGCGGCATCAAGGCGCTGATCGACGAGGCCAATGCCGAGATCGAGACGCTCACCGCCAAGGACGCCATCGAGATCTCCAAGAACGGTGACGTCGTCATCGTCGACATCAGAGACCCCCGCGAGATCGAACGTGACGGCCGCATCCCCGGCGCGTTCTCCTGCACGCGCGGCATGCTGGAATTCTGGATCGATCCGCAGAGCCCGTATGCGAAGCCGATCTTCCAGGAAGACAAGAAGTTCGTCTTCCACTGCGCCGGGGGCCTGCGCTCGGTGCTCGCAGCCAAGACTGCAAAGGACATGGGCCTGACGCCCGTCGCGCACATCGCCGGCGGCTACGCTGCCTGGCGCGATGCCGGCGGTCCGACGGAAGCGTGGGAGCCGAAAAAGAAAGCTTAGATTGGACGCTGACAACCAGCCACTACGTCATGCCCGGGCTTGTCCCGGGCATCCACGTCTTTGCCGCTCGTAAGAAAGAACGTGGATGGCCGGGACAAGCCCGGCCATGACGACGAAGAAAACTGCCGGAGCATGCCGATGACCACCGCCACCGATCCCCTCGTCTCCACCGAATGGCTCGCCGCCCACATCAGCGACGCCAACGTCAAGGTGCTCGACGCAAGCTTCAAGCTGCCGGGCGTGTTGCCGCTGCCGAAGGATGACTATCTCGCCGCGCATCTGCCTGATGCCGCGTTCTTCGACGTCGATGCGGTGTCGGACCATTCCAATCCGCTGCCGCACATGTATCCGAGCGCCGAGCAGTTCGGCCGCGACATCGGCAATCTCGGCATCTCCAACGCCGACACCGTCGTGCTCTACGATGCAGGCGGCTGGGTCGCAGCGCCCCGCGCGTGGTGGATGTTCCTGGCGTTCGGCCACGGCAATGTGCGCATCCTCAATGGCGGCTTGAAGAAGTGGCGTGCCGAGGGACGTCCGGTCGAGAGCGGCGAGGTGAAGCCGAAGGCTGCGACGTTCAAGGCGAACTACGATCCGAAGCGCGTGCGGAGCATGCAGCAGCTGATCGCCAACGTCGAAAGCCGTGCCGAGCAGGTGATCGACGCGCGCGCCGCCGATCGCTTCGAGGGGCGCGCGCCCGAGCCGCGCGCAGGCATCCGCTCCGGCCATATCCCCGGCGCGCGCAACGTGCCCTACGGCCAGCTGTTCGATGCCGCGAGCGGCACGATGAAGCCGCTCGAGGATCTCCGTGCCGCCTTCGCGAACGCCGGCGTGAAGCTCGATGTGCCGATCGTCACGAGCTGCGGCACGGGCGTGTCGGCTGGCGTGCTGACACTCGCGCTCTATCGCATGGGCGTGACCGATACCGCGCTCTATGACGGCTCGTGGTCGGAATGGGGCCAGGAGAAGGGCCCGCCGATTGCGACGGGGCCGGCCTAGGATCAGCGCGTGCGGCTGGCGCTCGTGGCGAGCGTCTGCTGTTGCTGACCGAACGGATCGAGCGCCTGCTGAAGTTGCTGAGGCGGCGGGCGCCGCACGATGCGGTGACGCTTCTTCGGCTTATGCGCGCGCGGCTTGCTCTCTGGCGTGGCGCTAGCGGCCTTGGGTTTCGCCGGCGCGAGTTCGTTCAGCGCGGCGACTCTGGCGGCTGCAAGGTCGCTCACGCGCGTTGCCAGCGCCGGCGTCGCGGTGCGCGGCACGTCGGTGGCGCTCATCGCCGGGGCCGGGATTGTCGTGGCGGTGGAGACGGTCGTGTCGGCCGGGGTGAGTGTGTCAGTGGGCGCGGGAGCCACAGCCTCGCGAGCAATTGGGGCCTTGGCCGGCTCAGGGGCTGGTGCTGCGGCGGCGAGCGGAGCCGTCTCGACAGGCGGGGTGATGACAGCAACCTGGAACTCGGGCTGGGCTTCGAGCGTCACTGCGGCCATCTGCTCGGGGCCGGTCTCGACCGCGGGCAGGCCAATGCTCGGGACCTGGTCCTGCATCACAGGCGCCGCCTCATCGGCCACCGGCGGGGCCGGCTCCACGCGCAGCGCCGCGAGCACCGGCTGGGCCGGTTCGGGGCTTTGCGCGAACACCTGCTCCTGCGGGCCATTCCGCCAGGAGGGGTTGTTGACATACTGCTCGTGGCTCGCCCGCAGCAGCGAAGTGGCTCCCAGGCCGAACACCAGGATGGAGGTAGACAGCAGGATCGCGGCAAGCAGGAAGCGAAAGCCGGGAAGCATTGACGGGTTACGTATTTCCGCCCGGCGTGTGGCCAGGGCCCATGAGCCATCTGAACGCGGTGACATTACTGGATGCCGCGTTCGCCACGCGGGATTTGAGGGCAAAGGGGTGGCGAATCAGGCTGATTCGACCATATCGCAACGTCTCTGCGCCGTTCCGCAAAAATCGGAGCCATAACTCCGGCAATCTACGGCGTGATGCGATTTCCGCCCCGTGATGCAACGGGGCAACTGTGTGCGATTGCATCACAAATCGCTAAGTCAGGCACAAATCAGCAGGTTATGTCTTGAATGTGCCGCTATCTTCGGTCATCTGGCCGTTGACGGCTCGGACGGGGCCCGGGGACTAATCAAGAGCGATGATGATCAAACATTTTCTGACGATATGCGCTGCCGCAACAGTCGCTGCGGCGGGAACCTCGCTTGTGCACGCCCAGAGCTATCCGGTTCAGCAGGTGCCGAGCTACGGCGCTCCTTCCGAATATCGGCCCGGCGACCGCACCCCGAATTTCGACTCGCTGGAAGACGATGAGGATGCGGCGCCGCAGGCCTCGCTGCCACCCCCCGGCCCGGCTGAGGATCCGCGCTACGGCCGCCCGGCCGGCGCTCCTCCGGTCTATTCGGCTGCCCCGCCGCAGGGCCCCGTGATGTCGCCGGACGATCCGCGCTATGGCCGTCCGGCCGGCGCGCCGCCGGTTTATTCCGCCGCCCCGCCGCAGGGGCCGGTGATGTCGCCCGATGATCCCCGCTACGGCCGGCCCGCCGGTCCGCCCCCGGTGATTTATGGCGATCGTTCTGGCCAGGCGCCCGCTGGCGACGGCATGCGTCCGCCGGAAGCCGTTGGCGGTCCGGCCGCGACCGGCGCGGTCCCGCCGCAGCCCGGTGCCGACGGCCGTCCGATGTCGGTCGCCTCACTGCCGCCCGAGGAGCAGCCTGACGCCGCGCCCGCGCAACTGTCGCCGAACCTGCGCCGCCAGGAGGTTGCGTTCCAGACCAAGGAGCCGGCCGGTACCATCGTCGTCGATACCCCGAACACCTACCTCTATTACGTGCTCGGCAATGGCCGCGCTATCCGCTACGGCGTCCGCGTCGGCCGCGACGGCTTCACCTGGACCGGCGTGCAGAAGATCACCCGCAAGGCCGAATGGCCGGATTGGCATCCGCCGGCGGAAATGATCGAGCGCCAGCCCTATCTGCCGCGCTTCATGGCCGGCGGCGAAGGCAATCCGCTCGGCGCCCGCGCCATGTATCTCGGCTCGACCGTCTACCGCATTCACGGCACCAACCAGCCCTCGACGATCGGCAAATTCGTGTCGTCGGGCTGTATCGGAATGCTGAACGAAGACGTCTCGGACCTGTTCGATCGCGTCAAGGTCGGCACCCGCGTGGTGGTGATGCCCGGCAATCCGCCGCAGGCAACCGCGTCGGCCGCGCCCGGTCCGGCTCCGATGGCCGCCCAGGCGGGCCCGGTCCCGGGTACGCAGCCGACGGTCGTGCCGCCGTTACCCGCGCCGGTTACCGTACGCTAAGCGCTTCGCGACAACTCAGATTGCAAAAGGGCGTGCCATTGGCACGCCCTTCGTCGTTCCGGGTCTGGGTCGCGTCAGCCGAGCTTGCGCGGCAGCTCATTGCCTTTGGTGAACGCGTCGATCGCCTCGACCATCTGGCCGTAATGGATACGCAAGCCGTCCTCGGTCGCGTAGCCGAGATGCGGCGTCAGCACGAGATTGTCGAGCTTGCGGAAGGGATGGTCGACCGGCAGCGGCTCGACCGAGAACACGTCGATGCCCGCGCCCGCGATCTTGCGCTGCTGTAAGGCCTCGAGCAGCGCCTGCTCGTCCACGATCGGCCCGCGCGCGGTGTTGACGAGGAACGCGGTCGGCTTCATCCGCGCCAGATCCGCGCGGCCGACAAGGCCCCGCGAGCGATCGCTCAGCACCACATGGATGGTGATGATGTCGGCCTTGGCGAACAGTTCCTCCTTGGTGGCGTAGCCGACGCCGGCAGCAGTGCACTTCTCCTGCGTGAGGTTCGGGCTCCAGGCAATCACGTTCATGCCGAACGCCTTGGCGATGCCGGCCATCTTGGTGCCGAGCTTGCCGAGGCCGACGACGCCAAGCGTGAGGCCCTCGATCTCGACGCCGGCGAAGGTCTGCCAGGGCTCGCCCGCATGCATGCGCGCATTCTCGCGGCCGATGCCGCGGGTCAGTTCCAGGATCAGACCCATGGTGAGCGGCGCGGTCGGGTCGCGCGAATATTGCGTGCCGGCGAGCGCGACGCCCTTTGTCTTCGCGGCCTCCATGTCGATTGCGGCGTTGCGCATGCCTGACGTGAGCAGCAGCTTCAGCTTGGGCAGCTTGTCGAACAGGCTTTTGGGGAACGCCGTGCGCTCGCGCATCGCGCAGATGATGTCGAAATCGGCCAGCGCGCTCGCCGCGGCCTGCTCGGAGGCAAAGGGATGGCTGAACGCGGTGGCGTCGACACGGTCGGACAGCTTCGACCAGTCGGCGACGTCGAGGGCGAGGTTGAAATAGTCGTCGAGAATTGCACAGCGCAGCCGCGTCATCAGCATCTATCCATGGCGAGAGGTGAGGCGCCAAAGGGGGGCGCCATCGTCGGAACCAGGCCATGGTTGCGCGCAATCAGCTTCCTGCGCAAGCAGTCAGGGTCTTCAAAAATCCGATAGGGGAGAACGGCTCAGAGGTTGCGGGGCTTCAGCCGGATCGGCGCATCCATGCCGTGCTTGGCGCGCCAGGCAGGACCCGGGCCGCGCATGTAGTGCAGCTCAGGCCGGTAGGGGCTGAAGGCCGTGGCGAAGAAGCGCCTCCAGAAACCCTTGACGTCGGAGACGAGCGTGGAGGCGCGGCGGGCTCCCGCCGGAACGGGAAGGGAATGGGTCTCGATCAGAGCCATAATGGGCCTCGCTGTGCTCCCGTTCATTCTGAGCGGGTGGCGCTGTTTCCGCGCGAAAGCGAGCTTTGGCCTGATTTATTAAAAGATGGTTTCAATTGTCCGGATCGGGGTCCGGATGGTGACCGACTGGTATTCATCCGTGGTGAACGGAGGGAAAACATTGCCCTTTGGGGGCGGGATCGCTACATCGGCGGCAAGCAAAACTCCTCAAATTGAAGGTTTCACGGGACCGATGGCGCGCCAGTTCGTCTACTTCATGGAAGGCCTGACCAAGAGCTACCCGACCCGCAAGGTGCTCGACAACATTCGCCTGAGCTTTTACCCGGATGCCAAGATCGGCGTTCTTGGCGTCAACGGCTCGGGCAAGTCGACGCTGCTCAGGATCATGGCGGGCCTCGACAAGGAATATACCGGCGAGGCCTGGGTCGCCGAGGGAGCCCGCGTCGGTTATCTCGAGCAGGAGCCGCACCTGGATCCGGCGCTTTCTGTCCGCGAGAACGTCATGCAGGGCGTCGCCAAGCAGAAGGCGATCCTCGATCGCTACAACGAACTCGCCGTCAATTATTCGGACGAGACCGCCGACGAGATGACCAAGCTTCAGGACGAGATCGAGGCCCAGGGCCTCTGGGATCTCGACAGCAAGGTCGACCAGGCCATGGATGCGCTGCGTTGCCCGCCGGACGATGCGGACGTCACGAAGCTCTCCGGCGGTGAACGCCGCCGCGTCGCTTTGTGCCGTCTTTTGCTCGACCAGCCCGAGCTTTTGCTGCTCGACGAACCGACCAACCATCTCGACGCCGAGTCGGTGTCGTGGCTGGAAGGTCATTTGCGCAACTATCCCGGCGCGATCCTGATCGTGACCCACGATCGCTACTTCCTCGACAACGTCACCGGCTGGATCCTCGAACTCGATCGCGGCAAGGGCATTCCCTACGAGGGCAATTACTCGTCCTGGCTGATCCAGAAGCAGAAGCGGCTGGAGCAGGAAGGCCGCGAGGACGCCGCACATCAGAAGACGATTGCGCGCGAGCAGGAATGGGTCGCGTCCTCGCCGAAGGCGCGCCAGGCCAAGTCCAAGGCACGCTACCAGCGCTATGAGGAGCTGCTCAAGCAGGCGAGCGAGAAGCAGACCCAGACCGCGCAGATCATTATCCCCGTCGCCGAGCGTCTCGGCGCCAACGTGGTCGACTTCGAATCCCTCAGCAAAGGCTATGGCGAACGCCTCTTGATCGACGATCTCACCTTCAAGCTGCCGCCCGGCGGTATCGTCGGTGTGATCGGCGCCAACGGAGCCGGCAAGACCACGCTGTTCAAGATGATCACCGAGCAGGAGACGCCGGACAAAGGCACGATCACGGTCGGTGAGACCGTCCATCTCGGCTATGTCGACCAGTCGCGTGATGCGCTCGACGGCAAAAAGACCGTGTGGGAGGAAATCTCGGGCGGCAACGAGCTGATCCTGCTCGGCAAGAAGGAAGTCAACTCGCGCGGCTATTGCTCGTCGTTCAACTTCAAGGGCGCCGACCAGCAGAAGAAGGTCGGCGCACTCTCGGGCGGTGAACGCAATCGCGTGCATCTGGCGAAGATGCTGAAGTCCGGCGCCAACGTCCTGCTGCTCGACGAACCGACCAACGACCTCGACGTCGACACGCTGCGTGCGCTCGAAGAGGCGCTGGAGGATTTCGCCGGCTGCGCCGTCATCATCAGCCATGATCGCTGGTTCCTCGACCGCATCGCGACCCACATCCTGGCGTTCGAAGGCGAGAGCCACGTCGAATGGTTCGAAGGCAACTTCCAGGATTACGAAAAGGACAAGATGCGTCGGCTCGGCCAGGACAGCATCATTCCGCATCGCGTGAAGTACAAGAAGCTGACGCGGTGATCGCGGCATGATGCGGCGGGCGCTCATCGCGGCGGTGATCGTGCTCACCTGCGGATGGTCGTCCGCCCGTGCGGCCGACGCCGCCTTCGCGCAGTTCATCGCTTCCCTCTGGCCGGAGGCGCAAGAGGCCGGCGTTTCGCGCAAGACGTTCGACGAACAGACGCGCGGGCTGGAGCCTGACTACAAGCTGCCCGATCTGATCCTGCCCGGACGCCCGGCAACCGGCGCGCCGTCGCAGGCCGAGTTCGTGCAGGTGCCGGCTGACTATGTCAGGGAAGCCTCGATCGCCAATCTGGCGGGCGAGGGACAGCGGCTGCTGCAAAAATACAGCGCCGCGCTGACGAAAATCGAGAAGAGCTCCGGCGTGCCGGCTACGGTCATGCTCGCGATCTGGGGACGCGAGACCGATTACGGTCGCTATACGCTGCCTTACGATCTCGTCCGCGTACTGGCAACGCAGGCCTATGTCGGCCGGCGCAAGGATACCTATCGCAACGAGTTCATCCTCTCGCTGAAGATTCTCGGCGAGGGCGTGGTGACGCGCAAGGACATGCGCTCGTCCTGGGCCGGCGCCACCGGGCTCACCCAATTCCTGCCATCCGAATATTACAAGCATGGCGTCGATTTCGACGGCGACGGACGCATCGATATCTGGCACTCGGTGCCGGATGCACTGGCCTCTGCCGCGCAGCAGCTCGTCAACAAGGGTTGGCAGAGCGGCGTGCGCTGGGCCTACGAGGTGAAGGCGCCGGCGACGGTCGATTGCACGGCTGGTGTACCCGAGGTGACCAAGCCGATCGGTCAGTGGCTGCGCGAGGGCTTTGTGCCGGTCCGTGGCGAGAAACTCAGCGTCGCCGCGCAGGCGCAGCCAGCTTCGCTGCTGCAGCCGGAGGGCATCTATGGTCCGGCGTTCCTGACCACGAAGAACTACTTCGTCATCAAGGAGTATAATTTCTCCGACCTCTACGTGTTGTTTGTCGGCCATCTCAGCGATCGCATGACGAGCCCGCAGCCGTTCGCGACGCCATGGTCGGCCTCGAAGCAGCTGCGTACGAAGGATGTCGAGGCAATGCAGCGCGGGCTGACACGCGTCGGGCTGTACAAGGACAAGATTGACGGCAAGGCCGGCATGCAGACACGCGCGGCGCTTGGCGCCTATCAGAAGTCCGCTGGGCTCAAGGTCGATTGCTGGCCGAGCGAAGCGGTGCTTCGCGCCATTCAGGCGGCGCGCTAGCGGCTCTTCAAAAGAAAAAAGCCCGGCCGATGATCTCGGCCGGGCTTCGATCGCAGCGCCTCATCAGCGCCGTGAGATCAGCTCAGTAGCAAACGCGAACCGGGCGAACGGTCCAGCCGTAGCCGTCCCAATAGCGCTGGCGCTGCCAGTAGCAGGGCGGGGGCGGCGGGCCGGGCTCGGCCACGTACACCGGTCCACCGTAAGCGGGACGGCTCGACGCGATGGCGCCGCCGATGATCGCGCCGCCGAGCAGGCCGGCGGCAATGCCGACGCCGACACCGTCATGGGCCTGGGCGGACGGCGTGGCGGTCACCAGCGAACCGGCGATCGTCGCAACCGTGAGGGCGGCAACAATGGTCTTCTTCATGCTCTTGGCTCTCCTGGGAGAAGGACGTCCCTTGTTAGGAGCGCCCGGGGTTCAAAGGTTCACGCAGACTCTGATGGAATTGGCCTTGCAGCTAGGAAGCGCGCAAATGGTCAATCCACGGTAAACGCGCACGGAGCTGTGACGAGAAAAAGCGGTCTTTTTCGGGCCCGAAGATGAACGGCGGATCCGTAGTGAACCGGCCCAATGGAATCGGTCCAACCGAAGCGGCTTAACGCGCCTCAGCCGCAGACCCGGACGCGGCGGACACGCCAGGCATAGCCGTCCCAGAAGCGC
The DNA here is from genome assembly GCF_018131105.1 of Bradyrhizobium manausense. NCBI lineage: Bacteria > Pseudomonadati > Pseudomonadota > Alphaproteobacteria > Hyphomicrobiales > Nitrobacteraceae > Bradyrhizobium > Bradyrhizobium manausense. The sequence continues at coordinate 578,277 of NZ_JAFCJI010000002.1, read as the reverse complement.
TGCTTCTGCCAGACACAGCCGCCACCGTAATAGTCGTCGGCGACGTAGCCGGGACCCGGCGCATAGTAGCGAGGCGGATAGTAGCCGGGGCCGTAACCCGGGCCGTAAGCATAGCCCGGTCCGGGCCCGTAATATTGCGGGGAGGCCAGCGCACCGCCGACGATAGCGCCCCCAATGATTCCGGCTGCAACGCCGGCCGCAACACCGCGCTGCGCGTGGGCGGGCGTTCCCACGGCCAAAACCAGGGTGGCGACGGCAGCGACTGCCATAAGCGACTTCTTCATTGGACGACCCTTCACAGGAAAGCGCGGAACTTTTGCGGCCAAAGTTCCATATTTCGCTTGAATGATCAATGAACGGCGCCTTGGCCGAGCGCGACCAATTGGTGAAATCACGGTTTTCAAGCCTGGGAGACGACGATGAACGTCCTGACCAATGCCCTGATCGCCTTGGGCGCCGTCGGCGTGGTTGGCTATGCCCTGATGACCCACTTTCAGAACCGCGCGCCGCGCCCGCGCGCGAGGGCAGGCGGCAACGGCGGAAGCAGCGACGGCTATTCGGATACGACGAATGACGGCTTTTCGCTCGGAAGCTGGTTTTCCAGCGACAGTTCAGGAAACTCGACCGACAGCGGCAGCTGCTCCGCTAGTGATAGTGGCAGCAGCGGCGGAGACTGCGGTGGCGGAGGCGATAGCGGCGGAAGCGGGAGCGGCGATTGAGCCCACTTCGGTATCATCTCGATGCAGCCCAACTCCCTGTTTAGAGCCGTTCCAGGCAGTATCCGAGCCAGTTTGGAATAGCTTGAAATACCGGTTTTTCCCTTTGCATCCGGACGGCCCCTTAAATATCGATGATGAAGCATCACCGAAGGGCCTACCGCTTCCATGATCGTTTGTTCCTGTAACGTGCTGAGCGATGACGACATCCGCGCCGCCGTCGCCGAGTCCGACGATGCCGTGCGTCATGCCAAGCAGGTCTATGGATGCCTCGGCTGTAGCGCTGAATGCGGCCGCTGCGCGCGGACGATCAAGACCATCATCGACGAGGCGCTTGGCCCCTGTGCGCAGTCCTGCTGCACCGGTTGTCCGCACAGCCACGCGGTGGCTGCGAATGATGAGATCGCCGAACCCGCCCAGTTCGCTCTCGCAGCCTGCTGAGAACTTCCACAACACGATCGAGCTTTTCCTCTGGCTGCGTCCCCGTAGCCGGTTGCCCTCGTGTTTAATCTGATTTAGAAGCATTCTAAAGTCGGATAGGGCCGATTTGGACTGCAAGAGCTGGAGTGAACCATGCAGGGCGACGCAAAAGTCATCGACTATCTCAACAAGTCACTGCGTCACGAACTGACTGCAATCAACCAGTACTGGCTGCACTACCGCTTCCTCGACAACTGGGGCCTGCTGGACATGGCCAAGGTCTGGCGCAAGGAGTCGATCGAAGAGATGGAGCACGCCGACAAGCTCACCGCGCGCATCCTCTTCCTCGACGGCTTTCCGAACATGCAGGTGCTCGATCCCCTGCGCATTGGTCAGAACGTCAAGGAGATCATCGAGTGCGATCTCGCGGCTGAAATGAGCGCACGCGCGCTCTACCAGGAAGCTGCGACCTACTGCCATGGCGTCAAGGACTACGTCACCCGCGACCTGTTCGAGAAGCTGATGAGCGACGAGGAGCACCACATCGATTTCCTCGAAACCCAACTCGATCTGATCGGCCGCATCGGCCTCGAACTCTACACCCAGAAGCACGTCGGCGGGCTCGAGGGCGAGGGGCACTAAGCTCCAGCGTCAGCCGCGTATTCCATGTCGTCCTGGCGAAAGCCGGGACGACATTTTTTTGCGGGCAACTGTCACAGCTGCGTCTTGTAGCGCTCTTCCACGATCTCCTGGCTCTCGGGCTCACCGAGGCCGGTCTGGTCATGGATCACCTGGGCGACACTCGGCATCACCGAGCGCTGCACCTTCTCCGGCGACCACAGCTTTGAGCGCATCAGCGCCTTGCCGCAGTGGAAATAGATTTCGCTGACGGCGATGTTCAGGACCGCGCGCGGCGGCTTGCCGAACTCCACCATCGACGCGAGCAGATCCGGATCGGCTGACAGCGTGCCGCGCCCGCCGACCCGGAGTGTCTCGTCGATCCCGGGCACAAAGAACAACAGATGCACGAAGCCCGAGCCTTCGACCACGTTGCGAAAGCTGTCGATCCGATTGTTGCCGGAGCGATCCGGCATCAGCAACTGGTTAGGGCCGGCAACGTGGACGAACCCGACGCTGCCGCCGCGCGGCGAGGCATCGACGCTGCCATCGGTGCCTGATGTCGCAAGCACGCAGAACGGCGACATCTCGATGAATTTCTTTGCATGCACGTCGATCGCCGGACGCGCTTTCGCGATCACGCGCGGGGTCGGCTTCGCATAGATGGTGGCGAGGTCTTCGGCGCAAAGGTCGGTCACGAAGGTCTCCCTGATTGAGGCTTTGAGGATATCACTCCCCGGCCTGACTGCTATCCCCTTTGTGACGCCGCCACGGCCAGTCGATCACGCCGGAGCAGTACAGCGCCCACCAGATGATCACCGGCTGAAGTGCCAACCGCGGCCCGTGATAGAGCCAGCTGTTGGGAATCGGCGGAAGGTCGATGCCCTCGATGGCGTGCTTGATGTTCGCCGGCCAGACGCAGAGCGCGTAGAAAGCCAGTGCGACGCCTGCCCACCAGCGCAACGGCCGCGTCACCAACGCGATCGCGCCTGCGATTTCGCAGACGCCGGTGACCAGGATGACCTGCGCGGCAAACGGAACCCAGGACGGTGTGATCGCGAGCAACTTGTCCGGGACCTGCAGGTGCGCAATGCCGGCTGCGAGGTAAAACGCCGCCAGCACAAAGCGCATCACGGCGCGTGTTCGGTCGTGCGGAGGAGGATCCATCAGCTGAGCTATCACGCGTGGCGCGGGGGCGCCAGCGCGTGTGCTCCTGCTCGTCCTACATCGTGCGCTGCGGTGCCGTTTGCAGCAATTGCCGGACCTGCTCGCTGTAGAATTTCGCGTTGCCGGTGGTGCCGTGACCGCGTGTCTCGGTGCTTGCAGGGATGAGATAGAGCTTGCCGTTCTTGACCCGCTTCATCGCGGCGTCCGTGACACCGGTCTCGGGCGGGTTGCGCTCGTCGTCGGCGGAGTTGATCAACAGTAGCGTTGCCTCGATTGCCTCCAGCTTCTCGGCGGCATCGTAGTCGTGCGAGGAGCCCCACTGGTAGACAAAGTCGTTGGCATCGGCCGTGATCGGCGTCGCCAGCCGATCGTCCACGATCTTGTCGACCTTCGCTGCGGTCGGGGCCTGTTGCTGATAGGCCAGCGTGCCGCCGCTGCTGGCGATGCCGTAGGCGGTGATGGCATATTTCATCATGCGCGGCTGGCTGGTGTAGTTGCCGCCATTGTAGTCGGGGTCGCTGCGGATGGTGTCCAGCATGATCCGCCGCAGCATCCAGTTACGCGATGCCATCGCAGTCGGCTGCGACGCCATCGGCACCAGCGCGTCCATGTCCTTGGGATACTTCTCACCCCACATCCAGGTCTGCATGCCGCCCATGGAGTTGCCGATCACGAGCCGCAGATGTTTGACGCCGAGGCCCTCGGTGACGAGGCGGTGCTGCGCCTCGACCATGTCGTCGTAATTGTATTTCGGGAAGCTGGTTTTCATGCCGTCAGACGGCTTTGACGATTTACCGTGGCCAATCGCGTCGGGAATGATGATGTAATATTTGGACGCATCGAGTGGCTGTCCGGCGCCGAACATCTCGCCGGCGAAGGCCGCCGACAGCATGCTCGCGCCCGAGCCGCCGGTGCCGTGCAGCACCAGCACCGGCTGGCCGCTGGGCTCTCCGACGGTGGTGTAGTGCAGCCGCAGCTCCGGCATTGTCTCGCCGGAGTGGAATTTGAAGTCCTTCGCGACCCAGTCACCTTGCTTCGGCGCCGGATAATCGGCCGCCATCACTGATGTCGAGACTGTCGGCATCGCGATGGACAGCAACGCGACAGCAAGCACTGTGCCTGAGATCTTCATGATTCTCTCCCCGTGCGGCCGCCTTCATCCGGGCCGCTTCGCGCGCAATCTTATCAGCGTCGCCAACGGGATCGAGAGCAATTGTGCTGGCGGCCGGCAAAACATTTTGCTGATGGTGCATCGCGCAAGCGGAATATTCTGACGGCCGCCGAGTGAGGTGATCTGCTCAGTGCTCCGCGAGCAGGCTGAGCGCATACCAGCCCCAATAGACCCTGTGACGCTGGATCAGTCCCTCGTCGATCTCCATGATCTCGACCAGTTCCATCTGCTCGCCGTCGGGAGCGACGCGCGGATATTCCCAGGTGACGATCCGGCCGTCGGTGAAGAAGCCCTGTTTGAAGCGTCTTCGCTGCGGCGGATTGGTCTGGAACACCCTGATAATGAAGGCACGCAGATTGGCCTTGCCTTGGACGATCCCGGTCGGTGTCTTCATGAGATGCTGGACCAGCGGGCTTTCGATGGATGCGTCATCGGCATAGAGTGCGAGGGACGCCTCGAGGTCCTTGTTGCCGAGGGCTTCATCCCACAGTCTGCAGATGCGTTCTGCTTCGCTCTGGCGTGTTGGGTCGGTCATGTTGCAATCCTCTGGATTCGGGGTGACATCTCGGAATTGTCGCCGGGGACACGCCGTCCAGGTTTCACCGAATTCTGAAATGACCAGTTTCGGAGCGATTGCGATGACGTGGCGGCGGGCCCACATCGGGTGCGGGAGTTTTTGATGGTTGCAGTCAGCAGATCGGTACAATCGGGATTTTCGCGGCTCACGGATGCCTTGAGCGATCCGGCACGCGAAGCCATGGTGAGTGCGTTGTTCGGCGGCAGGGCCCTGCCTGCGGGCGAGCTGGCATCGCTTGCCGGCGTGTCGCCGCAGAGTGCCAGCGCGCATCTCCAGAAGCTGACGGATGCGCGCCTGCTCTCGGTGTGGCAGCAGGGCCGGTTCCGCTACTATCGGATCGCCGACGACGAGGTCGCGGGCCTGATTGAGAACCTGGTCAATGTCGCCGCCAGGACCGACCTCACGGGGACGCGGGGCGTGCCGACGCCGCTCCGTCAGTCGCGGACCTGCTATTGCCATCTCGCCGGCCAGCTCGGCGTGGCATTGAGGGACGGCTTGGTGGACAAGCAGCTGATCGCCCTGCGCGGCCGGGAAGCCTGCATTACAGACCAGGGGCTTGCTTGGTGTCATGCGGAGGCGATCGACTTCAAGCCGGGCCGTGATCCTCACATGCGGCTCTGCAACGATTGGACCGAGCGTGTTCCGCATCTGGCAGGGCCGTTTGCCAATGCGATCCTGAAGCGGTTGATCGGGACGCATGCGCTGGCGCCGCACCGCGTTCCGCGCGCGCTTCGTCTTACCCCCAAGGGGCGCGCATTCTTCGAACGGCTCGGCGCTTCCATCCCGTTCTGACGCCCCGTGCCGCATGGCGATGACAGTGGCCGATCCGGCATGTAGCATCTGGCGGTCGCCGATCGTCCTTGAACAGGATCGCCTTCCAGGAGGAACTTATGTGCCGCAACATCAAGACGCTGTTCAATTTCGAGCCGCCGGCGACGGAGGGCGAGATCCATGCCAGCGCGCTGCAGTTCGTGCGAAAGCTCTCCGGCTTTAACAAGCCTTCGCAGTCCAACGAGGCGGCCTTCGAGCTCGCGGTGGCCGAGGTCTCGGAGGCCGCGCGAAAGCTGCTGACCTCGCTGCACACCCATGCGCCGGCGCGTGACCGCGAGGTCGAGGCGGAGAAAGCGAAAGAGCGATCGCGGCTGCGTTTCGGCTAGACGTCAACGTGACCTGGCTCACGGAAGTGACCGCCGTTGCGCGCAATGATGTTCGCCGGGGTTTTGACAACCCGGAGCACGATCATGAGCCGCCCCCTTCTTCCGCTGAAAGCAGGTGCCTTGATTTTCACGCTGTTGTGGACCGCGTGGATGATGTGGTGGAGCGGCTCGTTCTCGAGCGCCAACGTTGTGATCCTCGCGGTCTGCGGCGCAGCTGTCGGTTATCTCTGGTACCGCGCCATGCGCTGGCAATTCGAACGCATGGGCATGTTGCCGCGTCGTGAGGATCAGGCGAAATAGGCGCGCCTAGTTTTTGTGACCGTGCTTCTTCTTTTTCTTCTTTTTCTTGTGCTCGTCGCCCTCGGCACCCTCGCTCTCACCATCGTCGTCGAAGGACGAATCCTCATCCTCGTGCACGGCGGCTTCAAGTGCGGCGCGCTCGGCGGCCTCCTGCTCGCGCTGGCGGCGGCGTTCGTCCCAGGCATCGAAGAGCTGCTCCAGCCACGGCAACACCTGCTCGATCGACGGCAATTGGCCGGGCGGACCAGCCTCGCCGCGCGGGCCCTGAGGACCGGCGGGACCTTGCGGACCTGCGGTGCCCTGCGGTCCGGCTGCGCCCCGCGGGCCAGCTTCGCCCCCCTTGCCCGGCAGGCCGGGCTTGCCTTGGGCGCCAGTCTTTCCGGCCGGCCCCGGCTTGCCCTGCGGTCCGGGCTTGCCGCGTGCGCCGTCCGGGCCTCGCTTGCCCGGATGACCCTGCGGTCCCGGCCGTCCCGGTTCGCCCTGCCGTCCGCGCGGACCCTGGGGGCCCTGCCGTCCCTGATCGTCTGCCACGCCGCTGCTCCTTCTGCGCACGCAAGTTACTTAGCGGCGTTTGACGACAGCAGCAATTCCGCCTGCACATCGCGGCGGGCTTGATCAACAGGCGCGAGGGCGCATCACGTCTCAATCATGATAGGCCGGCACGTCGATGCCGGAGGCCGCATAGATCCTGATCTTGTTGCGCAGCGTGCGCACCGACAGGCCGAGCACGCGCGAGGCGCGCGTGCGGTTGCCGTCGCAGCGTGCGAGCGTCTGGAGCACGAGCTCGCGCTCGACCTCGCCGACGGTCGCGCCGATCAACAGTGGAACGATCTCGTTGGGTGCAAGAAATTGTGCGCCCTGCTCGGACGCGGCGACATGAACAGTGGTCATCAATACACTCCCCGATCAACGCCCGCTTCCATCGTTGGAAGCGGATCGAGAACAAACGACCCCCAAGCCGTAGATCCACGGTGGGCGGGTTTGGTTAATGAAAGGTTAATTGCGAGCGAACGCACGAATTGACCTTGGGAATGCCGCCGCACCGCCGCGATTGGCACGAGATGCATAGCGATGCGGACCGATCTTGCGCCTCACACCGTGCGATATCCGCCGTCCACCATCACGATCGTACCTGTCACGTAGGATGACAGATCCGACGCGAGGAAGATCGCGGGGCCGACAATGTCCTCGGGCTTGCCGGTGCGCGCGAGCGGCGTGTGATCGACGAAGGCCTGCACCAGCGCCGGATTGGTTGCGCGCACATTGGCGTTGATGTTGGTCTCGATGAAGCCCGGGCCGATCGCGTTGACGCGCACGCCTTCCTTGCCGAGCTCGACCGCGAGCGCCTTGGTGAAACCGAGGACGCCGTGTTTCGAAGTGGTGTAGGCCGCCGAGCTCGGCGTGCGCAGATGCACGAAGGACTGGATCGAGCCGATATTGACGATACGGCCTTTGCTGGCGCGCAAGGGTGCGAGGAAGGCCTGCGTCATGTTGAAGACGCCGTTGAGGTTGAGCGAGATGATGTCGTTCCAGTCCTTCGCAACAGCCTCGGTCTCCGCCGTGAAGGCGTTGCGGCGGGTGATCCCGGCATTGTTGACGAGGATCGAGACCTGCCCGACCTCGTCGGCGATCTGCCTGGCCAGCGCGAAGCAGTCGTCGCGTTTGGTCACGTCGAGCGCGAAGCTCTCGGCCTTGCCGCCGGCCTTGCGGATCTCCTGGGCGGCCTCCGCGACCGTATCGGCGTTGACGTCGAGCAGCACGACCTGCGCCCCTTCGCGCGCATAACCGGCGGCGATCGCCCGGCCGATGCCGGACCCGGCGCCCGTGATGACGGCGATGTGGTTTGCAAGCAATGCCATGACAATTTCCTCCCGGATTCGTTTCTAAGTTTCATGAAAGGCTAACTCGAAATTAAGGGGTCGGAAACGGCAGCCTTGGCATACTCGTCTTCATTGCTAAACGTTGCGCGCATGATGGAACGACTTGAATCCTGGAAATTGGCGCTCGAGCGCCTGCGGTCGGCGGAATCAGCCGATTGGGCGGAGGCCGGCCGGCTGGTGGCCGAGATCGTGCGGATGAGCACGGATGCCACGTTGCGGCAGGCCGCCGAACAGGCGCTCCCCGTGCTGCGCCAGGTTGCCGACAACGACGATCACGGCGTGACGCTGGCCGCGCGGCGCCGCGTCGGCGTGATCCTGGATGTCGTCCATGATCTGACCGCGCCGCGCTTCGGCCGCCGCAACGCGGCACCGAAGAAGTTGTCCAGTGAGGATCGCGCCCGCAAGATGCTGGGCCTGCCGCTCGCCGTGCAGCTCACCTGCGACGACATCAATCAGGCCTATCGCCGCGCCGCCAAGGGCATGCATCCCGACCAGGGCGGCAGCGCGCAGGCCTTCATCGACCTCTCCGCCGCGCGCGATGTCTTGATCCATCCGGGCGCGCACAAGGACGCGTGACGGCGCTCCGCCCATGTCGGCGAGATAAAAAACGACCGGGCAAGGATGCTGGTATCGCATCCTTGCCCGGCCCTTGTCGTCCGCCGATCGAATTCCTACCAGCTGCAGTGACCGGCCTTGAGCGCAGTGTCCTTCATCGCAAGTGCGTCGATGAACGTCGGCACGGTCGCGCTGGCGCGATGGTAGCCGGCCGGCCACGGCGTCGTCGGAATGCTCTCGTCCCAGATCTGGCACAGGCCGCTGTCCTGCCAGCGGATCAGATGATAGCCGGCTTCGACCGGGCTTGCGGCGGCGAAGGCGACAGCGGCAAGACCGGCGGCAGCGCAGAGCATGGAAATACGACGCATGGATCAGCTCCTCAAATTGAAAGATGTGATGCGCCTCCCGACAATGCGGGGAGGGGAGTGCGGGACGCGCCTCAGCGTGCGCCCCGGACAAGAGGTGAGTAGTTCCGCGTGCTGATCAGGTTCAAAACGGGCGGGCCGGAATTGACGGAATTCGCGGCAGAAATGCCGGCACAGGCGAGTGCAAAAGGAAAGGGCGGGCTGCTCGCGCAACCCGCCCTCGAGGAATTGGATCGACCTGATGGATCAGAGCGTGCAGCGGCGCTCGCCGCGCATCTTGATCTGGAGTTCGGAGGCCTGCGTGAAAGTCGGGTACGGCTTGCTGACGACCTTGTAGGTCGATGCGCCCCACTGGAACGGCTTGTACTTGAGGTCTTCGTTCCAGACCTGGCAGATGCCGGTGTTGTCCCAGCGGATCACGTAATAACCGACCTTCGCGGCGGCAGGCATTGCGAAGACGGAAGTAGCGATACCGGCAACGGCACCGAGGGCGAGAACGCGACGCATGAAAAATCTCCTGGATAACGGCATGACGCGGCAACTCGTGCGGCAAAACGGCGCGTCTTGCAAGCCGCGGCAAGGCTGTTCACGGATATGTCAGGCGCATGGCTGCGCAATCCCGCTTGACTATCCTTTGGCCAGCGACGCCACCGCCTCGATCTCGATCAGCATCTTCGGATCGGGCAGCGCCTGCACCACGCAGGTGGTGCGTGCAGGAAAGGGCGGCGGGCCGAACGCGCCGGCATAGAGCGCGTTCATCGCGGCGACGTCCGCGGCGCGGGTCAGCAGCACGTTGACCTTGACGAGGTCGCGCGTGGTGGCGCCGGCCTCGTCCAGCACGCGCTTGATGTTGACGACGACATTGGCGAACTGCGCCTCGAAGCCGTCAGGCAGCGCGCCCTTGCCATCGAAGCCGGGAATGCCGGAGACGAACAGCAGAAGACGAACAGCAGATCGCCGACGCGCGTCGCAAACGACAGCGGCGGCGCCTTGACGTGCGGCGGGGGCGCGAAATGCTGGATCGGCATGGGAACCTCGGATGCAATGGTGAAGCGTGCGGGAAGCGTAGCGGTGTGCGGGGCGTGCTCCAAACAGAAAACGCGAAAACAACCCCATGCACCGTAGAAATGACTGGCAAGACCGGAATTCGGGAAGACAGAAATTGTGGTTGACCCGTCGGGCAAAACAGGGGCAGGATGGCATCATGCGCCGGTGTGCCTCGAGGCTCCCGATGGCCCGCTGGCATGAGAGGCCGGAATCCGTCCACCCGCCATTGCGAGCCAACGGGTCCTCGCGACGCGCGGCCCGATGACAGGCTCCGCGAAGCAATCCGGATCCCTCCGCGGCGACAGTCTCGATTGCTTCGCTGCGCTCGCAATGACGGAGAGCGAGGGCCGTCCGGGAATTCGGCCGCCATCGCACTTGCCGAAGCTCCACCCCATCATGTTGCCGCCGCGATCAATCGGATAGATTGCGGTTTCTGATTCGCATCCCCCGCAAAAGAAAATAGCCCCCCGGAGACGCCCCATGAAGATTGCTTCCACCCTGCGTGCTGCGCTCGTCGCCATTGCCGCGCTGGCCGGCCTCTCGACCTCGGCGATCGCCGATGGCGGCACCGTGGTGCTGACGATCTACAAGGCGGGCTGGATCATCGGCGGTTCGGGCGGCTCCGGCGTCTTGAACTTCCGCGGCCGCTCTTATTCGCTCTCGACCGGCGGGCTCGATTACGGCCTCGTCTTCGGCGGCTCCAAGACCGTGCTGCGCGGCCGCGTCTCCAACATCAACCGTCCCTCGGATATCGCCGGCGTCTATGGCGCCGCCGGTGCCGGCATCGCGGTCGGCCGCGGCGCCCGCGCCATCGTGCTGACCAACCAGAAGGGTGCGGTGCTGGAGCTGTCGGGCACGCAGGTCGGGTTGATGGCGAATGCGGATCTGAGCGGCCTCGCGATCACGATGCGGTAGAAGCTCACCGCTTCGGCACCGTCATTGCGAGGAGCTCTTGCGACGAAGCAATCCAGAATCCCTCCGCGGTAACAGCCTGGATTGCTTCGCTGCGCTCGCAATGACGGAAAGGGTTACTACCCGCTCACCATCGCATGCATCCGCTCGCAATGCGCGACGAGATTGCCGTGTGCGTCGACGAATGCCTTCAGCGGCGTCGGGATCGGGAAGTAATGGATGTTCGCGATGAAGCCGTAGATGCCGGCATCACCGCTGGTTGGCCGCTCGCCATCGACGAACCCGGTCGCGGGCACGATCTCGGCCAGCACCTGCAGATCGGCGAGCCCCCGCGCGTAGGCCTGGTCGGGCGTGTAGCGGCCGATGCCCTGGTAGTGATAGCGCTGCGCATTGTAGGCCTTCGCCTTCTCGAATCCAGCTGCGTCGATCTGCGGATGCTGTGCGATGAAGCCGTCGCGAAACAGAGGGTAGTAACGCTCGTCCTTCCATCGCGAATACGACATCACCCAATAGAGATCATCCAGCATCCGCGTGAGGAGATGATGGGTACGGCGCTGCGCAGGCGACAGCGCGGCATCGATGGTCAGATGATACTTTGCGATCGCATGCGCGATGATGGTCTCGCTGTCGCCAATGGTGACGCCGTCATCGACGATGTAGGGCAGCTGTCCGCGTGGTGCTGAGGAGGCATCGAACACGTGCTCATGCACGAACGGAACGCCTGACAGTTTCAGGAAGGCGTAGACCTTGAGCCCATAGCCGTTGTTGTCCGCGACGCCGAACAGTTGCGGGTAGGAATAGAGGGTCAGCATGTCGGCACCTCCTAAAAAATAAACTAGGGGGCCGGTTCGTTGGCCCGTTTGTCGGTCGTGCTTGCAAGTGCGCGCTTGCCGGAGCGGATCATCAGGAACGACCCTGACGTGCCCGGCAATCGCCAGCGCCCGTCGATCTCGGTCGCCTCGCCGTTCATGATGCCGTCGTAGTGGACGATGTCGAAGCCGTAGCCCGGCGGATCGTAGCGCTTGACGAATGATACGACGCTGCCTGCGCGATGGCCCGATATCGAGGCGCTGTGGGTTCGCACCGGGCAGCCCGGTTTGGAGCACGGCTCGGTGACGCTGCCACTGATCGCGCCGCCGGCCTCGACCAGCGTCGCCGTGAACGTGACCATTCCCGTGCCGGGTTGGATGTAAGTGCCGTCCCAGACACCGGAGAGATCGTCGCTCATGGCAGCGGCTTCCTCGACATGATGCACGCCGGTTGAGGCCCGGCTCTTTGACGGCCCGTGCTGTTCCACCCAAAGTCGTATCGCCGCAACCACGCGCTTGCAAGTGTCCGCACGCGACGTCGATCGATCGGAGGATGCGCGGCATCGCCCGTTTGCTGGATCGGGGACGGGGCCGAAAAATTCCCGCCCCGCTGTCGGAACGGCGGGCGCGACCGCGTCCTTGGGATAGCGGCTTGCGGTCGCGGGGCCTCGCCGAGACAAAAGGAAATTCCTGACATGACCTCCATCACGCCGTTTCTCTGGTTCGACAACAACGTCCCGGAAGCCGTCGCCTTCTACAAATCGGTATTCCCCAACGCCAGGGTCGAGACCGTCAGCGACTTCATGGCGGTGTTCGAGCTCGAGGGACAGCGCTTCAACGCCCTCAATGGCGGCCCGCAACACCGCTTCAACGAGGCGGTGTCGTTCTTCATCAGCGTCGAGACGCAGGAAGAGGTGGACTATTTCTGGAGCCGCCTCACCGCCGACGGCGGCGCGGAATCCCGCTGCGGCTGGCTCAAGGACAAGTTCGGCCTGTCCTGGCAGGTGGTGCCATCAGCGCTCGGCCGCTATCTCGGCGACGCCGACCGGGTGAAAGCGAACCGCGTCATGCAGGCGATGATGGGGATGCGGAAGATCGTGATTGCGGAGTTGGACAGGGCGTATGCGGGGTGAGGGGAGCGCTTCGCGGTTTGGCGAAGACTTGGAGTCCGGTACTACGACCGTCCTCAATCGATAGATTCCGCGGTATGGGTCCCGGCGTTCGCCGGGACGACGGCTGTGTTTGACGCGCTACCGTATGCTCACCCAACGACGCCTCACACCGATCATCTTCGCCAATCCGCCTTGCATCGCTATACTGCCCGCCTCAGCAGGATGGTGATCTCATGGCAAGAGAACTGGAAGGCAAGATTGCGGCCGTGACCGGCGCCGCATCGGGCATCGGGCTGGCGAGCACCGAGGCGATGCTCGCCGCCGGCGCGCGCGTGGTGATGGTCGATCGCGACGAGGCGGCGCTGACGGCGCTCCGCAACAAGCATGGCGACGCCGTGATCCCGCTGGTCATCGACCTGCTTGATGCCAAAGACTGCGCAACGTTGCTGCCCCGCGTTCTCGAGAAGGCCGGCCAGCTCGACATCTTCCACGCGAATGCGGGCACCTATGTCGGCGGCGATCTGGTCGATGCCGACACCATGGCGATCGACCGGATGCTGAACCTGAACGTCAACGTCGTGATGAAGAACGTGCACGACGTGCTGCCGCACATGATCGCGCGCGGGGCCGGCGACATCATCGTCACGAGCTCGCTGGCGGCTCATTTTCCGACGCCATGGGAGCCGGTCTATGCGTCGTCCAAATGGGCGATCAACTGCTTCGTCCAGACGGTGCGGCGCCAGGTCTTCAAGCACGGCATTCGCGTCGGCTCGATCTCGCCCGGCCCTGTCGTCACCGCGCTGCTCGCGGACTGGCCAGCCGAGAAGCTGCAAGAGGCGAGGGATTCTGGAAGCCTGCTGGAAGCCAGCGAAGTGGCCGCGGTGGTGATGTTCATGCTGACGCGCCCGCGCGGCATGACCATCCGCGACGTCGTGATGATGCCGACGAATTTCGATCTCTAGCTCCAGGCATGCTGTCGTAGGTGGGCAAAGCGAAGCGTGCCCACGATCTCTATTCATAACGGAGAAATCGTGGGCACGGCGCTGATGCGCCTTTGCCCATCCTACGGCACGGTTCCTAGCCGGCCGACGCTGCCGTGAAAACCGCGAGCTGAGCATCGAACGCTCGGCGGAAGGCCGGCCGCGCCTCGCCGCGGGCGACGTAGGACGAGAGGGTCGGATAGTCGCCGAGAATGCGCGACGCACCCAGCCTGCGCAGCACCGTCACCATCAGCAGATCGCCAGCGCTGAATGCGCCATCGAGCCAGTCGGCGCCGCCGAGGTGGCGGGACAATTCGTCGAGCCTGACACAGACACGATCCCTCAGGATCGGCAGCCGCTCCTCATACCAGCTCTCGTCGCGCTCCAGCAGCGTCGCCATGCCGAGCTCGATGATCGGCGGCTCCAGCGTGTTGAGCGCGGCAAACATCCACGCGATGGCGCGCGCCCTGGCACTCGCGTCCTTCGGCAGCAGCCCGTCATTACGCTCGGCGATATGGAGCACGATGGCGCCGGTCTCGAACATTGTGACATCGCCGTCCTCGAAGGTCGGAATCTGCCCGAACGGATGCAGCGCAAGATGGCCGGGCGCCTTCATCTCCTCGAACGACACGAGGCGAACGTCGTAGGGCTGCCCCACCTCCTCAAGCGCCCAGCGAACCCGCATGTCGCGCGCCTGTCCCCTGCCGCGGTCGGGCGAGTTTGCGAAGGCGGTGATGGTCGGGGGCATGCGGAGAACTCCGGGTGGATTGGGGGGCGATGGGCAGAGGACGAACGGTGGGGCCGGATTCCGACAACGTAGCCTGTTTTCGAATGTGTCGGAGTTGCGCAGTGCACCTTAGCAGCCTCGCGGTTCAGCGGGATGACCGCAGCTAAACCCACGGTGTCGTCCTGGCGAAAGCCAGGACCCATACCGCGTGATTTATCGGTTATGGCCGGTAGAAGTACCGAACGACGAGTCTTCGCCAAACCTCTCCCTGTGGTTATGGGTCCCGGCGTTCGCCGGGACGACGGCTGAGTTTTGGGGCGCTGTCGTAAACCACATTAAGCAGCAATCCACCTCGCCAGTTCCTTCCACGGCTCAATCGTCCAGTGCCCCGACGCCGCACCAGACGGCGACGGCAGCACGAAAATCTCGGGCAAGCTCGCATCGCGCACCTGCCGCCCCAGCGAAATCGCAGCTGACGGCCGGCCATAAAACAAGCTCGCCGCCTTCTTGCTCGTGAACGCAATCGTCCGCGGCCGAAACGTCGCGATCTTGGTCCTGAAGCCGGGCACGTCGATCGCCTCAGCCGCGATCTGATGATCCATGCCCGCGCCCGATTTGGAGAGATCAGTGAACCCAATCCCGAGCTCGATCAGCGCCGCGAACTCGCCCGGCTGATAGCGCCGCGGCGTGATGCCGGCCTCGTGCAGCGCACGCCAGAACCGATTGCCGGGATGCGCGTAGTAATGCCCGACCTCGGCCGAACGCGTCGAGGCGGCAGTGCCGACGAAGACGAGGCGGAGATTGGGACGGAGCTGGTCGGGGAGGCGGTGGCTAGAGGCGTTCGGCACGTCGATCATCCGGGCTACGCTCGCTATCACTTCCATCCGTCGCGTCTTATACTTCAATGATGACCCGCGAAGAACTAGCCACCGCCTATACTGCGCCTGGTCGACATTATCACAACCTCGCGCATATCGAGGACTGCCTCGCATTGCTTGCGCAGGTGGATGGTCTTTCGGTCCACGAGCGCGAGATTCTATCGGAAGCGATCTGGTGGCATGACGTCGTCTACGATCCGTCCCGCCCGGACAACGAAGAGCTCAGCGCCCAACTGGCCGAACAGCACGTGCGCGCCGATATCAGCAGCGAGGTTGGCCGCCTGATCCGCCTGACGCGGACGCACGACGTCCAGGCGGACGATCGCCTTGGTGCCGTCCTGATTTCGATCGACCTCAGCATTCTGGGCGCCAAGCCGGCGCGCTACGACGCCTATGCTGCAGCCATCCGGCAGGAGTTCATCCACGTCAGCGACGCCGACTTCCGCGCCGGCCGCGCCGCGGTGCTGCGAAGGTTCGCCGCCCGCGCGGTGATCTATCCCGAAGCGGGCTTCGCCGAGAAGTATGATCGACGTGCCCGTGACAATCTCGCGAGGGAATTGGCGTCGTTGTGTTGAGCGGCGTAGGGTAGGTCAGCCGCCCACAAGCGCGGTCGTTCAACACGCAACGGTGCAAGGCGTAACCCGCCACGTTTCGAGAGGTTTTGGATGTCAAGTGGTGGGTTACGCTGCGCTAACCCACCCTACGGGCTCGTTGCGCAGGGCAGGTCAGTGCGACGCAGCCCACCAATCGTCCAGCGTCCTGCGTGCTGTCACGAGCATTGGCACAAGCGATCGCCCTGCAACGGTCATGCAGTCGGGGTCGTTCTGCTGTTCCTTTTCCTTGAGGACGCCAGCCGCAACAAGCGCGGCACGGTCATCCGGGCAAAACTCGGATGATTTTCGATCCAGCTCCTCGAGGCTGAGTGGAGTTGAGAGAATGCAGGCGTCCGTGCCGCGATGGCCTGTGCGGTACGCGATTGATTTGAGAATCAGCTTGTAAGCGCGTGTCGCCGTGATCTCGCTGTCCCAGGGAGATTGCAGCCACCAATTGCCGGCGACGATCCGCGCGGTGGAGACGACGCCAACGTGATAGGACGTCGTTTCATCGCCAAAGCTCACTGAGAACGCATAGCGCCAGTTCCAGGCGTCGACCTTCATATCGAACGGAATAAGAAGGTACTTGAACGAAGGCGCATTTCCTTCGTCCGCCGTTCGCCGGATGAACCGGTCTGCCACCTTCGTGACCTCGAACTGCGTGGGCGTTGCGAGCAATTCGGATCCGAGCGGAAGGTCGAGAGCTTGCACAGAGACGGGCGCGGTGAGCACACGCCGAAGCGCACAAACCAGCGGCGGAACGAAGTCCGTGCGTTTCAAGTCTGACTGGATGTAGAGCACGACTTCCGCAGGTGCGATCGGCCGGGCAACCTCGTGCGGCTGCTCCTGCGCCAGCGCTCCCGACGCCCCAGCGAGCAGGAAGGAAAACATCAGATGGTGCAATCTGTACTTCAAAGGTGCGACCGCTCGTGCCACGAGATCCTGTCTTCTACCTTACATCGATATGAAGCGAACTTGCGACCAGCGGAGGCGGAGACTTCGCAGGGGAGGTTAGCGAAGTGTAACCACCATGCTGAAGAAGGCGAACAAAAAGGCCGGGCTTTCGCCCGGCCTTCAACGCGAATTCAGCTAGAGCCCCTCACAACACCCTGTTGCTCTCCTTCACCTTCTCCGCATCCAGATAAACGCTTGAGCCCATCTCCTTGAACTTCGCGCTCATCCTGGCCATGCCGTCCTCGGCGGTGCCGGCCAGTGACATGCCCACGCTGTTCGGATCGTTCAGCGTCGCGGCGTAGTCGCGGACGTCCTGGGTGATCTTCATCGAGCAGAACTTTGGCCCGCACATCGAGCAGAAATGCGCGACCTTGTGGGCTTCCTTCGGCAGGGTCTCGTCGTGGAAGTTTTTCGCGGTATCAGGGTCGAGGCCGAGGTTGAACTGGTCGCTCCAGCGGAAGTCGAAACGAGCGCGGGAGAGCGCGTCGTCGCGGAGCTGGGCGGCCGGGTGGCCCTTGGCGAGATCGGAGGCGTGGGCAGCGATCTTGTAGGTGATGACGCCGGTCTTGACGTCGTTGCGGTCGGGGAGGCCGAGATGCTCCTTCGGCGTGACGTAGCAGAGCATGGCGCAACCGAACCAGCCGATCATGGCCGCACCAATGCCCGAGGTGATGTGGTCGTAGCCCGGCGCGATGTCGGTGGTCAGCGGTCCAAGCGTGTAGAACGGGGCTTCGCCGCACTCCTTGAGCTGCTTGTCCATGTTGATCTTGATCTTGTGCATCGGCACGTGGCCGGGGCCTTCGATCATGACCTGGCAGCCCTTGTCCCACGCGATCTTGGTAAGCTCGCCGAGCGTCTCCAGCTCCGCGAACTGTGCGCGGTCGTTGGCGTCGGCGATCGAGCCCGGACGCAGGCCGTCGCCGAGCGAGAACGAGACGTCATACTTGCGCATGAGGTCGCAGATCTCGTCGAAATGCGTGTAGAGGAAGCTCTCCTTGTGATGCGCCAGGCACCACTTCGCCATGATCGAGCCGCCGCGGCTGACGATGCCGGTGACGCGGCTGGCGGTGAGGTGGATGTATTGCAGGCGCACGCCGGCGTGGATGGTGAAATAGTCGACGCCCTGCTCGCACTGCTCGATCAGCGTGTCCTTGTAAAGCTCCCAGGTCAGCTTGACCGGGTCGCCGTCGCACTTCTCCAGCGCCTGATAGATGGGGACGGTGCCGATCGGCACCGGCGCGTTGCGCAAAATCCATTCGCGGGTGGTGTGGATGTTGCGGCCCGTGGAGAGGTCCATCACGGTGTCGGCGCCCCAGCGGATCGCCCACACCATCTTCTCGACCTCTTCCTCGACCGACGAGGTCACCGCCGAGTTGCCGATATTGGCGTTGATCTTGGTCAGGAAGTTGCGGCCGATGATCATCGGCTCGAGTTCGCTGTGGTTGATGTTGGAGGGGATGATGGCGCGGCCGCGCGCGATTTCGCTCCGCACGAACTCCGGCGTGATGAAGGCGGGCACTTCGGCGCCGAAGCTTTCGCCGTCGGCGAGCGCGGCTTCCGCACGATCGAGCTGCTGCTTGCGGCCGAGATTTTCACGGGCCGCGACGTAGATCATCTCCTTGGTGATGATACCGGCCCGCGCGAATTCGAGCTGCGTGATCATGTGGCCGTCGAGGCCGCGCAGCGGCTGGTGATAACCCGAGAATGCGCGCGCGGCCTTGTCGGCGGAGACGCTGCCGTTGTCTTCCGGCTTGATCTGCCGGCCCTGATATTCCTCGACGCCGCCGCGCTCCAGCACCCATTGCTTGCGACCGCGCGCGAGACCGGCGTTGACGTCGATGGTCACGGATGGATCGGTGTAGGGGCCCGAAGTGTCGTACACCGGCAGGTTCGGCTCGCCGGCGCCTTCCGAGAGGATGATCTCGCGCAGGGGCACGCGGATGTCAGGCGCGGCATCGGGCGACGCGAAGATTTTTCGCGAGGAGGGAAGGGGGCCGGTGGTGACGGCGGGGACGGTCTTGTCGGGATTGGAGCGGATGTTCATGGGATCCTCCGGTTTAATTCGTATGAGTGTGCGCCTGGGGGGCGCTGGTAATTTCCTGCTCCGTCATTGCGAGCGCAGCGAAGCAATCCAGAAATGCTTCGGCGGAAGCAGCCTGGATTGTTTCGCTTCGCTCCTCGCAACGACGGCGTGGAGAGAGTGCGCGCATCACGCGGCCTCCCTCTCGCCGAGCCACTGGCGCACGCGTGCGTCCGGGTCGGCGTTCTGGGTGACGTCGCTGACGACGGCGATGGAATCGGCACCGGCCGCAAAGATCTCCGCGGCGTGCTCGAACTTGATGCCGCCGATCGCGACCAGCGGGATATTGCCGATGCGCTTCTTCCATTCCGTGATCTTTGGAATGCCCTGCGGCTCGAAGCGCATCGATTTCAAAGTGGTGAAGAAGATCGGGCCCAACGCGACGTAGTCCGGTTCGGCCGCGAGCGCGGTCTCGAGCTCGGCGTCGTCATGGGTGGAGATGCCGAGCGACAGGCCGGCCTCGCGGATCGACTTGAGGTCGGCGTCCGCGAGATCCTCCTGGCCAAGATGCAGATGTTTTGCACCCGCGACGATCGCCGCGCGCCAATAATCGTTCACGACGAGCTTCGCCTGCGTGCCTTTGGTGATCGCCAGCGCGTCGGTGACGATCTGCAGCGCGTCGGCGTCGTTGAGCTCTTTGGAGCGCAGCTGGATGGTGCCGACGCCGAGCCTGGTCAGGCGCTCGACCCATTTGAGGCTGTCGACGACGGGGTAAAATCGATCAGGATACGGCATGCCAGAACGGGGTCCCAACGACAGGGGTTGAAGGAGAGGCGAAATCGCGGGCGTTCATCAGCCCGGCTTCGTAAGCGGTGCGGCCGGCCTCGACACCGAGGCGGAAGGCGTTGGCCATCGCGATCGGGTCCGCGGCCTTTGCGATCGCAGTGTTGAGCAACACGGCGTCATAGCCGAGCTCCAGCGCCTCGGCCGCGTGCGAAGGCGCGCCGATACCGGCGTCGACCACAAGCGTGATGTCAGGCAGCCGCTCGCGCATCAGCTTCAGCGCATCGCGGTTGATGATGCCCTTGGCGCTTCCGATTGGGGCTGCCCACGGCATCACCACCTTGCAGCCGGCATCGACCAGACGGTTCGCGACCGAGAGATCCTCGGTGCAATAGGGAAACACGTCAAAGCCGTCCTTGATCAGGATGGTGGCGGCCTCGACCAGGCCGACGACATCGGGCTGCAGCGTGTCGTTGTCGGCGATGACTTCCAGCTTGATCCAGGTCGTGCCGAACAATTCGCGCGCGAGTTTTGCGGTGGTCACGGCCTCGCGCACGCTGCGGCAGCCGGCGGTGTTCGGCAGCACTGTCACGTCGAGGTCGCGGATCAGCTTCCAGAACGCGTCGCCGGTCTTGCCGCCGGCGGATTCGCGCCGCAGCGACACCGTGACGATGTTCGAGCCTGAGGCGCGGATCGCGTCCTGCATGATCGCGGGCGAGGGATAGAGCGCGCTGCCGATCAGCAGGCGGGAGGCGAAGGTTTTGCCGTAGAAGGTCACCATGTGAGAGGTGTCTCCTCAATTTTCGCTGTCGTCCCGGCGAAGGCCGGGACCCATACCGCGCGATCTCGCTTGAGGCACGCGTGGAGATATTGTCCGTCCCAATGAGGGCCTGTGGTTATGGGTCCCGGCCTTCGCCGGGACGACAGGGGGATAGAATGTGCCATCCCGCTCACCCTCCCTGCCGCGGTGTGATGATCTCGATTTCGTCGCCGGCCTTCAGGCTGGTCTCGGCCCAGCGGCTTTTCGGCACGACGTCGTAATTGAGCGCGATCGCGAAATGCGTGCCCTCGTAGTCGAGCTCGCCGAGCAGCGCGTCGACGCTGGCCGAGACGATCTCGCGCTGCTCGCCGTTGATCATCACGCGCATTGCATCACCTCATTGTCGATCTGGCCGCGCTCCACATAGGCGAGCGTCAGCTCGGCGAGTGCGGGGGCGAGCAGGAAACCGTGGCGGTAGAGCCCGTTCACCCTGATCTTGCCGCCGCGCACGCCGATGCGCGGCAAATTGTCTGGAAAAGCGGGGCGCAGGCCCGAGCCGAACTCGACGACGCGGGCTTCGCCGAAGGCGGGATGCACAGCGTAAGCCGCGCCGAGCAGCTCCAGCGCCGAGCGGACGCTGACGCCGGTGTCCTCGGCCTCGATCGAGGTCGCCCCCAGCATGAACAGATGGTCCTCGCGCGGGATCACGTAGAGCGGCCAGCGCGGATGGATCAGCCGCACCGGGCGCGACAGCTGCACCTCGCTGGTCTCGATCAGGATCATCTCGCCCTTGACACCGCGCAGGTCAGGCTGCGTGTCGCGCGCGGACAGGCCGCGGCAATCGATTACGAGACCGTCGAGATCCTGGGCGGTGACGTCGCTGCCGAACCTGATGGTGCCGCCGGCGGCCACGATGCGCTCATGCAGCTTCGGCAGCACGCGACGCGGCTCGACATGGCCCTCGGTCGGGAAGAACAGCGCGTCGCGGAAACGGCCCTCGAGCGACGGTTCGAGCGCGGCCAGGGCCGCGGCATCGAGCCGGCGATGGCCTTCGGTCATCCGCGCAAAGCGCTCAAAATCGTTGCGCTCGCGTGGATGGGCGACGACGAGCGAGCCGTTGAAGGGGGTATCCGGCAGCTCGCGCCGCCAGATGTCGAGCGAGCGCTGGCCGAGCCTGGAGATGACGGGTTCGGCGACCTCCGCCTCGCACCAGGGCGCAAGCATGCCGCCCGCCCAATGGCTGGTGGAGGCGGTCATGGCCGCGTCACCGCGCTCGTGTAGCGTCACGGAATGGCCGGCCTGCGCGAACAACAGCGCCTGCCAGGCTCCGGCTATGCCTGCACCGATGATGGATACCGGAGAATCCGGTCGATTGGTCGTCTGCAACATCCCTGTCCCTTCGCCGGCATGACCCGGATCAGGTTCAAAGGGTCACCGCGGTCCTGGGCTGCATTGCCCATTTAGCGGTATCTCAGCTCCTCCTCGGAGCACCCCTCGGAACGGCTCTAATGTAGGCTTGTGGGGGCCTGTGTCAACGCGTTTGGCTGGAACAGGGGATGACCTGAGTGCTACTTGGGCGCCTGCGCCCGCGCATTGCGGATATGCTGGGCGAGCTTCCGGTGCGGCACGGTGCCGAACATCGGCTGCGGATTGCCGTTGGGCTCGAGCTGAGGCTCGAAGCTCGCCTCCTGCACCATCGCCCGTTGCCGCTGCTGCTTCGCCACGTAGTAATAGCCGCCTGCGAAATAACGCACGGCGCGGTCGTGGTCGCCATTGGCAGCGTGATAGGCGCCGGCGAGGTACTTTACGGCATAGGTGAGATTGGTGTTGGGGTCGCGCAGCCCTGCGGCATCGCCGGTGTAGCCGAGGCCGCGCGCCGTCGCGAGCTTGATCTGCATCAGTCCGATGGTGCCGCCATGGCCGACCAGGCCGGGCTGATAGCGGCTCTCGCGCATGATGACACGATGAACCAGTGCCTCCGGCACGCCGTTGGCGCGCGCATGCATCGCGACCATCTCGGCATATTCCGCCTGGCCTGCGAACGCGGCCTGCGATGACACCAGTCCGGCCGCGAGCAAGGCGGCGACGCATAAAATTTTCATCGGAGATCCCGGAATGCCTGACGTACCTGCGCCCGCTGGCTGTTAGGCCTGCCGAACGCGGCGATGATGTGGCCAAACGCCGCCGCTTGCGTTTTTGCGGCGCAGAGCCGCTGTTACGACTCAATGCCGGCGCAGGGTTCCCTCAGGCGGACAACTCGCGACAGCAAGCCTGTCTATTCGCGCTTGCGCTCGAAAGCGAGTATGAAGCCCTCGCGAATCGGGAGAGGTGCCATGAAAAAAACAGCCATGGTCAACACCGGCGACATCCCCACCCAGAACCCGTGTGCCCAGTGCGGCGCGCCGATCGCGCAGCCCGACTGGGTCGAACCGGGCGAGGGGCGGGTCTCCTATCTCTGGACGTGCCACGCCTGCAATTATCGCTTCGAGGCGATCGCGATCTTCGACGAGCCAGCCGTCGAATATCCGCCGCTCGCGGCCTGAATTGGTGGCTTAAGCCGCCAGCCGCGGCTGCTGCCAGATCGGCAATCGCATCCGCACGATCAGCCCGTGCGGCTGGCGGTCGTGCAGTGACAGCTCGCCGCCATGCGCGAGCGCGATTGCGTGCGCGATCGACAGGCCGAGGCCGAAGCCGGTGGAATCGTCCATGGTGCGCGCATCGTCGCCGCGCACGAACGGCTCCAGCATCTCCTGCTTGCGCGCATCCGAAATGCCGGGGCCGTCGTCCTCGACGTCGATGACGAGGCTGGTGCCCGACATGTCCAGCCGGATCGTCACCTCGGCGCCGAAGCGCACGGCGTTCTCGACGAGGTTGGTGACGCCGCGATGCAGATCGTCGGGGCGCGCGGCGGCGGTCGCCGATGTCGGACCGTCATAGTGCACGACGTGGCCCATGTCGCCGAACTGGTCGGCGATCAGCTGCAGGGTGCTCGCGATATCGACCAGCGTCACCGCCTCGATCGTGCGATCGTTGCGCAGGAGCGACAGCACGCTCTCCAGCATCGAGCGCATCTGGTCGAGGTCGATCAGCATGCGCTTGCGGTTGCCTTCATCCTCGATGAACTCGGCGCGCAGCCGCAGCCGCGTGATCGGGGTGCGCAGATCGTGGCTGATCGCCGCCAGCATGCGGGTGCGGTCCGACATCAGCCGCGCGATCCGCTCATGCATGCGGTTGAGCGCGCGGGCGACCGAGCGGATCTCCTCCGGGCCGCGCTCGGGCAGCGGCTCCGCCTCGCCATCGAGGCTGAAATTCTCGGCCGCCTTGGCGAAGGACGACAGCGGCGTCGCCAGCGCGCGCACCGCCCACAGGCCGAGCACGCTGATGGAGATGAAGGCGGTCATCAACGTGATCAGCCACGGCGCGCCCCAGAACCACGGACGCGGACCGTTCTCGACATGGCCTGCCACCACGGTGCCGTCGGGCAATTCGACGCCGATGCGATGAGCGCCGCCCTCGGGCGCGAGCTGCACCACCTTGTAGCCGCGGCCGAGATGACGGCGGAGGCCGTGCAGGTGCTGGCTTTCGCTGTCTTCGATCACTGTCGCTGTACCCGGCGCCGATATCTCGAGGTTGAGCTTCGGGAAGGCGCGCGCGAGATCTGCGACCAGGCGCGGCCGGTCGTCCGGCCTGGCCGAGCCGAGCAGCAGCGCGGCATCCATCAATTGGGGAGCGCCGTCCGGCGCCGCGTCCGGCCGGTCGGGCCGGTTGATCAGGAAGGCGGTCGTGACGACGAGGTGCAGCGCGACGGTCGAAGCCAGCACCAGCGCCGCGATCTGCCCGCCGATGCCCTTGAGGTGGAAGAACCCGAACGGCCTCATCGTCCCAAAGCCCCGTCAGTTGCTCAGGGGCGTCGTAACCGCTTCGGTTCTGGGCGTAAACAGATAACCGCCGGAGCGCACCGTCTTGATGATGGTGGGATCGGCCGGGTTGGGCTCGATCTTGCGACGGATGCGGCTGACCAGCACGTCGATGGAACGCTCGAACGAACCCGTGTTGCGGCCCTGCGTGAGGTCGAGCAGGCTGTCGCGCGACAGCACGCGGCCGGGACGCTCGCAGAACGTCCTGAGCAGGTCGAACTCGGCGCTGGTCACCGCGACGCGCGCGCCCTCCGGATTGCGCAGCTCGCGCAGGCGCAAATCGATGCGCCAGCCTTCGAACGCCAGCGTCGAAGCGCCCTCGATCGAGCTTGCGGCCTGGGCCGAGGCCTGGCGCCGCAGCACGGCGTTGATGCGCGCGAGCAGCTCGCGCGGGTTGAACGGTTTCGGCAGGTAATCGTCGGCGCCCATTTCGAGGCCGACGATGCGGTCGACGTCCTCGCCGCGCGCGGTCAGCATGATGATCGGCGTCTGCGCTTCCGAGCGCACCTTGCGGCACAGGCTGAGACCGTCCTCGCCGGGCAGCATCACGTCGAGAATGATGAGATCGACGCGGTGATCGGCCATGGCGCGCGACATCTCGCGGCCGTCGCTCACAGCGGTCACGTTGCAGGCGTTGTTGCGCAGATATTTCGCAATCAACGTCCGGGTTTCGCGGTCGTCCTCGACGACCAGGATGTTGGGAGAGGGAATGGCCATGCGCTTTGTTTGTCCAAGATTCGGGCCAAAAGGCGAATATTTTTGTTTCGGTTTGTTTCCGAATGAATGTCCGCAACACAAGGCAACGACCGCGTCCTCGTACGGCAAGGTCTCGTTAAGCCGGTTAACCATACCGTGGCGCAGTTGCGTACGAAACCCCGCAAATACCACGGTGCACTCATGACTTCGATCTCGGCGGCATCCGCCAGTAATCACCAGTCGCCGCTGCAGCGGCTGCAGCAGGAATTGCAATCGGAAGTGTCGGACGGCACGATCTCGTCGTCGGACCAGTCCGCCCTCACGACCGCCCTGCAAGACATCGACACGACGCTCCAGCAGAGCCGCTCCAGCGATCAGTCCAGCGGCACCAGGCCGTCCAAGGACGGGCTGAAATCCAAGATCGACGATCTCATCTCGAACGAGGTCTCCAACGGGACGCTGACCTCGGACCAGGCCGACGAGCTGAAGGGTGTGTTTCAGTCCGCCTTCGCCAAGGGGCCCGGCGGTCCCGACGGCGCCGGTGGTCCGCCTCCTGGTCCGCCGCCGTCGGGTGACGGCTCTTCGGATTCCACCTCGTCGTCGGATTCCACGAGCAGCAGCGCGACCGACAGCAGCACAGCCAAGATCCTGGAGCAGTTTCTCCAGGCATTGCAGCAGTCGCAATCCTCGAACTCATCCTACGGTGCCGACGGCAACACGGGCGCTTCAAGCAGTTCGGATTTTTCGGCGCTGCTGATCGACTACAAGAGCTGACCTGCGCGACGCCAGGTTGGCGCGTTCCTCGCCGCGATCATGCTTCACCCAGGGCGCATGATCGCTGGCGGGGAACTGTGCATCCCGCACGTTCCTGAGCAGGAACTTTTCTCGCAACGCAGCGCCGCAATCGCGCGACGAAATTGCCGCGTGCGAGGAACTGCGGGTGATCGTGGCTGTTCTCTCCGCACAAGTTTTCTGCTGAAGGAGAGGACAAACAATGTTGATGAAATCGATCGCCGCCGGCCTTGCCGGCACCGCTCTGCTTGCCACCGCTGCGTTTGCGCAAAACCCAACCACCACCACCGACAAGACGCCGCCGCCCGCAGCTACCGCGACCACGACGACCACGAGCGCGTCGGGCGAATGGCGTACGTCGAAGATGGACGGCGTCAAGGTCTATAACGAGGCCAACGAGAACATCGGCTCGATCAACGATCTGCTGATGGACAAGAGCGGCAACGTCAAGATCGCCGTTATCGGCGTGGGCGGCTTCCTCGGCATGGGCGAGCATCTCGTCGCCGTGCCCTATGAGAAGCTGAAGTTCGTCAACGAGGCCGTCGCCTCGACCACCACGACGACCCGGCCGGCAACGACCACGACCACCGGTGCTGCGACCGGCACCGAGAAGACGACGACGACTGCTCCCGCAACCACCACCAAGTCGTCCTCGTCGAAGTGGTATCCGGACCACGCCGTGTTCAACGCGACCAAGGACCAGCTGAAGAACATGCCCGAGTTCAAGTACTCGGAGTAAACAGGATCACGTGAGTGCCTAAACGAAGCGCGCCCGGTTTTCACCGGGCGCGCTGTCGTGTCTTTCGTTTTCCGCCATTGCGAGGAGCCCGCGTTGCGCTGGCGACGAAGCAATCCAGAGCTAACTTTGCAGATGCATTCTGGATTGCTTCGCTTCGTCTCACTTCACCAGCGGGCAGCCGCCCTTGTCGAGCGGACGGAAGGCTTCGTCGCCGGGCACGGTGGCGATCAGCTTGTAGAGGTCCCACTCGCCCTTGGACTCTTCCGGCTTCTTCACCTCGTACAAATTCATGTCGTGGACCATGCGGCCGTCGATGCGGATCTTGCCGTTCTTGGCGAAGAAGTCGTTCACCGGCGTCTTGCGCATCTGCTCCATCACCTTCGGCGCTTCGTCGGTCTTGATGGCCTCGATCGCCTTCAGATAGTGCATGGTCGCCGAATAGAGGCCGGCCTGGATCATGGTCGGCATGTGGCCGACCTTCTCGTTGAAACGCTTGGAGAAGGCGCGGGTCTCGTCGTTCGTGTCCCAGTAGAACGCGTCGGTGATGATCAGGCCTTGCGTCGCCTTGATGCCAAGCGAATGAACGTCCGTGATTTCCATGAGCAGCGCGATCATCTTCTGGCCGCCTTGCGTGATGCCGAACTCGGCGGCCTGCTTCAGCGCGTTGGTGGTGTCGCCGCCGGCGTTCGCCAGCGCGACCACCTTGGCCTTGGAAGCCTGGGCCTGGAGCAGGAAGGAGGAGAAGTCGGACGAGTTCAGCGGATGGCGGACGTCGCCGAGCACCTTGCCGCCGCTCTCCTTGACGACGTTGGCGGCGTCGCGCTCCAGCGCCTGGCCGAAGGCGTAGTCGGCGGTCACGAAGAACCAGGTGTCCTCGCCGCGCTTCACCATCGCCTTGCCGGCGACGTTCGACAGCGCGTAGGTGTCGTAGGTCCAGTGCACCGTGTTGGGCGAGCAGGCAACGCCGGTGATGTCGGAGGAGCCGCCGCCGGAATTGAGGTTGATCTTGTTCTTCTCGCGCGTCAGCGCCGAGATCGGCAGCGCGACCGAGGAGGTCGGTACGTCGAGGATCGCGTCGACCTTGTCGTTGTCGTACCAGTTGCGGGCGATGTTGACACCGACGTCGGGCTTGTTCTGGTGGTCGGCGGACACGATCTGGATCGGGACACCGGCGACCTTGCCGCCGTAATCGGCGACCGCCATCTCGACGGCGGCGAGCGAGCCCTTGCCGGTCGCGTCGGCGTAAAGGCTCGACATGTCGGTGAGCACGCCGAGCTTGACGACGTTGTCGGAAATCTGTGCCTGCGCCGTGCCGCAGGTGGCGGCAATGGCGAAGCCGGCCGCAACCGCGGCGATGAGTTTCTGCATGTAGTTTTCTCCCTCAGCGTTGTTGTTTGGGCTTTGTTTGCGGGAACGGTTTTAGCGACAAACCGTCGCGGGAGCAAAGCCGGGGAAGTGTGATGTGGGGCAGAAATAAGTAGGGGTATCTCGTCATTCCGGGGCGCGCCCTCTTGGGTACGAGCGCGGATCCATTCATCGGCCTTGATGAGGCACAATGGATTCCGGGCTCGCGCTGCGCGCGTGCCGGAATGACAGTCGGGGGCGGCTCAGCCGCCGCCCTTCAACCTTTCGTTGCGCCGGCGCAAGCCCTCGAGCGTGGCGAGGAGGATGACCGAGACCGTCGTCAGGATCACCGCGGCGGCCGTGATGGTCGGGCTGATGTTCTCGCGGATGCCGCTGAACATCTCGCGCGGCAAGGTGCGCTGCTCGGGGCCCGCCATGAACAGCACGATCACCACTTCGTCGAAGCTGGTGGCGAAGGCGAACAGTGCGCCCGATGCGAGGCCCGGCAGGATCAGCGGCAGGATCACGCGGCGGAACGCTTCCAGCGGCGAAGCGCCGAGCGAGGCGGCGGCACGCGCGAGGTTGGTGTCGAAGCTTTGCAGCGTCGCGCCGACCGTGATGACGACAAAGGGTGTCGCGAGCGCAGTGTGAGCCAGGATCAGGCCGAGATAGCTGCCGGTCAGTCCAATCGGCGCGAAGAAGAAATAGAGACCGACCGCGGTGATGACACCGGGCACGACGACCGGCGACAGCACGAAGGCCAGCACCAGCGGTTTGAACCGGCTCTTCCATTGCGCGAGCCCAAGGGCGGCCAGCGTGCCGAGCACCATCGACAGCATTGTCGAGGCGACGCCGATGATCATGCTGTTCTTCAGCGAATTCATCCAGCGCGGCGAACTGATGAAATCGTCGTACCAGCGGAAGGAAAGTCCCGGCAGCGGATAGGTGAGATACGAGCCTGAGCTGAAAGACAGCGGCATGATCGCGAGGATCGGCGCGATCAGGAAGATGAACACGAGCGCGGAGACGAGGATGGTCGCAGTCCACGCGATGCGCTGGCTGGGTGTGCGGAGGGAAGCATTGTCGCTCAATTCTTCATCCCTCCCGTCACTTGCTGTCCCTGCACCAACTTGCCGTAGACGAGCGCGAGCAGGATAGTGGCGAGCAGCAGCACCGCACCCAGCGCCGACGCAAGGCCCCAATTGGCGGTCTCGGTGGTGTAGAGCGCGATGAAGTAGCTGATCATCTGGTCGGCGGCACCGCCAACGAGCGCCGGCGTGATGTAGTAGCCGAGCGCGAGGATGAAGACGAGCAGGCACCCTGCGCCGATGCCGGGCAGGGTCTGCGGCAGGTAGATCCGCAGGAAGGCGGTGAGGGGCGGCGCCCCGAGCGAGGCGGCGGCCCGCATGTAAGCCGGCGAGATCGCCTTCATGCTGCTGTACAGCGGCAGGATCATGAACGGCAGCAGCACGTGGGTCATGGCCACGCAGACGCCGAAGCGGTTGTAGATCAGGCGCAACGGCTCGTCGATGATACCGAGCCAGTGCAGGCTGTCGTTGACGACGCCCTTGCTCTGCAACAGTACGATCCAGGCGCAGGTGCGGACCAGAAGCGAGGTCCAGAACGGCAGCAGCACGAAGATCATCAGCAGGTTCGACCGGCCGGGCGGCAACGTCGCCAGCAGGTACGCCACCGGGAAGCCAAGGATGAGGCAGAGTGCGGTGACACCGAGGCTGATGAGGAAGGTGCGGGCGAACACCTCGCGGTAGATGGCCTGATCCGGCGGCGCTGCGACGATCGCGCCATCCGCGTTCCTGACAAGGTCGAGCGCCCCCAGAAGATAGAAGCTGGTGACCGGGCCACCGGCGTCCTTGATCGTCGTCCAGGTGGCGCGCTCGCGCCAGGCCGGGTTGATCTTGCCGAGAGCCTCCTTGGCCGTGCCGGGCTCCGGCATCGTCTTCAGATTGCGTGCCGTGCTGGTGAGGATCGTGCGAAAACCGTTCAGGGCGTAATTGAGCCGCTTTGCGGCGATGGCGATGGTGCCGGCGGCGCGCGCGGCCTGGATGTCGCCGGCGAGTGCCGCATAGGCTCGTTCGTCCGGCAGATCCTTGCCGTCCCAACTGGCGAGAGCCGCGACGGTTTGCGGCAGGACCTGACGCACCTCCGGGTCATCGACCGCGCGCCACAGCATGCCTGCAATGGGACCTGCGAAAGTGAAGAGCAGAAACAGCAGCAGCGGCACAACCAGCGCCAACGCCTTGAGCTGGCGCGCGCGCTCAGCTCGCTTCAGGCGGCGCTTGAGCGGCACCTCGGTCCTGGAATCGGCGCCGGTCAGGGACGCTGCTGTCATGGGGTGATCACTTCAGGCAAGAGGCGCAGGCGAGGAGGTTGGTTCCCCCCGCCTGCGTCGTATCCCGGTGCAGTCGCGCGTTACTTCGCGGCCCATTTGTTGAAGCGCTCGGTCAGGCGATCGATGTTCTCGAGCCAGAAGGCAACGTTGATCTCGATCGCGTTCTTGATGTTGTCAGGCGCTGTCGGCAGGTCCTTCAGGACGGCGGGCTGCAGCTTGCCGGCTGCGTCCTTGTTCGAGGTGCCGTAGGCGATGTTCTCCGACAATTTCGACTGGTTGTCCGCCTTGCCGGCGAAGTCCAGGAACTTGTAGGCGGCGTCCTTGTTCGGGCTGCCCTTCAGGATGACCCAGCTGTCGAGGGTGAAGAGAGCGCCGTCCCACACGATGCCAAAGTTCTTCTTCTCGTTCTTGTTCGCGCTGTCGATGCGGCCATTGTAGACCGAGGTCATCGCCACCTCGCCTGAGGCGAGCAGTTGCGGCGGCTGCGCGCCGGCCTTCCACCAGACGATGTCGTTCTTGATGGTGTCGAGCTTCTTGAACGCGCGCTCGACGCCTTCGTCTGTCGCCAGCACCTTGTAGACGTCCTTCGGCGCGACGCCGTCGGCCATCAGCGCAATCTCCAGCGTGGTCTTCGGGCCCTGGCGCAGGCCGCGCTTGCCCGGAACCTTCTTGGTGTCGAAGAAATCGGCCCAGCCCTTGGGCGCGTCCTTCAGCTTGTCCTTGTCGTAGCCGAGCACAAAATCATAGAGGATGGCGCCGACGCCGCAGGGATTGACCGCCGGCTGGATGTAGGCCGCTTCGCCGCCGATCTTGGAATAATCCAGCTTCTCGTACAGGCCTTCCTCGCAACCGACCGCGAGCTCGTCGCTCTCGACCTGGACGAGGTCCCAGGTGGCAGCGCCACCCTGCACCTTGGCGCGCAACACGCCGACGCCGCCGTCCCAGGACTCGTCGTTCATGGCGACGCCCGATGTTTTTTTGAACGGCTCGAAATAGGCTTTCTTCTGGGCGTCCTGATATGCGCCGCCCCATGACACGACGGTGAGGTCACGCGCGTGGGCGACCGTGGCCAGTGCCGCGCTGGCGGTGAATGCCGCGACGAAACCCAGAGCGATCTTGCCAGTCTTGCGCTTCAGCATGGTCTTTCTTCCTTCTTCATATGCGTTGCGGTTGAAGTCGATTGTTGGATCAGACGGGATCGAGGGCGAGGCAGTCCTCGGGGCGGAAGGTGACGAAGACGCTTTCGCCAGGGCTCAGGCTGTCATGCGCCCCCGGCTGAAGCTTGACCATGAACTCGGCATTCCCTCCGACATCGAGCACGGCCAGCGCGTGGTCGCCGAGATAGATGGTGTTCTGCACCCTGGCCGGCAGCCGGTTCGGTCCGTCGCTGGAGGCACCGTCAGGGACGATCGCGATCCGCTCGGGCCGCACCGACAGCGCGGTCGCTGCGCCCGCGCCTGATACGTTGATCGCGCGGGCCATGACGGTGCCGCCGGCCGCCAAAGCGACGCGGCAATAATCCTTGTCGATCGTCTCGACGGTGCCATCAAGCACGTTGTTCTCGCCGACGAAGTTGGCAACGAAGCTGTTGACCGGATGCTCGTAGAGCGCGTCGGGCCTGTCGATCTGCTGCACGATGCCGTCGTTGAACACGGCGATGCGGTCCGACATGGTGAGCGCTTCGCTCTGGTCGTGGGTGACGTAGACGACGGTGATCCCCATCGACTCGTGCAGCTGCTTGATCTCAAGCTGCATCTGCTCGCGCAGGCGCTTGTCGAGGGCGCCGAGCGGCTCGTCCATCAGCACGAGCTGCGGATTGAAGACCAGCGCGCGGGCCAGCGCCACGCGTTGCTGCTGACCGCCCGAGAGCTGCCCGGGCCGCCGCTGCGCCATTGTTTCCATCTTGATCATCCGCAGCGCCGCCTTGACGCGCGCTTGCGTTTCCGCCTTGTTCGTCTTGCGGACGGACAGCGGGAAGGCGACGTTCTCCTCGATCGTCAGGTGCGGGAACAGGGCGTAGTTCTGGAACACCATGCCGATGTCGCGCTTGTGTGGCGGCATGTTCTTGATCGGGCGGTCCGCGAGGTAGATTTCGCCCTGGGTCGGGACCTCGAATCCGGCCAGCATCATCAGCGTGGTCGTCTTGCCCGAGCCCGACGGGCCGAGCAGGGTGATGAACTCGCCCTTTTTGATGTCGAGATCGAGGTTCTTCACCACGAGGTGCTCGCCATCATAGGTCTTCTGAATGCCGGAAAAGCGCACCAATGCCGGCGCAGGCGTGACCATGCCGGCTTCCATGTTGTCCTCGCGTGTCCCCTATTGTCAGCACCTCGTTCGAGGTTGCGACGATCAGCTTAGCACCCTCCGACGAGAATGCCAGCGGGGCAAGCGACAAGCGGCAGCGCGGATACCGTGCATGAAAGCGTGCTACATTCCCGACAGCTTGGTCACGGACACGTTCAGCGTTCCGCCGGCTTCCGCGACCACGCGCAGCGTCTTGGAATCGAAGGCGATGTCGGCCAGCGTGAGGCTGCTGATATTGGCCTCGACCTTGACGCCGTCCTCGCTCTTCTGGAAGTCGGCGATGACGCCCGCGATCTTCTCGCGCGCGTTGGCGGCGATCGGCTTCAAATCGAGCGTCGCCTTCTGCACCAGCGCCTGCTGCATCTGCGGCACCACCGCGCGGGCGGCGGCGCCGAGCAGACCAAAGGCCGCCTCGGATTCCACCGCGAGCTGGATGTCGGCGAGCCGAAGCGTCTGCTGCGCCTGGTCGAGCATCGGCCGGCCCCAGATGTGCACTGTCGCCTCGGCGCCGAGCCCGAGCCAGCTCTTCTTCTCCTTGGCGCGGACCAGCAGCGAGATCAGGAGCCGCTCGCCCGACGGGACGACGTTGACGCTCTTCACGGTGACCTCGACCGGACCGGAGCCGTCCTCGGGATAGGTGTGGCCGACCATCTGTGCTGCGATCAACTTGTTGATCTCGGTGAAGGGCACGTCGATGGGAACGCCGATGTTCACGCCGGTGCCGGTCGGCGGCACGATCGAGATCTTGTCGGGGAACGGGCAGTCCGGCTTGGTCTGCGTCGACGTCACGCGCGTCTCGGCCTCCAAGCCGAGCAGCAAGGTCACGTTCTGCGCGTCGACGCGCGGCTGTGCCGCGATGGCGCGGGTCGGCTTCATCTCGAGCCACAGCGGCGGCAGCGCGGCCGAGGAACCGCTGCCCTGCAGCGGGATCGAGCGGCAGGCCTTGGCCCATTGCACCTTCGCGTTCTCGCGCAGGCTGGGGTCGTTGCGGATGCGCTCGGAGACGACGTTGAGCTGATCGCCGACGGTCTTGTCGATCAGCGGCTTGACCTGTGCCGGCACGTTGACCTTCGCGCCGGCGACGTTGAGGTTGGTGTCGCCGAGATTGACCTGCGCGCCGAGATTGGGCTCGAGATGCCAGGCGGCCGCAAGCTTCGGACGCGAGGTGACGACGACGCTGCCCTTGATTTCCGCGCTGGCGTTCAAATTCTTGATGTTGACCGCGCCGATCCGTTTCGCCGCGTCGCCGCCGAGCACGCTGCCCAAGGCATCGCCGAGCGCGCCGGTGGCTTTCGCCGACAGCGAGCCCGTCACGTTGAGCTTGCCGGTGATCGGCGTCGACAGGGTCAGCACGTCCTTGTCGCCGGTGGCCGACATCGGTCCGCGGACGGCGGTCCAGCCGATATCGGCGTCCTGCAGGATCTGCGAGATCGGGTTCTCGGCCTTGCCGGCGAAATTGTGCGGCGAGGCCTTCTCGGCCTGCTCGCGGATCGCCGACAATGCGATCGCCACCGGCGCTACCACGATCGAGCTCTTGGATACCGGCGGCAGCGGCGGCAGTTGTGCGACCGGAGGCGCCGAATTGGTCGCGCGCGGCGACAGCAGGTCCATCGCCTTCAGGCTGATGAAAAACGACGCCGCCAGCACCGCAACGGCGATCAGCACAGTCTTCAAGTTCAACGTCAGACGCATCGATCCCCCAAGCCGCCCAGAGGAGGATTTTACAGGGCAGGCGAGCACGGCGCTAGAGCGCACCGGTGGGGTGGAATTGCGGCAAACGGGTTAACGGACGCGGCCGCGGCGTGTCCGTCCATTCAGGCAGTTAACGCTCCTAGCTGCGTTTGGGACGGCGGACCGCTCTCACCTTGCCGCTGGCGCCGCCGCCGCAGAACAGGCGGTCGCCGCCGTCGGATTCCAGCCCCGAAACCATCGTCCCGGCGGGCATATCGAGCTGCTCGAGCACCTTGCCCGTCTCAGGATCGATCCGCCTGATGTCGCTGTCATCGCCTTCCCAGGTGCCATGCCAGAGCTCGCCGTCAACCCAGGTCACTCCCGTCACGAAGCGCTTGCTCTCGATGGTGCGGAGAATCCGTCCGGTGTCGGGATCGACCTGATGGATCTTGCGCTCGCGATATTGCCCGACCCAGAGCGAGCCCTCGGCCCAGGCCAATCCGGAATCGCCCCCGCCGCCGGGCGCGGGGATCGTGCTGACGATCGCACCGCTGGCAGCGTCGATCTTCTGGATGCGATCCTCCGCGATCTGGAACAAATGGCGGCCGTCGAATGCCGTTCCGGCATGCGCGGCGATATCGAGCGAGCGCGCGACCTTGCCGCTATCAGGATCGACCGCACTCAATTTGTCGCCGGACGCGAACCAGACCTGGGCGCCGTCATAGCTGACGCCATGCACGGCCTCGACGCCCGGAAAGGGTCCGTATTCCCTGACGATCTCTGCGGCGGAACGCTTCATCTGCTCGATCCCTGTGATGCGGCTTTATCGTTTGCGCATGATCTTGTCGGAAAACCGCTGCACGCTTTTCCGGATCATGCCTTAGCCTAAGCCTTTAGCAGCGGTCCGGGGAGTAACAAGCCTGTCGGGAAACCGGGCACAGGCGGGGTCATCCAGCGCCGCGCCCGACCGTGTCCAAACGATTGCACCTTGTTCGATCGCGCCAGCTCTTCGAGGGCCCGCTGCACCGAGCGCGCGCTCATTTGAAGCGCGAGTGCGAGTGCCGAGCTCGACCACGGCTCGCCGTCGGCAAGAATCGCGAGGACGGCGGCGTGCTTTTCCTCGACCGGGCGCGCCAGCACGATGACGTCGCGCGTCTTCCGTGGTGCCAGCTCAAAACCCTGCCTGGTGGCGCTGATCTCGGCCAGCGGTTTGAGCTGGGTGCGCAGCCGCCCGATCTCGACGCGCAACCGCGCGCGATGGGATTCGTCGACGTGCCTGGCCTGGAACGCACCGGAGATCAGCGCCTCGCGCGAGACATCCGCGGGCCATGCCTGCGCCAGCAGGCGGGCGAGTGCGAACAGCACCGGCCGCGTTCCTAGCGATACGGCCGTGCCTTGCCGGCGCACGACGTGATGGAAGGTGTCGACGACGAGCGCGGTCGAGGTCGCCAGTCGTTCGACCTCGCCGAGCAGCAGCGGGTGCTCGCTGCCGCGCGCGATCAGCCGGGCGGCCGGCGTGTTGAGGATGAGGTTCGCGCTGTCGACCTCGGCCACGAGCGCCGGGATTCTCGCCTGCAGCGCAGCCTTGCCGGCGCGATCGAGTGCCGCGCGCGCATCCCTGGTTTTCAGCCGCCTGATGGCGATGCCTGCGACCACGAGATCGCGAACGACCAGGGATGCAGGCGCCAGCGGGACAGCGCTGATCGCGGCCAGCGTGCGCTCGGCCTCGTCGATGCGTCCGAGCAGCAGCAGACGGCGCGCCTCGATATGGCCCGCATAGGCGGCGTTGGCGAGATCGCCATGGCTTGCGAGCGTTGCCCGTGCGGCTGCAAGCGACTTGGCCGGCCAGCTCAGGTCGCGCGAGACCAGCGCGATCTCGGCCTCGGCGACCACGCATCTGGCCCGCGCCACCGCTTCCCGCGGACCGAAGGCGCGGGCGGCACTGCGCAGCAGCGTCTTGGCTTTCGCGAGATCGCCGAGCTGCGCCATCGCGATGCCGCGCAGCGCCAGCGAGGGCGCATCGTTGCGCAACGCGACGCGGTTCAGCGCGCCGAGCGGATCGCCGGCTTCGAGCGCGCGTGCGGCGGCCGTGATCAGCGACTCCATGAAAATCCCGCCACACTTGTTACTCCCACTGCGCAACCGCTTGGTGCCAGAAATCGTTGACGGCCGACGACGTGCGGCGAGGGGCGAACGGTTCCGCGTCTGCGAGACGCGGAGTGATCGTCCAGGCAAGAGATTTGGAGAACCATGATGACGTCAACAGACAAGGCAGGGACTAACGGACAGACCGCCATGCAGACACCGCCGGTGGTGTCGCCGCAGGACTGGGAGGCAGCCCGTCAGCAACTGCTCGTGAAGGAAAAGGCGCATACCCGCGCCCGCGATGCACTCGCCGCCGAACGCCGGCGCATGCCGTGGATGGAAGTGGACAAAACCTACGCATTCGACGTGCCCTCGGGCAAGGCCAGTCTGCTCGATCTGTTCCAGGGCCGGCGCCAGCTGATCCTGTACCGGGCCTTCTTCGAGCCCGGCGTGTTCGGCTGGCCCGATCATGCCTGCCGCGGCTGCTCCATGGTGGCCGACCAGGTCGCCGATGTCTCGCATTTGAACGCCCGCGATACCACGCTGGTGTTCGCCTCGCGCGCGCCGCAGGCGGATATCGCGCGGCTGAAGAAGCGGATGGGCTGGGACATCCCGTGGGTCACCATCACCGACAGTTTCGATGCCGATTTCGGTGTCGGCGAGTGGCACGGGACCAACGTGTTCTACCGCGACGGCTCACGCATCTTCCGCACCTATCTGGTCAAGAGCCGCGGCGACGAGCAGATGGGCGGCACCTGGAACTATCTCGACATCACCCCGCTCGGCCGCCAGGAGGTGTGGGAGGACTCGCCATCAGGCTATCCGCAGACGCCGACCTACAAATGGTGGAACTGGAACGACAGCTACGAGGAAGGCAGCGCGCCCGACAAGAAGTGGGTCGAGGTGTCGGACGCCGGCGAGATCGCGCTTCGCGCCAAGGGCGCGCAGTGAGCGACGTCCATCCCGCCGGCGCCAGCCGGGACGGCAGCGAGGCCGCATTTCACCTTGCCCGATGGCTGGGTCTTGCGGCCACGCCAACCTTTGCGATCATGGCCGTGCTGACGGCCATGCTCAGCGGCGGCCCGGCGGACATGCTCTGCGCCGGCGGGCACGGACTGTCGCTGGGCGGGATGGTGCCGATGTATCTGCTGATGAGCGCGTTTCATTCGGCTGCGTGGCTGCGGCTGATCTCGGGGCGGCGACGCGCCGGGCGGGCATAGGCAGATCATCGGCGCAGATCGAAGACGGTCCTGGTCTCAGCCTCGGTTGGCTCGCTTTTGAGCCGCTACTGCGACGCCGCTTGCAGATAGGCAACGATCTTGCCCGCTTCCTCCGCCGACACGCCGCCATAGGGCTGCATCTTGTTGCCCGAGACGACCTCGTCCGGCTTGATCATGAAGCGGGTGAGCTTGTCCTGGTCCCAGACGAAGCCGGCGTCCTTCATCGACGAAGAGTAGTTGTAGTTCGGTAGCGAACCTGCCTTGCGTCCGACGATCTTGTTCAGGTTGGGACCGAGGCGGTTGTCGCCCTCTTTCACCGAATGGCAGGTGCGGCAGGAATTGTTGAAGGCCTGCTGCGCTGCATCGCCGGTCGCCGGCTGCTGCGCGTGCGAGGAAGGCGCGGAGAGGAGCAGCGTCAATGCTCCCGCAGCGGCGATCGGGCGCAGCCATGGAGCGGGCGGCGTCTGCAGGCGTCGTTGCATCTGCGCCTCCACAGGAGAAGATGATTTGGCGTGCTCGTTGCAAACGAAAACGGCCCCGGTCGGTTCCGGGGCCGTTTGCGTCACGATGTCCTGTCGCCTGGCGTCAGCGAAGCTCGGCTCTCCGCTCCGACATCGGCAGCACGATCACCTTGGTGCCGACGTTGACGCGGGAATAGAGGTCGGTGACGTCGTCGTTGGTCAGGCGGATGCAGCCGGACGAGACGTGCTTGCCGATCGTATCAGGAGCGTTGGTGCCGTGGATGCGGTAGACCGTGCCGCCGAGATACATGGCGCGTGCGCCGAGCGGGTTGCCGGGGCCACCGGCCATGTGGCGCGGCAGATAAGGCTGGCGCTGAATCATTTCCGGCGGCGGCGTCCAATCCGGCCACTCGGCCTTCTTGGTCACCGACTGCGTGCCCGACCAGGTGAATCCGTCGCGGCCGACGCCGATACCGTAGCGGATCGCCTGGCCGTTGCCGAGCACGTAATAGAGATAAGTGTTGGGCGTATCGATGATGATGGTGCCCGGGGCTTCACGTGTTGAGTAGCTGACGGTCTGGCGACGGAAGCGCGCGGGCGTCTCGACCGCGTCCTGATCATCTGACGGCGCGGTCTGGTAGGTCGGCGCCTGATAGGGCTGGTACGGCTGCGGCGCGGTCATCGTCGGCAGCGGCTGGAAGAATGGAAACAGCTGTACGGGCGCGGCTTTGGCCGGGCCGGCAAATGCGATTGCGGTGATTGCCACTGCACTGACGGCAACGGCGCGCGAATACGTCTTCAACGTGTCCAGATTGAACATTGATCGCCCCTGTTTGCTCGGTGTTCTTGGCCACCGCGGCACCGTTGCGGTGCTCCGTTGCCTAAATGACTAACGGAAATAAGTTTCGGGACATTTGCGCGGAAAACCGAAAACGGTTTCGTCGCGGCAAGAATTGTTTCATGACAGTTTCGTGGCCGGGCGGACGCGTTAACGAACAAAACAGCGGGCCGACACTTCTGTGACGTCACACGCCTGAAATATCCGTGGTTGATGGTCGTTAGCCGAGAATCATCAAACTCTCGGGATTTCCCCATGCGGGTATTAATCGCGACTGACGCCTGGCATCCGCAGGTCAACGGTGTTGTCCGGACGCTGACCTCGCTGGCAGCCGCCGCCAAGGCCCTCGATGTCGAGATCGACTTCCTGACGCCTGACGGCTTCAGGTCCTGGCCACTGCCGACCTATCCGGGCCTGCGCATCGCACTGCCCTCGGCTAGGGAGATCGCGCGGCGGATCGAGAGGTGCGCACCCGAAGCGCTGCACATCGCGACCGAAGGTCCGATCGGCTGGGCCGCGCGCGCCTATTGCCGCCGCAACGGGCTCGCCTTCACCACCTCCTACACGACGCGCTTTCCGGAATATGTCTCGGTACGGACCGGCATTCCCGATGCCGTCGGCTATGCCGTGCTGCGCCACTTCCACGATGCCGCCGCCATGACCATGGTGGCGACGCCGTCGCTGCGGCAGGAGCTCTCGGCGCGCGGCTTCAAGCGGCTCGGCTTCTGGGGGCGCGGTGTCAACACCGAGCTGTTCCATCCCGATAGTCCTGCCG
Organism: Bradyrhizobium manausense; assembly: GCF_018131105.1. Lineage (NCBI taxonomy): Bacteria > Pseudomonadati > Pseudomonadota > Alphaproteobacteria > Hyphomicrobiales > Nitrobacteraceae > Bradyrhizobium > Bradyrhizobium manausense. Next base: position 538,584 of record NZ_JAFCJI010000002.1, on the reverse strand, counting down.
AGCTCGATCTGCCGCGTCCGATCTTCATGACCATGGGCCGTGTCGCTGTGGAGAAGAATCTCGAGGCGTTCCTCGCGCTCGATTTGCCCGGCACCAAGGTCGTCGTCGGCGACGGCCCGCAGAAGGCGACGCTCGAGAAGAAATATCCTGATGCAGTCTTCCTTGGCGAGAAGAAGGGCGCGGATCTCACCGCGCATCTCGCCGCTGCGGACGTCTTCGTGTTCCCGAGTCTCACAGACACGTTCGGCGTGGTGCAGTTGGAAGCGCTCGCCTGCGGCACGCCGGTTGCGGCGTTCCCGGTGACCGGTCCGAAGGACGTCATCGCCGATCATCCGATCGGCGCGATCGACAATGATCTGCGTGCCGCGTGCCTGCGCGCGCTCACCATGTCGCGCGAGACCTGTCGCAACTTTGCGCTGGAGCGTTCCTGGGAAAACAGCGCGCGTCAGTTCGTCGGAAACCTCACCTCACTTCAGCCCAGCCGCGCCTTGCGCGCTTCGCCCGTCATGGCGCGGCGGCCGGTGCGCGGCTGATTCCTATTTGACCCACAGCGAGAACCTCATCGATGGCTAAGATCATGAACCTTGACGGCGCCCAGCAGCTCGACCTCACCCGCGGTACGGTCGAGCAGGCCTATGATCGCTGGGCGCCGGTCTACGATCTCGTGTTCGGCGGCGTGTTCGCCAAGGGTCGTCAGGCCGCGATCGCAGCCACCAACAAGATCGGCGGTCGCGTGCTCGAGGTCGGCGTCGGCACCGGCATCTCGCTGCCGCTCTATGCCCCGAGCCTGCGCATCTTCGGCACCGACATTTCGGAAGCGATGCTCGACAAGGCGCGCCGCCGCGTCAGCGAGGGCAATCTGAAGAACATCGAGGGCCTCGCGGTGATGGACGCCGAGAAGCTCGAATTCCCGGACAATTCCTTCGACGTCGTGATGGCGCAGTATGTCGTCACCGCCGTGCCGAATCCGGAGACCGCGCTCGACGAATTCGCCCGTGTGCTGCGTCCGGGCGGCGAGCTGATCATTCTCACCCGCGTCAGCGCCGACACCGGCATGCGCCGTTTCATCGAGCAGAAGCTCCAGCCGGTGGTGCGTCCACTCGGCTTCCGCACCGCGGAGTTCGCCTGGTCGCGCTATGCGAAGTGGCTCTCTGGTGCCAAGGGTATCGAGCTCGCCGAGCGCCGCCTGATTCCGCCGCTCGGCCATTTCTCGCTGGTGCGCTTCCGCAAGGTCGACATCGCCAAGGCAGCCTGAGCAAGGCACTGCGTGAGCGACGGTTCGTTCCGCCGCCCAAATGTTCGCGTGCGTCACCGCGTCGCTGCGCATCGTCACATGACAAAATGATGATGTCACATCGCGTACATCGAATCCCTGTAAATCCAGAACCCGAAAGCAATTTGGGGGAGAGCATGATCAAGAATTACCTCGAACAGCTGCGGATCCAGCGCTGGGACGACCATCGCTACTATCACCACAGCCGCATCAATCAGAGCCTGCATTTCGTCAGCGCGGCGAGCTTCCTCTTTGCCTATCTCTGGCTGTTCGTCGATCCCATGATCTCGGCGCTGGTCGGCTGGCTGGTCTCGATGACCTCGCGCCAGGCCGGTCACTTCTTCTTCGAGCCGCATGATTACGACCACATCAACCAGGCGACGCACGAGCACAAGGAAGAGATCAAGGTCGGCTACAACCTTCAGCGCAAGGTGGTGCTGATGGCGATCTGGGCGCTGTCGCCGCTGGTGCTGGTGGTCGATCCCACGCTGTTCGGCCTGTTCACGCCCTGGGCAAGTGCTGCCGACTTCATGCGGCAGGTGGCCAAGATCTGGCTGGTGATCGGTGGCGGCGGTCTGCTGTTCCGCACCGTGCACCTGTTCTTCATCCGCGACGTCGAGACCGGCCTCGTCTGGATGACCAAGATCCTGACTGACCCCTTCCACGATCTGATGCTCTATCGCAGCGCTCCGCTCGCCCTGATACGCGGCGAACTGATGGATCCCGGCCTGCACCTCAACCCCGAGCACACGCTGGGCCTGATCGGTGATCCCGCGCTCGAAGAGCAGCACGCCTGAGCGCGCCGCGCAGATCCAATACTCCGATGTCTGATCGTTACGTCATGCCCGGGCTTGTCCCGGGCATCCACGTGTTGGAGCTGTCGCGCGGAAACGCGTGGATGGCCGGGCACGGGCGAGCGGAAGCGACGCCGTCCTTCGGACGGCTGTGCCCGGCCATGACGGCGTCCGATTTTGTAGCCTCAGCGTCCAAAGCGCTTGGCCAGCATCTCTTTCAAGATCTGACGCTTGATGTTCTTGTTGGTGAGCACGCCGTCGTGCCACCAGAAGCCATCGGCCTTCATCTTCTCGGCGGCGCGGACGAAGCGGTCGGCGACCTCCGCGAAGTCGGCGTCAGTGTAGTTGAGGCTGAAGATCAGCCGGCCGGTGCCGACCCAGCTCAGCGACAGGCCTTCGGCGCGCAGGTAGTATTGCAGCATCCAGTTGTAGCGGGACGGTGTGGTGTATTTCACCGTCCAGATCGACGAGAAGTTGGCGAACTGCACCGGCAGTTTTGCGTCGGTCATCCTCTCGTTGAGCTTTTGGACGCGGCCGTTCCAGGTCGCGTCCAGCCCGTCATAGATGGCGCGGAAGTTCGGGCTGGCGAGCCGGCTCAGAAACTCGTCCATTGCCGTCATGACATAGGGATGCGAATTGAAGGTGCCGCGGGCGAAGCAGATGTCGGCGGGACGGTCGTCGCGGAAGCGCCGCATCAGGTCCTTCTTGCCGCAGACCGCGCCAACCGGCAGGCCGCCGGCGAGGCTCTTGCCGTACGTCACCATGTCGGCCCTGACGCCGAAATATTCCTGGGCGCCGCCGGCGGCGAGGCGGAAGCCGACGAAGACTTCGTCGAAGATCAAGACAATGCCGCGCTCGGTGCAGACCTCGCGCAGCTTCTTCAGCCACTCGGTGTACGCCGCGCGGTCAAAGTTACCGCCGCGGGACGAGTCCACCAGCGAGGAATCGCCAGGCGCGTTGCCGTTCGGATGCAGGCCCTGCAGCGGATTGACCAGCACGCAGGCGATGTCCTTGCGCGTGCGCAGCACGTGCAGCGTCTTCTCGGACATTTCGGAGAGGGTGTAGGTCTCGTGCGCGGCGATGGGATTGCCGACGCCGGGCTGCACGTCGCCCCACCAGCCGTGATAGGCGCCCGCGAAGCGTACGAGATGCGTGCGCCTGGTATGGTAACGCGCGAGCCGCACCGCCTGCATCACGGCTTCGGTGCCGGACATGTGGAACGAGACCTCGTCGAGGCCGGAGATCTGGCAGAGCCGCTGCACGTTCTCGAGGATGACGGGGTGGTACGGGCCGAGCACGGGGCCGAGCGCATGCGCGCGCTTCTCGGAGCCCTCGATGCACTTCTTGTAGAAGTCGTTGCCGAAGATATTGACGCCGTAGGATCCCGTGAGGTCGTAGGAGGTGTTGCCGTCGACATCGGTGACGGTGACGCCGCTGGACGACTCCATGAAGGTCGAGGTGCCCAGATGCTCGCGGACGAGGCGCGAGAACTGGAACGGCACGCGGTAGCTTTCGGTGAAGTTGAGGTCGGAGATCGTCTCCGCCGCCTCCTTCGTCATCGCGCGTCCCCGGGGGTAACGATCGGCGTAGATGCTAGCGAGACGGAAGAAGGCGTCCTTGCGCTGCTTCACCACGTTGTCAGGCGCGCCGTCGCAGCCGAAATATTTGTCACCTTCGAACTCGTAGAACGGCAGCAGCTTGGCCACCCGGCGCGACATCTTGGAGTGCCCGGCGAGCGAACGGTGTTTGGCGCGGGACAGTTCGACCCGCGCCTTGATCTTCGGAAGGACGGCGGCAGCAGATGCTGCGGCGGCCACGGACATCGAGAGAATCGGGAGTGTCGTTTCCATGACAACAAGCGCTAATACTGTGAGCTGACAGATTCATGACAGTCAAAGCCCTCATCGCCTCTTTCACCCAGCAGGAAGATCTCAACTTCCTGTTGACCAATCGCATCCCCCGCGCGGCGCTGACCCGCTTCATGGGCTGGTTCTCCAAGATCAGGAATCCGGTGGTGCGAGACTTCTCGATCGCGCTCTGGAAGCTGTTCTCCGACCTCGACCTGTCGGAGGCGCGCAAGTCCCATTTCACAAGCTTGCACGACTGCTTTACGCGCGAGCTGAAGCCGGGCCTGCGTCCGTTTGATCCGGATCCATCGGTGGTTGCCAGCCCCTCTGATGGCATCGTCGGCGCCCACGGCCGGATCGCCGATACCGAGCTGTTCCAGGTCAAGGGCGCGCCCTATTCGCTGCTCGATTTGCTTGGCGACCCCGCGCTGGTCGAGCAGCACCGCAACGGAAGCTTCGTCACGCTGCGGCTGACATCGAGCATGTATCACCGCTTCCACGCGCCCTATGATGCGCATATCGAGCGCGTCACGCTGATCCATGGCGACGTCTGGAACGTCAATCCGATCGCGCTGAAGCGGGTCGAGCGGCTGTTCTGCAAGAACGAGCGGGCGGTGATCCGCACGCATTTGTCGACCGGCGAGGTGGTGACACTTGTGCCGGTGGCGGCGATCCTGGTCGCCAGCATCCGCTTGCACTTCCTCGACATGGTGCTGAACGCGCAGACCAGAGGTCCCGTCAATTTCCCCTGCGACGTCGACGTGACCAAGGGCGAGGAGCTCGGGTGGTTCGAACATGGCTCGACCATCATCGTCCTGGCGCCGGGCGACTTTTCGTTCTGCGACGGGATCGGCGAGGGGACGCGCATTCGCGCGGGGCAGGCGCTCTTGAAGCGAAACTAGCCTTCAATCCGCCGTTCCCGCCGCCTATATGGTCGGCGGGACAGTTCTACGACGACGGATTTGGTGATGGCGCGGGCGTCGGTGATGGCGGCAGGTGGCATTGTGCTGCGGCGTGGCGATACGCCGCTGATTGCCGTTGTCCGCCAGCGCAAGCGCAATGAGTGGGTCCTGCCAAAAGGCAAGCTCGACGATGGCGAAACGCCAAAGGAGGCTGCGCATCGCGAGGTGCTGGAGGAGACCGGCCACGACGTCGCCATCCACGAATTTCTGGGCACGCTCGTGTATCAGTCGGGAGGGCGCTCGAAAGTCGTGCATTTCTGGCGAATGGGGGCCGAGGGCGGTCCCGTCCGCAAGCTGATGAATGACATCAAGGCGGTCGACTGGCTGACGCTGGACGAGGCGCTCGCGCGGCTGTCACGCGAATATGAGCGCGCCTTCCTCACCCAGGTCGGTCCGATCGCGATCGCCGCGGCGGGGCTTGCACCGTCAACCGCGCCCGAGCCGACGCCGTCGCTGGCGGTGGACGATGTCGACGCCGTCTTGCAGACGCTGACACCGGCGGAGGCTGCATCCGTCGATGAACTACGGCATGGCCTGTTGCAAAAGGTGAGAGCCTGGCTGCGCGGCGAGGCGTGATTTTTTTCGTTCGCCTCTTTCCGCGTCGTCTTTGCGAGCAGCAATCCAGAATTTTTCTGCGGAGGGACTCTGGATTGCTTCGTCGCAAGGGCTCCTCGCAATGACGGAGTGGCATTGGCGCCTTCCCCCTATCGCCTCTTCTTCTCCTTTGGAGCAGGCGCGGGTTTGCCCGGGGTGGCGGGACGTTGCGCGCCGGGCAGGCGCTGCTGGAAGCCGGGCTGGCGCGGCGCGGCGCCTTGTTGCGGCGGGACGGCCGGCTGTGCGCCGGGCTGCAATCCGGTGCGCGGCGTTTGCGGCTGCGGCGTCGGGCCGGGCTGAGGCGCGACGGCTCCAGGTTGTTGCGGAGTCTGACCGGCGCGCTGCGGTCGCGTCTGCGGTGCGCCGGGTTGCGTACCCTGTCCAGTGCGCGGCTGGGCGGCCGGCTTTCCCGTATCCTGCTGCTGACCCGGTGGCTGCTGTTTCTGCCCAGCACGTGGCGTGCCCGGCTGCGCGCCTTGTCCCTGGCGCTGCGGCTGCTGCATGCCCTGACGGTTTGGAGCGCCCGGCTGCTGCTGACCCGGACGATTATTCTGACCGGGCTGACCATTCGGCCGCTGCGGTTGCTGCTGGCTCGGCGCCGGGTTCGGACGCAATTGCTGTTGCTGCGGCGGTTGCGCCGGACGCGGAATGCGGCTGATTGCGGCCGGATTGGCGCGGCGGAAGTCGCGCTGCTCGGTGACGATCTGGCGGCCGGTGGTCTGCGCCGCATGCACCTGGCTGACGAAACCGCGGTCGCGCGCGATCTGCTGTGGCGGGATCGTGATCGGCACTGCGGCGAAGCGCATGCCGCCCGGGCCGGCCGCGCCCGGCCGGATCGCAAAGCCGCTCGATCCCTGCGTCAACGCGCCAAGCCGCGTGCCGCTGGCGCGGTCGTTGACGTCGATATGGCCGACCCGGCCGTCGGCGTCGGGATAAAGCTTGATGTTGACGTTGCTGGCGTTGCCCGCCGTCGCGCCCTCGGGCACGTCGACGACGCCGGTGGTGCCGCGGATGCCCAGCGTGGCGGTCGGTGTTGCGATCTTCATGTCGCCGGTCTTCGCCACCGCCGCTGCAACGAAGGCGACCGTGCCCTTGCCGATGTCGAAGATCGCCGAGTTCTGTTTGCCGCCGTCCTCATAGACGTAGGTGTCGATGGTGATCTTGGCGCTGGCGGAGAGGTTGAACGTGGTGGCGTCGTTGAAGGTGATGCCGAGCGAGGAGTTCGAGGAGGTCTGCACGACGTCGTTGAGATAGATGTCGTCGCGGACCTTCAGCGGATAGGAATTCTTGTCGCGGATCACGGTCGCGATTCCCGTCACGGTCGCGACGTTGCCGATCGGCTCCACGGCGGCGGACTGTGCATCTGCGGCCGGTGCAGGCGTTGCCGATGGCGCGGGGGAAGGCGCCGGGGACGGCTGGGCTTGCGGCTGCGCCTGCGCGAGCTCGATCGTGTCGGATGCGCGCGCGTTGTCCGCGCCGGCCAGCGGCAGCGCCAGCAGCGGCAAAGCAAACACGATGCGGCGCCAAGCCACCGTCAAAGCCACGAATGAGGTCCCGGTGAGAACACGAGGGCGAGATCGGCCGATATCAGCCGGAGATTGCTGAATGGCGGATGAACGTCCGTGAGGCTGGGACCGTGAACGTTCTCGTGGGCTAAGTATTTCCATAGCGTCATGGCCGGGCTTGACCCGGCCATCCACGTCTTGACGCGCAGTATGAAGAACGTGGATGCCCGGGACAGGCCCGGGCATGACGAAGATTGTGTCGGTGTCAGCGTGGCGTCAGCTCACGCGCTTCCAGGTCTGGCCGCCGCAGAACAGGCCGCCGAAGGCGCAGCCCTGCACGCGCATGGAATTCGGGCCTTTCATCGCGATCGTCGAGTCGTAGTTGCGGCCGGAGTTGGGATCGTGGATGCGGCCGCTCCACTTGGCGCCGTCGGGCTTCATGTTGATCAGGATCTTGTCATTCGTCTTGTCGGCATAGCCGCAGAGATTGGTGCCGCACTGTTCAACGCGCACATTGCCCTTGTTCTCCTCAGTGGCCCACACGCCGATCGGCGTGCTCGCGGCAGGTGCGGGGGCTGCGGCAACCGGGGCCGGAGCGGGCGCAACTGCGACCGGTGCGGGAGGCGCGACGGGCGAAGGCTGCGTGGTCGTGTCGACGGTCGGCGCGGCGGCGACGGCCACCGGAGCAGGCGGGGCCGGCGGAGCCGCCGGAGCGGTGACCTGCGCGGGTGTCTGCTGCGCGGGCTGCTGCTGCACCGGAGCCGGCGCGGGCGGTGCCGTCGTTGTGGCCGGCTTGGCTTGCTTGTTCGACAGGTCCTGCGTCGCGATGGTGAGGCAATCAAGCGAGGTGCAGTTGCGCGGCCTTTCAATACGGACGCGCTGGCCGTCGATCTGGAACGAGATCGCATTGCCGGCATGTGCGACGGCGGTCGACGCGAGGAAGACTGCGGTGAAGGCGATGGCGATCTTGTTCATGACAATCTCCGAAATGGTGTGGGTCCTGAGATGGACTGAAGTCGGTGGCGGACCGGATGTGGTTCGACCCTATGCCGGCGCCGTCGGGCCTTCTGTGATGGGCGTCACAACAGCCGCGCCGCAGCCTGGGTGAGCCCGCGCACATTCAGTGGCGGTGCAATTGCCTAACATCGGCCGGACAGAGTGGGAGATGTCGATGAAGCGGCTTGCCGTGACCTTGGTGAATAGTTTGATCGTGCTGACTGCGATCGCGCCCGCGGCGCGGGCCGGCGCCTACAATTTCACGATCGACGGCCACCGGTTCCGTGTCGAGGCGCCGCGCAATTGCCGATCAATGTCCTGCGTTTCGATCTCCACCGATCGGAGCGTCCGGCCGTTCGAGGATGCCGACACGACGCCGTCTCCGCCGCCCGCGCCCGCGGTCCAGGCCCCGCAGCCCGTCATTCAGGTTCGGCCGCCACAAGGGTCAATCGTCGCACCCTCAGCGCCGCCGGCTCCCGTGCTTGCCGCGACAAGTTCGCGGCCCATCGTGTCGCCGCCGGCGCCAAAAATCGAGCCACCGAAATTCGAGGCTCTGAGCCCCAACCCGCCACGGGTTGATCTGTCGCGTCCGGATACGCCTGTTGCCGCACCAGAGTCGGAGCAGACCGTGGCGATCGCGCCGCGCAGCGACGACGCGCCGGCCTATATGCCGCTCGGCGAATGGGAGAGCGATGGTGCCAAGAGCCCGGTCCGCATCGAACGCTGCGGCGCCGCGCTATGCGGTTACGCGCTGACCGAGACGTCGACCCGAGGCGAGACCGTGCTGGTCAACATGAAGCAGACAACGCACGACGTCTGGACCGGCAACATCTACAGTCGCGCCAGCGGCGACACCTATTATGGGACGATGACGCTGAAGAGCTCCGGCAAGCTCTACGTCGAAGCCTGCGCGCTCGGTCACTTCTGGTGCTCCGGCTACGACTGGATTCGGGTCGAGGAGGGACGGGAAAGATTGACCACGACCTGGCGGTAGCGGAGCGCGAGGTGTAACCCTCTCCTCTTTTGGAAGAGGGTGCCTCGCGAAGCGAGGCGGGTGAGGGGTCTTTCTCCGCGCGTGAATTTCCCGCTTTCGAATTCGCTGAAGCAACCCCTCATCCGGCGCTTCGCGCCACCTTCTCCCGCAAGGGGAGAAGGCAAGGGAGTGTGTCCTGTCCAATTTGTAATCGTCCCGCTCCGAACCGGTGTCCGCCTTGCGCGCGACCGATGACTGACGACGCATGCGAGGAGATTGCACATGAAACGTCTCGCCCTCATCGCGGCGCTGCTGATCGGCAGCGCGATCTCGGCTCACGCCGATACCGACATCTGGACCAATTTGCTGAAGCAGAAGCGCGGCGACGATGCGCTGAATCTCGACAGCTCCTTCTGCGACGCGCAGCTCGGCGCGCCGCAGAACGGCACGGTGACATCGAGGGGATACAAGCGCTGCATGCGCGCCCGCGGCTGGCGCTTCAGCCACACCGTGCGCGAGAAGGACGATCGCTATCCCGACCCTGATGATCCCGGCATGATGTGCCGCGACTTCAAGATCGGCGGCATCACCGGATCGGACTGCTCGAATTTCTGATGCTGCTTCGCCGCTGCCGCGACCGGCCGCGCCTGATGAGCGTGGCCGGTATGGTTAAGGAAAGCTGAAATCATCACGTTGAAGAGTCTTTAAGTAAATTCACCGAACGTGCGCGCATGACGCGCGGAGTTCGTTTGTATCTCGTCGGCTCCATCGTCCTCGTTTCGCTCGCGGGTTGCGGACGCGGCTTGTTCCAGGCCGAACGCGAACCGTGGCGGGCCGAGGCCGAAGCGGCGTGCCTGAAATCGGGCGCCGTGAAGGAAAATGCCGACATCGTCCGGATCGATCCGATCTCCGGCCCCGGCATGTGCGGCGCTGAATTCCCGCTGAAGGTCGCCGCCATTGGCGAAGGCACCAGCAGCTACGGCTTCGCCGACGAGGATCTGCGTCCGCCCGGAAACGTCGGCAACCAGCCGCGCTGGCCGGTGAGGCAGCCGCAATCGAATTATCCGGCATCCGGCTATCCGCAGCGATCGAATTATCCTGAAAGCGCCGTGCGCCAGCCCGCGGGCTATGGCACCTCTGCAGGGCCGGTCTCGCTCAGCGCGCCTGGCGTGGCACCGCAGGAAGACGAGATCGATTTGCCGCCCGAGGGCACCGATGCCGCGGGCGCAGCGCGTTACATGAACGTGCCGAGCTATCCGGCGCGGCAGCCCGGTCCGGCGCCGTACTCACAGGCGCCCACACAACAACCGCTGCCGCGGCTGGGTCCCGCGCAAGGCAATCCCGTCACAGCCGTCGGTCCGGTCGCGGTGAAGCCGACGGCGACGCTTGCCTGTCCGATCGTATCCGAACTCGACCGCTGGTTTGCCGACAGCGTGCAGCCTTCGGCGATGCGCTGGTTCGGCGCCCGCGTGGTCGAGATCAAGCAGATCTCCGCCTATTCCTGCCGCGGCATGAACGGCAATCCGCACGCCCATATCTCCGAGCACGCTTTCGGAAATGCGCTCGACGTCGCCGCCTTCGTGCTCGCCGATGGCCGCCGCATCACGGTGAAGGAGGGCTGGCACGGCATGCCGGAAGAGCAGGGGTTCCTGCGCGACGTCCAGTCGGGCGCGTGTGCGCATTTCACCACAGTGCTGGCGCCGGGCTCCAACGTCTATCATTACGATCATATCCACGTCGATCTGATGCGCCGCGCCAGCCGCCGCCTGATCTGCCAGCCGGCCGCAGTTTCCGGTGAAGAGGTTGCCGCGCGTGCGCAGCGGCGCAATCCTTATGCGAGCTCGCGCGATCCCTCCGTGACCGGCTCGCTCGGTGCGCGCAAGAGCAAGCACGACAAGGTCAACGAGGAAGACGAGTTCTCGGACGATTGAAGCTGACAAGATCGGCAGTGTGGCGCAGCTCTGCCGACCCAGCGTGTCATTTCGCTGCCGGCTTCGACTGTGCCGGCGCCAGTCCCATGCAGCGCTGCACTTCGGCCGGGACGTTATAGGTCCGCATGATATGGCGGCTGTCGCGCAGGCCGGTCGCCTCGCGCTGCACGACGAACATCCAGAGCGCCTGCCCAGCCTCCATCACCAGCTTGCGCCTGGCCGGCGGCATCGCGGCCGGCGCCTCGGAGAATGCGTGGGCGGCGTCGAATTCTCGTAGTTGCGCGAGCGCCTGTTCGAGGGTGCGGCCCATCCGTCCAAGCGCTGAGGCCTGTTCCTGGACGATCTCGTAATGGAGGATATCGACAGGCGGGCGAAGATCACGGGACATGGCACTCAATATAGTGCTGCGCGCCCCGGACGTGCAACGCGTGGGCGGCTGCCGTTACTTTGCCCGGTACGCGCTCAGGAACATCCGTGTCGCGCTGTCGATCACGTCCGCCATGCGCTGTTCCGACGGCGGCGGCGCGGCCTGGAAGACGAACGGCAGGAAGAGCGAGGCCTTGCACAATTCCATGAACTGCGACGCTGCGAGATCGCAGTCGTCGATCGCGAGATCTCCGGAGGCGACGTGGGCCTTGAGATAGTCGGACAGCCGGGTGATGGTCTTGTCCAGCACGCGCAGATAATAGCGGCGGCCGACGTCGGGCATGCGCTCGGCGATCGCCATCACGGTGCGGATCGCCGATCCACCGCCGGGCCGGCAGAGCAGATGCAGATAGGCCTGGCCGAAATCCTTCAAAGTTGTTTCGGCGTCGCGCGCGGGGTCGAAGTTGAACACGACCTGGCCGTGAAACAGCGCTTCCTCCTCGAGGATGGCTTCGAACAGCGCGGACTTGTCGGCGAAGTAAACGTAGAGGGTGCCCTTGGAGACGCCGGCCGCGCGCGCGATCTCGCCCATGCTGGCGCCGTCAAAACCCAGATCCATGAACACCTTATGGGCACCGGCCAGAATCTGGCGGCGCTTGGAGCTGTCCTCGTCCGGGAGGGCATGCAGTTGTTCGCGGTTGGCTGCAACCATTGGTTTAGCGTCTCGAAAGGTTTTGGGTCGGCGCGAGGACCATGAAACGTAAATAAAGGATTCGAGCCAGTAGGGTTCGGTCCGGGAATATTAAGTATATTGACCGAACCGTTCGGTCAATGGTATTTGGGATGGGCGAGCGGAGATGCGGCCGTGCGACGGCTGCCCCGCATCGCGTTTTTATTGGGGAGGCCTTTATGGCCACATCGAGAGACCAGGCGGCGCGCGTCCTTCGCCAGGAAGCGGTGGAGACGACGACGCCGGACGGTGAAGCTGCGACCGGAACACCCGCAGTCTTCGCCGAGCAGTTGCGCTCTCATGTGGTCGAGGAAACCAAGCGCCGTACCAGCGAGGCGCCGGAGAAACCCGTGACCGACCAGCCGGCCCCGCCTGCATCCGCGCCTGCCGCTGCCGCGCCGAAATCCGGCAAGCGCAAGTTCGTGATGATGGGCATCGGCCTCGTGCTGGCGCTCGCGGCGGCAAGCTATGCCGGCTACTACACGCTGATCGGCCGTTTCTTCGTCTCCACCGACGACGCCTATGTTCGCGCCAACAACACCATGCTGGGCGCGCGCGTCTCTGGCCACATCTCGTCGATCCTCGCCCGCGACAACACGCTGGTGCATGCCGGCGACACCGTGCTCCGCATCGACGACGGCGACTACAAGATCGCGGTTGACGCCGCCGCGACCCGGATCGCGACCCAGCAGGCCACCATCGATCGCATCGGCCGGCAGACGGCCGCGCTCGACAGCCAGGTCGCACAGGCCAAGGCGCAACTGGTCTCGGCGGAAGCGGGCCTCAAGCGCGCCGATCTCGACTATGATCGCCAGCAGGCGCTGAGCAACAAGGGCTTCGCCTCGCGCGCCACGTTCGAGACCTCGGAAGCCGGACGCGATCAGGGCGCCGCCGCAGTCAAGGCCGCGCAGGCCGCCTACGACGTTGCGGTGAGCAATGTCGATGTCGCCAAGGCCCAGCAGGCCGAAGCCCAGGCGCAGCTTGCCGAGCTCAAGACCACGCTCGCCAAGGCCGAGCGCGATCTCGCCTTCACGGCCGTGCGCGCGCCGGTCGACGGCATCTTCTCCAACCGTCTCGTCAACGCCGGCGACTTCATCGCCGTCGGCCAGCGCCTCGGCAATGTCGTGCCGCTCGACGACGTCTATATCGACGCCAATTTCAAGGAAACGCAGCTCAAGCGCATCCGTCCCGGCCAGCCGGTGACGATCAAGGTCGATGCCTACGGCATGCGCAAGTTCTCCGGCGTCGTCGACAGCATCGCGGCCGGCGCGGGCTCGGTGTTCACGCTGCTGCCGCCCGACAACGCGACCGGCAACTTCACCAAGATCGTGCAGCGCGTGCCGGTTCGCATCCGCGTGCCGAAGGCGGTTGCGAAGCAGAACCTGCTCCGTGCCGGCATGTCGGTCTACGCCACCGTCGACACCAACAAGGGTGCGGCCGACGCCGACAGCGAGATCGATCTCGACGATCCCACCATGCTCCATCCGCAGTAAGCGCCGTCAAGCGCTGCGAGGTCAGACCATGGCGAACGCCACGACTGCATCACCTGCCATGATGGCGGCCGCCGCTTCGGAGCGCATCGCGCCAAAGCGGCTGTTTGCCTTCATCATCATGGTGTTCGGGATGTTCATGTCGATCCTGGACATCCAGATCGTCTCGGCCTCCCTGAGCGAAATCCAGGCGGGCCTGTCGGCGAGCTCGAGCGAAGTCTCCTGGGTCCAGACCGCCTATCTGATCGCCGAAGTGATCGCGATCCCGCTCTCCGGATTCCTGTCGCGGGCCTTCGGCACGCGGCTGCTGTTCGCGATCTCGGCGGCGGGCTTCACGACGTCGAGCCTGCTCTGCGGCTTCGCCACGACTATCGAGGAGATGATCCTGTGGCGCGCGCTCCAGGGGTTTCTCGGCGCCGGCATGATCCCGACGGTGTTCGCGTCGGCCTACACCGTGTTCCCGCGTTCGAAATTCCATATCGTCGGCCCCATCATCGGGCTTGTTGCGACCCTGGCTCCCACGATCGGACCGACCGTCGGCGGCTACATCACCGATCTGATGTCGTGGAACTGGCTGTTCTTCATCAACGTCGTGCCCGGCATCGGCATCACCCTGGGTGTGCTGGCGCTGGTCGATTTCGACGAGCCGCATTTCGAATTGCTCGACCGCTTCGACTGGTGGGGCCTGCTCTTCATGGCCGGCTTCCTCGGGACGCTGGAATACGTGCTGGAGGAAGGTCCGCAATATGAGTGGCTGCAGGACACCTCCGTGGCGATCTGCGCCTGGATCGGCCTCGCCTCGGCAATTGCCTTCTTCGTGCGCGTGTTCACGGCCGCCGAGCCGATCGTCAACCTGCGCACCTTCACCAACCGCAACTTCGCGGTCGGCAGCACGCTGCAATTCTGCGTGGGCATCGGCCTCTACGGCTTGACCTACATCTATCCGCGCTATCTCGCCGAGGTGCGCGGCTACAGCGCGCTGATGATCGGCGAGACCATGTTCGTCTCGGGCATCACCATGTTCCTGGTCGCGCCGCTGGTCGGCCGGCTGATGGCGAGCCTCGACATGCGCTACATGATCGCGTTCGGCCTGATCGTGTTCGCGATGGGCTCCTACCAGATGACGTGGATCACGCGCGACTACGATTTCTACGAGCTGCTCGTGCCGCAGATCCTGCGCGGCATCGGCATGATGTTCGCGATGGTGCCGACCAACAACATCGCGCTCGGCACGCTGCCGCCCGACAAGGTGAAGAATGCCTCGGGCCTGTTCAACCTGATGCGCAATCTCGGTGGCGCGGTCGGGCTCGCCGTCATCAATACCGTGCTCAACGATCGCACCGACCTGCACATCACGCGCCTCCAGGAACGCGTGACCTGGGGCAATGCGACCGCCACCGAAACCCTGACCATGCTGGCGCAGAAATTCCAGGGACTCGGTGATTCCACGCTGATGGCGATGAAGCAGCTCAGCCAGATCGTGCATCGCCAGGCCGCGGTGATGAGTTTTGGCGACGCGTTCTTCATTCTCACCTTGTTCTATCTGAGCCTCAGCGTGCTGGTGACGCTGCTGAACAAGCCGGCCTCGCCGTTCGGCGCCGGCGGTGACGCGCACTGACGTCACAGGATCGGTGTCGTCGTCCGGTTGGACCGGGCGGCCGCGCACCAAAATGCAACACTCATGCGTGATCTCGCGCGGGGCCCGTTGCAAACCGGAAACGACACATCTATAAAGCGCGCCTCATTCAATCGAACCGGGGAGAGATTTGCATGATTTCGTCGCATTCGCAGATCGCGTTTCCGCGCTCGATGATGGTCTGGCTCGGTACGTTTTCGGCCTGCTAGAGGCCACTTCCGCCAGCTTCGATTGGGCCCGGGTTTAGCCCAAACGTCCCGGTCGCTTCGCTTCCCAAGTCAAAGTCAGTTTTAGTGACGCCGTCTCCGCCCTCGCGGCCGGCTTGCGTCCATCGATGGAGCCGGCTCGCGCCAACAGCGGCCGGATGATGCCATGACCGCTCTTTCAAGGAAGCCCGCGGCTATCCGCGTGGTCCTGCCCTTCGTGTTCCGGCACTGGCTGAAGCAGCCGGGGCGCACGCTCGCCATCGCCGCCGCCTTGCTTGGAGCAACCGCCGCCGACCTGTTCATGCCGGTGTTTTCGGGGCACCTGATCGACGCGTTGACGCGTGGTCCATCAGATCCGGAGGCGCGTCATGCCGCGCTGGTGGCGCTGGGCGGCATCGTGGTGCTGGGCGCGGCGTCGATGGTGTTGCGCCTGAGCGGGCTGCAAGTGATCGTGCCGTTCACACTGAAGATCATGTCCGAGGTGGCGCAGGACGCGTTCCTGCGCGTGCAGCGTTTCTCGACCGACTGGCACGCCAACTCCTTCGCCGGCTCGACGGTGCGCAAGATCACGCGCGGCATGTGGGCGCTCGACCTTCTCAACGACACCATCCTGCTGGCGCTGATGCCGTCGCTGGTCGTGCTGATCGGATCGATGATCCTGCTCGGCGTGCACTGGGCTTCGCTCGGCGGGGTGATCGCGCTCGGCGCGGCTGCCTATGTCGCGATGACGGTGCTGTTCTCGACCCGCTACATCGCGCCGGCGGCGCGTGTCTCCAACGCCTGGGACACCAAGGTCGGCGGCACGCTGGCGGATGCGCTGACATGCAATGCGGTGGTGAAGTCCTTTGGCGCCGAGGCGCGCGAGGATGCGCGGCTCGCCCGCGTCATCAAGCGCTGGCGCACGCGCGTGCGTCGGACCTGGTTCCGCTACAACTACACCGCCATGGCGCAGCTCTCGCTGCTGCTATGCCTGCGGGGATCCGTGATCGGCGGCTCGGTGCTGCTGTGGATGTACGGGCATGCCACGCCCGGCGACGTCACCTATGTGCTGACGAGCTATTACGTCATCCATGCCTATTTGCGTGACGTCGGCATGCACATCAACAACCTCCAGCGTTCGGTCAACGACATGGAGGAGCTGGTGGCGATCCACGACGAGCCGATCGGCATTGCCGATGCCGACGGCGCGCGGCCGATCGCGATCGAAGGCGGCGAGATCGTGTTCGACGACGTCACCTTTCATTATGGCGGCCATCGCGCGCCGCTGTATGACGGGCTGTCGGTCAGGATCCGCGCCGGCGAGCGTGTCGGTCTCGTCGGCCGCTCCGGCTCCGGCAAGACGACCTTCGTCAAGCTGGTGCAGCGGCTCTACGACGTCACCGATGGACGCGTGCTGATCGACGGGCAGGAGATCGCGAAGGCGACCCAGCAGTCGCTGCGCAGCCAGATCGCGATCGTGCAGCAGGACCCGATCCTGTTTCACCGCACGCTCGCCGAGAACATCGCCTATGGCCGGCCCGGTGCCAGCCTGGAGGCGATCGAGCAGGCGGCACGGCTCGCCAATGCGCACGATTTCATCCTGCGCCTGCCGAAGGGCTACGGCACGCTGGTCGGCGAGCGCGGGGAGAAACTGTCGGGCGGCGAACGGCAGCGCGTGGCGCTGGCGCGCGCCTTCCTGGCCGATGCGCCGGTGCTGATCCTGGACGAGGCGACCTCGAGCCTCGATTCGGAATCGGAGGCGCTGATCCAGCAGGCGATGGAGCGGCTGATGAAGGGCCGGACCTCGATCGTGATCGCTCACCGGCTGTCGACGGTTCGCAGCCTCGATCGGATCCTGGTGTTCGATCGTGGCGAGATCGTCGAGCAGGGCACGCATGCCGTGCTCGCGGGCAGACCCGGCGGCATCTATCGCAGCCTGTTCGAGCGCCAGGTGGTGGAGCTCGGGCATATCGCGGCAGCGGAATGACGCGCGGCAGCGGAGCGAGAGCCCCGCAGCCGCGCGGCCCAAGGAATCCGTCAAGGATGGAATGAGATGAAGGACCTGACGCGCGGCTCCATCGTGAGCCACATCCTGAACATGGCGCCACCGATCGTGGTCGGCATGATCACGATCATGATCTGCCAGCTGGTCGACCTGTACTTCGTGTCCGGGCTCGGCGACGCGGCTGTTGCCGGCGTCGCTGCGGCCGGTAACGCCGGCTTCCTCGTCAACGCGCTGATGCAGATGCTCGGCGTTGGCACGGTGGCGCTGATCGCGCATGCCGTGGGCCGCAAGGATCGCGACGACGCCAATCTCGTCTTCAACCAGGCGGTCGTCCTGTCGGTGTTATCAGGTCTGTTGACGCTGCTTGGCGGCTTTGCGCTGGCGCGCCCCTATATGCGCGCGATCGCAGCCGATGTGGCCACGATCGACGCCGGCACCACCTATTTCCACTGGTTCATGCCGGCGCTGGCGCTGCAATTCGTCACGCAGGTGATGGGGGCCGCGCTGCGGGCCACCGGCATCGTGCGGCCGACCATGCTGGTGCAGGTGGTTGCCGTGGCGATCAATATTGCGCTGGCGCCGGTTCTGATCTCGGGCTGGGGCACCGGGCACGCGTTCGGCGTTGCCGGAGCCGGCCTTGCAAGCACGATCGCCGTCTTCATCGGCGTGCTGATCCTGCTCGCCTATTTCCGCAGGCTTGAGCGCTACGTCGCCTTCCATCCTGCGCAATGGCGTCCGCAACTGCGGCAATGGAGGAGAATCCTCAACGTCGGCCTGCCCGCGGGCGGCGAGTTCGTGATGATCTTCATCTTCATGGCGGCGATCTATTACGTGCTGCGCAACCTTGGTCCGGCGGCCCAGGCGGGCTTCGGCATCGGCACGCGCGTCGTCGGCTTGATCCAGATGCCGGCACTTGCCGTCTCGCTCGCGGCAGGGCCGATCGTCGGGCAGAATTTCGGCGCGGGCAATTATCAGCGGGTCCGGGAGACTTTCGTCAAGGCGGCGCTGATCGCGACCGTCGTGATGGCCGCGCTCACGATTCTCGCTCAGCTCGAGCCCGGATGGCTGCTCGGCGGCTTCTCGAACGATCCGGAGACGATGAGCGTGGCGCTGCTGTTTCTGAAGATGATCTCGCTGAACATGGTGGCGCAGGGGTTGATCTTCACCTGCTCCAGCATGTTCCAGGGCCTCGGCAACACCAAGCCGGTGTTGTGGAGCTCGGCGACGCGGGTCATCACCTATTCCTTGCCTGCGATCTGGCTCTCGACGCAGCCGGGTTTTCGGATCGAGTATGTCTGGTATCTGTCGAACGTAGCGACGACGCTCCAGGCCGTTCAGAGCCTGTGGCTGCTGCGCCGCGAATTCAGGAAACGGCTGGTGCCGCGGCAGCAGACAGATGCTCCGAAGCCCGCGACACTTGAGCCGGTTGCGCCTCCGGTGCGCGAGCCGGCCTAGCGAGATCCCGTGCTTGTCGCCCACCCACGGTTCCGGCTGCTTTGCCGCGCCGTGGGATGGAGCATAATCCGGAAAAGTGTCTGGCGGTTTGCGTGGAGGTCACGCACAGGAAGCTAGGTCGTGCACTTATGCTGCGGCGTCCGGTTTCGGAAGTAGTGCTGGCATGCCCGAAGGCTTGCTACCTCTCACGCGAGGTTGGTGAGTGGGCGATGAAGCAACCTGTGTATGGTGCTTGGCTTGGCCTGACTTCTGGCGCGGGAGGCTCTATTGCGCGAGACACTACTGCCGGAACGTCTCCTTGTGGGCCCAAAACGGACGTCGCCTACTTCGCGTGCGGGATTCACGCCTGCACGCGGCCGGGAGATTGATCTACATCAAGCTGTGGCCCCGGGCGCGATGTTTGCATGATGCGGGATGAACCTGCTCAAAGAACCTCTCGTCCACTTCTTGATGGTAGGCGCCGCCTTGTTCGGCGCTTATGCCTGGATGAATCGCGACTCGGACGGCCAGAATGCAGGCCAAATCCCCTCTCTTCAGGTCAGCGCTGGCGACATCGAGTGGCTCGCGCAAAACTGGACCACTCAGTGGCGGCGTCCGCCAAGACCGGAAGAGATGCGTGGATTGGTCACGGACTATTCCGATGAACTGCTGCTCGCACGCGAAGCGCGCGCCCTGGGGCTCGAAGACAACGACGTGATCGTTCGGAGACGGCTGGCGCAGAAGCTGACGTTCCTCGTCCAGGATACCGCGCGCCGGGCCGAACCGTCGGACGCCGACCTGCAGCAATTCTATGCTGCGCATGCCGAACACTTCCGCAGCGATGCCCGCATCTCGCTCAGGCAGTTGTATTTCAACCCTCAGCAACGCGCCGATGCGCGGTCGGATGCAATCTCGGCATTGCAGCAATTGCGCGGCGACGGCACGCTGTCGACGGTGCTAGGCGACCGCTTGTTGCTTGAAGGTGATTTCCGCGACGAGACCGAGCAATCGTTGTCCGCGGCTTTCGGCGGCGGCTTCGCGCGGGCCGTGTTCGCGCTTGAGCCGGGCGCCTGGAGCGGCCCGATCCAATCCGGCTACGGCCTGCACCTGGTACAGGTTTCGGCCCGGCAAGACGGTCAACTACGACCGTTCGCCGAACTGCGCGACCGCGTTATCGAGGAGTGGAAGCGGGAGCAGGAGACAAGGGCAAAAGAGCTGTATCTTGTGGAGTTGCGCAAGAAATACCGTCTCGTCGTCGATGACGCAGTGAGGCCGCTGATGACGCCGATCGCGGCCACGTCGAGGCAGCCGTGACGGCGCGCTGCTCAAGCAAGCTTGGCCCCCTGTCGGCCCGCTCCGTAAGGTTCGCCATGGTCGCGATCCTTGGAGCCTGGTGTCTCGCGTGGCTGGTGCCGTGTTCGGCCCACGAAGTGCGCCCGTCCTACCTTGAGGTGCGGGAAAAGCGGCCGGGCGAATTCGACGTGCTGTTCAAGACGCCGATGCGCGGAGAGCTACGCCTTGCGCTGGCGACCACCTTCTCCGGCCGCGCTGAAGACCTCACGCCGATGACGACGCGAGCCACCGTCGATGCTGCGGTGCAGACCTGGCGCTTTCGCGCGCTCGATCCGTTGCGCGGCCAGACGGTTCGCATTGACGGCCTTCAGAACACCATGACGGATGCCCTGGTGCGCGTCGTCTTCTCAGACGGTACCACCTGGGTGCGTCGGCTCACGCCTCAGGAGCCGGCGGCAACGATACCCGCTCAGCAGAGCGGCTGGTCGGTGGCCGGGATCTATCTGAAGTTGGGTGTCGAGCACATTCTGTTTGGCATTGACCACCTGTTGTTTGTGCTGGCACTGCTCATTATCACCCGCGGGACCTGGCTGTTGGTGAAGACAGTCACCGCCTTCACCGCCGCGCACAGCATCACTCTGGCGCTGGCGACGCTTGGCTACGTGCATGTACCATCGGCTCCGGTCGAGGCGACGATCGCCCTGAGCATCGTTTTCGTTGCGGCGGAGATCGTCCGATTGCAGCGCGGACAGGAAGGCCTGGCGGCAAGGGCGCCCTGGCTGATCGCGTTCGCCTTCGGACTGTTGCACGGATTTGGCTTCGCCGGCGCGCTGAGCGAGATCGGGCTGCCGGAGGGACATGTGCCGGTGGCCCTGCTGTTTTTCAACATCGGAGTCGAGATCGGCCAGTTGCTGTTCATCGCAACGGCGCTGTGCCTGTCCGCCTTGTTTCTGCGTTTTCACAGCGGGAGAGCGCGCGTGGCAAGCGTCGCGGCAGCTTATGCCATCGGCAGCGTTGCCATGTTCTGGGTGATCGAACGAGTTGTTGCATTTGACGTGGGCCATCGAATTTGGGGAGCAAGCACATGACCCGAACGTTGCAGATTGTCGCCGGATTGAGTGTCGCCTGTTTCGTCTTGCCAGCATTCGCGCAGGACGTCGGCGCACCGGCAAAGGATGATCTCGAGCAATCGTTGCAAAAGCCGGCCTATTCGCCTTACGTGAATCGCCAGTTTCCGACGCGACCGTTCTTTGGCGACACGCATCTGCATACGTCGTTTTCGATGGATGCCGGCGCATTCGGTGCCCGGCTCGACCCGAAAGACGCCTATCGTTTCGCCCGCGGCGAGCAAATCACCTCCAACACCGGCCAGCCGGTCAAACTTTCGCGGCCGCTTGATTGGCTTGCGGTGACCGATCATTCCGACAACATGGGCTTTTTCCCAGACCTGTTCGGAGGCAAGCCCGAACTTCTGGCCGATCCGATCGGCAAGAAATGGTACGACATGATCAAGTCCGGCAAGGGTGCCGAGGCCGCGATCGATATCATCGTTTCGTTTTCGAATGGCAAGTTTCCGAAGGACCTGATGTACTTCCCGGGAACGCGTGCCTACCGGGGCGCGTGGCAGCAGACGATCGAGGCTGCCGATCAGTTCAACGATCCTGGCCGTTTCACCGCCTTCATCGCTTATGAATGGAGCTCGAACACCGGCGGCAACAACCTCCATCGCAACGTGATCTACCGCGACAACGGTGACAAGGCGAGCCAGATGGAGCCGTTCACCGTGTACCCGCCCTACGGCAGCGATAATCCCGCCGATCTGTGGAAATGGATGCAAGGCTACGAAGCCAAGACCGGCGGCAGCGTGCTGGCGATCGCTCACAACGGCAATTTGAGCAACGGGACGATGTTCCCGGTGGTTGAGGCGTTCGGCAAAGCGCTGGACCGCGACTATGCGGAGCAGCGCGCCAAGTGGGAGCGGCTCTACGAGGCCACGCAGACCAAGGGCACTGGCGAGTCCCATCCGTATCTGTCGCCGAACGACGAGTTCGCAGCGTTCGAACTCTGGGACAAGGGTAACCTCGACGGCAGCGTTGCCAAGAAGAAAGAGATGCTGGAATTCGAGTATGTACGTTCAGCCTACAAGAACGGCCTCAAGCTTGAGCAGCGGCTCGGCGTCAATCCCTACAAGTTCGGCCTCGTCAGCGGCACCGACGCCCACACCGCCCTCACCGCGGTGGAGGAGAACAATTTCTTCGGCAAAACAGTTCCCCAGGAGCCGAGCCCGCACCGGATGAGCGCTTCCTTCATCGACAACAAGACGACCGGCGTGAAGATCATGGATTGGGAGGTCGGTTCATCCGGCTATGCCGCCGTGTGGGCCAACGAGAACACCCGCACATCCATTTGGGATGCCATGCAGCGCAAGGAGACATATTCCACCACCGGCAGCCGCATGATCGTGCGCTTCTTCGGCGGCTGGGATTTCGAACCTCAGGACGGGGACAATCGTCTGCCCGCTCAGGTCGGCTACACCAAGGGCGTGCCCATGGGTGGCGACTTGCGCGCGGCTCCGCAGGGAAAGGTGCCGACATTCCTCGTTGCCGCGCTTAAGGACCCGATCGGCGCCAACCTTGATCGCTACCAGATCATCAAGGGCTGGCTCGACAAGGACGGCAACGTGCAGGAAAAGATCTTCGACGTCGCCTGGTCGGGAGATCGCAAGCCCGGTAGCGACGGCAAGCTACCGTCGGTCGGCGACACCGTAGACGTAGCAAATGCCACGTGGACCAACACGATCGGTGCGCCCGAACTCATCACGGTGTGGAAGGATCCCGAATTCGACCCAAGCCGGCCCGCATTCTACTACGGCCGG
Organism: Bradyrhizobium manausense; assembly: GCF_018131105.1. Lineage (NCBI taxonomy): Bacteria > Pseudomonadati > Pseudomonadota > Alphaproteobacteria > Hyphomicrobiales > Nitrobacteraceae > Bradyrhizobium > Bradyrhizobium manausense. Next base: position 515,695 of record NZ_JAFCJI010000002.1, on the reverse strand, counting down.
GTGATCGAGATTCCGACCCCGCGCTGGACTGCGTACGACGCGAAACGCTACGGCGTCACGCCGTTGCCCGGCACCGCCATGAAGATCACCGAGCGAGCTTTTACGTCACCCATCTGGTACACGCCGGCGAAATAGCGCGGGGGCCTGAAACGGAGGGTTTCATGCGAAAGCACCGGATCGCCGCCGCTGCCTTGCTCGGCTACATCGTTGCCTGCTCTCCATCGATATCCATGGCTTGCGGATACCACGATGATGTCACGCTCGCGCGCGGCATGCTGAATTGGACCTACCCCGACGCGCTCCATCTCGTGGGCGCAATGGCACAGGCGGTCAGCGAGAAACGGCTTCCGCCTCCGGCGCGTACGCTCGATCTTTGGGCATATCACCGTACCGTGCGATCGCTCGAACAGTTGGGGGAGCAGCTACGGATACCCGCAGGCGAAAATGCGCCGTTGGCCTTTTCGTTGTTATTGATAGAGCCGATGTTGTGGACGCGCTTTAACGCTGAGGGCGGCGACCTTCACGCGCAAGTTCATGTCTCTGCACCACCCGTCGGCGAACTGGTCCTCATCACTGGCGAGGACGTGGTTCGGGAGATCGCCAATCATCGCTTGTCGGTTAGCGACGCCTATCGACAGGGTCTCATCCGCCTCTACGGCCCAGAAACCGAGATTGCTCGTTTTCTGCAGCTCTATTGCGGATGTGCGTAGATGCGTTGGGTCAAGTCAAAAAGCAGTCTTGATCCGGCGCCGAACAAAGCGTTGATTTTCGCCGCAATAGCAGAAACGGTCACCGGACTTGCATTGGTAATTGTTCCGTCACTCGTCGGACATTTGCTGCTCGGGACAGACCTTTCTGGCATCGCCATTCCGATCGGGCGACTCACTGGTGTTGCCCTCATCGCGCTAGGGATTGCTTGCTGGCCGGGCTCGCCGCTCATCGGCATGTTTGCCTACAACGCGCTGGCTGCGCTTTACCTCGGCTACCTTGGTCTGGCGGGCGGCTTGACCGGCGTGGTTTTGTGGCCAGCGGTTGCGCTTCACTTGGTTCTGTCGATCCTTCTTGGCCGCGCGTTGAGAGGCGTCACGTGATTCCTTACCGGCTCGTGATGCAATATCCGCAAGTCTCCCGACCAGAATAAGGTTGCTGTGTCTCAGTCTCGCGGCACAACGCGCTGCCTTGACCCGGACTGTTTGTATCGATGATCGATCGGTGCAAAAGACGCGAATTGGGTCGTGCCAAGTCTTGGATGGATCTGGCTGATCCACCCAGCCGACGACCGCTTGTGGTCCCTTAGCGGACACGCCCATGTGCCCCTGCAATGTCTGCTTTCGAGCGGAATTCGGATATCACCGTCCCTGCGTCGATGCCGATGGAATTATGGGCACACGCCCTAGAACGAACCGATACTGTTCCAGACCAGGCTGAGGCCCGACAGGAACAGCAGGCCAAGCACGATATCGCCAAAATGCTTGTCGCTCAGCGCGCGATAGACGCGCGCGCCGGCCCATGCCCCGATCAGCGTGGCGGGGAATGCGACCATCGCGAGCCAGACCACCTTGAACGCGACAAGGCCCGAGGCCGTCTGCAACGCCAGCGCGGTTGCAAGCACCGTGAAATTGAAGAGCTGGAAGATGCCGCGCCGCTCGTGCTTGTTCCAGCCGCGGATATTGGCCCACAGGATGGGGAGCGGTCCGGAGAGGCCGGCGAGCCCGCCCAAAATGCCGCCGGCAAAGCCGATGGCGCCGTCGGCGATGCGGCCGCCGAAGGTGATGGCGAACTGCTTCTTGTTGAAATACAGCGCGCTCGGGAAGATCAGCAGCAGCACGCCGACGCTCAGCTTGAACACTTTTGGATCGGCAGAGGCGACCAGCATGGTTCCCAGCGGAACGCCGATCAATCCGCCGATCAGGAACGGCCACACCAGCGAGAGGTCGAAGCTCTTCCACATCGAGGGCAGCGTCGAGATCTGCGCGATCACCGAGCAGATCAGCACCAGCGGCACCGCGAGCGAGGGCGGCAGCACGTAGAGCCAGATGCCGAGCGCCATCAGCGCCGTGCCGAACCCTGCCAGCCCCGAGACGAAGCCGCCGGCCAGCGCGCCGAACAACAGCAGCGCGTAAGTGAGCGTTTCCACCAACAAATCCTTGTCGTTACCGGCGATTCCGAAGCCGCAATCGCCTCATGGCGCTTAGCACAGATGCAGCCGTCAGTATCATCTGAAGTTTGCTAGACGATCTGCCTCGTATCGGCGGGCTTGTGCAGCGCGCCGACGAGGATGCGCAGCGCCTCGGTCAACTCCGACCTGTTGCGCGCCGCGCCGAGTGAGATCCGCGCCTGATGTGGCGATGTTCCGTCGACGGTGAAGGCGTCGCCGGCAACGACCGCGAGCCCGTTGCGCAGCAGATGTGCCGCGATGTCCGGCCGCCCCTCCGGCAAGTGCAGCCACAGATGATGCGCGGCCGGTTTTGCCTGGAACTGAATCCCCTTCAACGCGCGTTGCGCCAATTGCTGGCGGCCGACGGCTTCGTTGCGGATCGCGGTGATGATGCGGTCTGCGACGCCGGTCTCGAGCCAGTGCGTCACCAGCGCGACCATCAGCGGTGCGGGCATCTGCACGGTCGCTTGCAGATGGTTGCGCATCTTAAGCTGTGCGCCGCTATCGGGCGTCAGCAGATAGGCGACGCGCAACGCCGGCGCGATGCATTTCGACAGCGTGGTCGCGAGATATGTCCGCTCCGGAATGAGGTTCGCGATCGGTGAGGCCGAGCGGTCGAGCAGGCCGTAGGCGTCGTCCTCGATCAGGTCTATCTCGGCATCGCGGATGATCTTTGCGATCGCACCACGCCGCTCCGGGGCGAGCGTCGCCGTGGTCGGATTGTGCAGCGTCGGAATGAGATAGACGGCCTTCGGCCGGTGCGCGCGGCAGGCCTTCGCCAGCGCATCCGGTAAAATGCCGCCGTCATCCATGGCGACGCCGATGAGCTTGACGCCGAGTTGCGCCGCCGCGGCCTTGATGCCCGGAAAGGTGAGGGCCTCCGTGAGCACGACGTCGCCGGGCCGTGCGAGATGAGCGAGCAGGTTGAACAGGATCGTCTGCGCACCGGGAAAGATCACGAGCTTGTCGGCATGCGCCTGCGGCACGCGCGCACGCATCCAGCGCGCGGCGACCTCGCGCTCATGCGCGCTGCCGCCGGGTGGCTGGTAGTTCAGGAACGCGGTCAGGCCCGATTGCGCGCGAATGGCCTCGAGGCCGGCGATGATGCGCTCGTCGAGCTGCGCTTCCAACGGGTGCGGCGGCACGTTCATGGAAAGGTCGATCGCGACTGGATGCGGCAGGTCGACCGCGCGGCGTGCGCTGGTCTCCGATACGAACGATCCCTGGCCGACGCGCGCCTCCATGATGCCGCGGCGCCGCGCCTCGGTGTAAGCGCGCGTCACCGTGGTGAGGTCGACGCCAAGCGTCCTGGCGAGCGCGCGCTGCGTCGGCAATTGCTGTCCCCGCACCAGCCGGCCGGCCGCGATATCGGCCTCCATGGCCTCGACGATGCGCTGGTAGCGCGGCCCTGACAGCTCCGAGATTGTAGGAGTCCAGTCCATGCAATTTAGGTCCATATCCTTTGAATGTATGGATACAAGATATTATTGTATGGGCCGGTGAAAAGGAAGAGGTGTCGTCATGGCGACCGGTTCAATTTCTCTGGCGAAGGCGATGTGGCGCGGTTTTCGCGGCAAGTGTCCGAACTGTGGCGAGGGACATATGTTCGGCCGCTTCCTCAAGGTGGCCGACGCTTGCGACCATTGCGGCGAGGAGCTGTTTCACCAGCGCGCCGATGACTTCCCCGCCTATCTCGTGATGGTCGTGGTCGGCCATCTCGTGGTGCCGGCGATCCTCGCGGCCGAGACGGCGTACGCGCCGCCGGTGTGGCTGCAACTCTCAGTGTGGCTGCCGGTGACGCTGTTTGCCTCGCTCGCTCTGCTGCAACCGACCAAGGGCGCCATCGTCGGCCTGCAATGGCAGATCGGCATGCACGGCTTCGAGACGAGCAAGCTGCGGCGGGACGCCGGCCAGTTGGCGCCCGTGCTGGCGAAGGCGCAGCGCGCGGCCTGAGGCAGCTCGCGGCGTTTACATCGCGCAGGTCATCGCTACACTCCGTCGTATCAAACGAGAACGATGGAAATGCCGATGGCCCCACGCGCAAAGACCTTCCTGCTCTGTCATGGCGCGTGGTCCGGCGGCTGGTCGTGGCGGAAAATGCATCCGCTGATGGTTCAGGCCGGCCACCGCCTGGTCGCGCCGACTTACACGGGCCTGGGCGAGCGCGCGCATCTTGCCAGTCCCGCGGTCGATCTCGAGACGCATATCCAGGACATCCTCAACGTCATCAGGTTCGAGGATCTCAACGACATCGTGCTGCTCGGCCACAGCTATGGCGGCATGGTTGCGACAGGCGTTGCCGATCGTGTGCGAGAGCGCGTGACGCAGCTGGTCTATCTCGATGCGTTCGTGCCGCGTGACGGCCAGTCGTTGTTCGATCTCAACGAAGGCGGACGCGAGCCGATGCGCAGGGCCGCATCCGCAGGTGACGGCTATCGTATTCCGCCGAACCCGCCGCCGCCGGATACGCCGCAAGCCGATCTCGATTGGCTCAATGCGCGCCGCATCAACATGCCGATCAAATGCTTCGAGACGAAGCTGAAGCTTCAACACGGCGAACCCGCGATGCCGCGCAGCTATATCTATTGCAAGCGCATTCCGCCGGGCGATGTGTTCGGGCAGTTCGCCGCGCGTACGAAGGGCGAGCAGGGCTGGCGCTATTTCGAGCTCGATGCCAGCCACGCGCCGAACGTGACGGCGCCGGAGGCGCTGATGGGTGTTTTGACGGAGATCGTGGCGTAACACTCATTCGTCATTCCGGGCGTGCGCAGCACGAGCCCGCAATCCATCGGGCCGCAGAGCCGGTGGACGAATGGATTCCGGGCTCTCGCTTCGCGAGCCCCGGAATGACAGTGCCTCATATGGTGAGGGGTCCGATGCGTCAGCATCGAACCCCTCGTTGCAAGATATCAGCCGGCCTGTAAGCCGGGTTCTGTAAGGCACCGCCCGCTTGCGCAAACGATACGTGACGGCCATTCCTCTGGGACCATGTTTGCACATGGCCTCGAGCAACCTACCCGGACGGCGGGCCTGACATCGCCCCGCGGCGTTATCGCTTGCGCGAACAGCCCGCTTAAGCCGTCCCTATTCGGTTTTGCTCCCGGTGGGGTTTACCATGCCGGCTCCGTTGCCGGAGCCGCGGTGCGCTCTTACCGCACCTTTTCACCCTTACTTCCTCCGAGGAGGGAGCGGTTCGTTCTCTGTGGCACTTTCCCTGGGGTTGCCCCCGCCGGACGTTATCCGGCACCGTATGTCAAGGGAGCCCGGACTTTCCTCCCCGGCGGCCTTTCGGCACTTGCCGGAGCGGCCGTCCGGCCGACTGACTGACAAGGCAATGGGCATTTGTGGCGGTTTCGTCAAGCAGAGATCGTCGCGCACGCCGCAGCGTAAATAATTTATCCTGAAGATGTCGTTGGGCGTGGACCCCGTTCGACTGGATGCCGGCAATCCAGCCGAGCAACAGGAGTTGAGCGATGCAGTATCTGCTGCTGATCTACCGGAACGAAGCGCAACAAGGCCAGATGGTGCCCGCGGATTACCAGAAGCTGCTGGCCGAGTATTCCGCCTACACCCAGTCGATCGTCGAGAGCGGCCATTTCAAGGCCGGCGATGGGCTGCAGCCGACCTCGACCGCGACCACCGTTCGCGTGCGCGAAGGCAAGACCCTCAAGACTGATGGTCCGTTCGCCGAGACCCGCGAGCAGCTTGGCGGCTACTATCTGGTCGAAGCCAGGGATCTCAATGCCGCGATTGAGCTCGCTGCGCGCATTCCGGGTGCCCGCGACGGGTCGATCGAAGTCCGGCCGGTCATGATCTACAAATGATCTCGAAAATAATTTCGCGAAGATGTCGTTTGGAGTTTGGCCCGTTCGACTGGTGACGGCGATCCAGCCGAACAACAGGAGTTAAGCGATGCAGTATCTGCTGCTGATCTACCGCAACGAAACCTATATGACCCAGATGAACGACGCCGATCGTCAGAAGCTGGCGGGAGAGTACGGCGCCTACACGCAGTCGATCATCCAGAGCGGCCACTTCAAGGCCGGCGACGGGCTTCAGCCGACGACGACGGCGACCACGGTGCGCGTTCGCGACGGCAAGACCATGACCACCGATGGCCCGTTCGCGGAAACGCGCGAGCAACTCGGCGGCTATTATCTGGTCGAAGCCAGGGATCTGGACGACGCCGTTGCGATCGCGGCACGCATTCCGGAAGCCAAGAGGGGATCGATCGAGGTCAGGCCGGTGATGATCTACAAGTGATCTGTCCTGAAGACATCGACAAGATATTCCGCGACGAGGCGGGGCGGGCGCTTGCCACCCTGATCCGCCTCGTCGGGGATTTCGATCTGGCCGAGGATGCGCTTCAGGATGCTTTCGCGGTGGCGCTGGAGCGCTGGTCGGCGGGTGGGCTGCCCGACAATCCGCGCGCCTGGCTGGTCAATGTCGGCCGCAACAAGGCGATCGACCGTGTCCGTCGCCAGGCCGCCTTCCGCGGCAAGCGACAGGCGCTCCTGCATGAGCTCGAACTCAATGCGGATGCGCCGGCCGAGCCGCCGGCGATGCTCGACGACGACATGCTGCGGCTGATCTTCACCTGCTGCCATCCGGCCTTCGCGGCCGAGGTCCAGGTCGCGCTGACTCTGCGCACCGTCTGCGGCCTCTCCGCTGCGCAGGTCGCGCGTGCATTTCTCGTCGGCGAGGATGCGATGGCGCAGCGCCTCGTTCGCGCCAAGCAGAAGATCAGGCTTGCCGGGATTCCCTATGAAGTGCCGGAGCGCGACGCGCTGGCGCCGCGGCTCGACGGCGTGCTCGCGGTGATCTATCTGGTTTTCACGGAAGGCTATGTCGCAACCTCGGGCGCAGACCTGATGCGGCCTGATCTTGCCGTCGAGGCAATCAGGCTCGGCCGCCTGCTCGACCGGCTGATGCCCGATCGCGCCGCGATCAAGGGGCTGCTCGCGCTGATGCTGCTGCACGATGCGCGCCGCGCCGGGCGCGAGACCGCAGCCGGCGATATCGTGCTGCTGGAAGAGCAGGACCGATCGCTGTGGGATCGCGCGCAGATCGAGGACGGCTTAAGTCTGGTCGATGATGCGCTGCGCGTGCCGGGCCGGCCGCAGGCTTACGTGGTGCAGGCGGCGATCGCCGCGCTGCATGCCCGCGCGCCGAGCTTTGAGCAGACCGATTGGCCGCAGATCGCCGGGCTCTACGAAGTGCTGCTCCGCATCAATCCGTCGCCGGTGATCGAGCTCAACCATGCCGCCGCGATCTCGATGGTCGACGGCCCCAGTCGCGCGCTCGGTCTCGTTGACGCGATCGCCGCGCGCGGCGGGCTCGACGGTTACGAACTGTTGCCCGCGGTGCGCGCGGACTTGCTGCGAAGGTTGGAGCGGAAGGAGGAAGCGCGTGCGGCGTACGCTGCAGCGACTGAAGCGACCCAGCTGGAGCCATTGCGGCGGCTGTATGCGCGGCGGGTACGGGAGCTGGGCTAGCCACCACACACTCCGTCATCGCGAGGAGCGACAAAGCAATTCAGACAATTTCCGCGGCGACAGTCTGGATTGCTTCGCTTTGCTCGCAATGACTGCGAGGGCGCTACTTCGAGGCGACAGTCGCGCCATCCGCCGGCAGGCTCGCCAGCAGGGACTGCAAGGTCGACAGCGTTGAATGATCGGCAACGCCGTCCAGCCGCGCGGGGCGGAAGTGGCGCTGGAAGGCGGTGACGACCTCCATAGTCGCTGCATCGTATTTGCCGTTCAGCGGCACGCCATAGCCATAGCGTGCGAGCGCCTGCTGCAGGCTCAACACTTCGTCGCTGATGGTGCCGAGCATCAGGGTTTCGCCGCGCACGACCGGCGCTGGCGTCACCCAGTGACCGACGCCGGAATTGGCGAGAGAATGCCAGGGAAATTTTTCGCCGGGATCCTTCTTGCGGGCGGGCGCGACGTCGGAATGACCGAGCACCCGCTGCGGCGTCACCTTGCGGCGGAGCATGATGCCGCGGCACAGCGCGATTACCGCGGCGATCTGGCGCAGCGGATATTCCGGGTAACCCCAATCGTGGCCGCGATTGATGATCTCGATTCCGATCGAGCAGGAGTTGACGTCGTCCTCGCCTCCCCAGGACGAGACGCCGGCATGCCAGGCGCGCCGCGCCTCGGGCACGCATTGCACGATGCGGCCATCCTCCAGCACGACATAGTGAGCCGAGACCTCGGTGCCTGCCGTGCACAGCCGCGCCAGCGCGCCCTCGACGTCGGGCATGCCGGTGTAGTGCAGCACGATCATGTCGGGCTGCCGGCCCTTGTTGCGGTCGCCATGGTTGGGCGAGGGGATGATGTCCGAGACGATCGACGAATCCGGCTCGAACGTCCGCATGCTCGCCGCGGTCTTGGGAACCGGGAGTACGCGCTGACGCTTCGAATCAGTTCCAGACGGTGTGGACGGACCGGACGACATAGACAAACCAGAATCGGACGAGCAACGGGCCAAGCCCTTCTCTTTACTATTTCTTTACCCTCAGGTCCGCGCAATCGCGCGGTGGGGTTAACGGGTGCATTTTGGGCCCAGTGTGTGGATGACGCATCACCGTCCCCGGACCTTTTCGAGATGTAACGAGCCGATCAACGCTTTCTTAACGCTAAGCGCCGTTACTGAGAGGTGAAGAGCCGACCCGCGTCCGGAGGCGGCCAAAAGCGTTTTTGGCTCGAAATCCCATGGTTGCCCGACATATTCCACTGGGAACACCGGGTCTGTCGCCTGGAACGACCGGGCGCGGCACACATGCTGGACAGGGGTTGGGTCGTGGAACTTCCGCGGCGCGGATTTATTCGAGGCGTGATGGGCTGCTTCGCCCCCGATTTGACCTGCCTGTTGTCCTGCGCATTCGGCAGGCGCGACACATGAGTGATGCGCCGCACATTCCCGTCCTTGGCCGCGAGGCGATCGCGCATCTCGCGCCGCGCGAAGGCGGCGTCTATGTCGATGCCACCTTCGGGGCCGGCGGCTACAGCCGCGCCATCCTCGACGTGCCGGGAACCCGCCTGATCGCGATCGATCGCGACCGCACCGCGATCGCCGGCGGCGCCGAACTGGTCGCGCGCGCGGCCGGCCGGCTGACGCTGGTCGAAGACCGCTTTTCCAATCTCGCCGAAGTCTGTGCCGCCCAAGGCGTCGATGCCGTCGACGGTGTCGTGATGGATGTCGGCGTGTCCTCGATGCAACTCGACCAGGCCGGTCGCGGCTTCTCATTCCGTCTCGACGGCCCGCTCGACATGCGAATGGGACAGACGGGACCGACGGCCGCGGACGTGGTTGCGCGCGCCTCGGAAAGCGATCTCGCCGACATCATCTATCTCTTCGGCGAGGAGCGGCATTCGCGCCGCATCGCCCGCGCCATCGTGGCTGACAGGCAAGAGACGCCGTTCACCACCACGCGTGCGCTCGCCGATCTCGTCGGCCGGGTGGTGCGCTCAAAACCCGGCGATATTCATCCGGCGACGCGGACGTTCCAGGCCCTGCGCATCTTCGTCAATGAAGAGCTCGAGGAGCTCCAGACCGCGCTCGCCGCTGCCGAACGGGTGCTGAAGCCTGGCGGTCGTATCGTCGTGGTTTCCTTCCATTCGCTGGAAGACCGTATCGTCAAGAATTTCCTCTCCGAGCGCGCCAAGACCGGCGGCGGCTCCCGGCATCTGCCGGAGGTGGCGCAAGGTGCGCCGAGCTTCCAGCTTTTGACGCGGCGGCCCGTGATCGCGGGCGAGGCGGAAGTCGTGCACAATCCGCGTGCCCGTTCCGCCAAGCTGCGCGCCGCCGAGCGCACCGCGGCGTCGGAGCATGCCGACGACGAGCCGTCGTCCTGGCCAAGGCTCTCCGACGTGATGAGGGGCGGCTAGCAGATGCGCTTCATCCATGTCCTCGTCATCGGTGCGCTGATCTTCGCAGCCGCCTATGTCTACCGGATCAAGATGGATTCCACCGCGCGCACCGAGAAGGTGCTGCGGCTGCACGCGGAGATCCGCGAGCAGCGCGATGCGATCGCGCAGCTGCGCTCCGAATGGGCCAAGCTCGATGCGCCCCTGCGGCTGCAAGGCCTCGTCGAGCGGCATCTGCCGCTCAAGCCCGTCAACGGCACGCAATATGATTCACTGAAGAACCTGCCGGACCGTCCGCCGCGGATGTTCCGGCCGGGCGAGCCCGATCCGATCGGGTCCATGATCAACACCATCGAAGCCGCGAGCGATCCTGACAGCGTGACGGGCTCGGTGCCTCAGCCCGAGGACAAGCAATGAGCGCTGTTCCGGTCAAACCCACAGAACCCTGGCGTCAGCGTCTGATCCGCAGCCTGCTCTACGGGCGCAATGTCGATCGCGCCGCCAAGGCGCGCGCGCGCGTTGGCCTTGCGATGCTGGCCTTTGCCACCGTCTACGCCCTGATCGGCGGCCGGCTTGTGATGTTCGCGATCGGCGCCGATGCCCACAGCGCGCGTCGCGCCGCCTCGCAGGAAGTGGTTGCGACCGCGCGGCCCGACATCGTCGACCGCAACGGCGCGATCCTCGCAACCGACGTCAAGGCCGCCAGCATGTTCGGCGAGCCGCGCCGCATCATCGACAAGGACGAGGCGATCGAGCTTCTGACCGCGACCGTGCCCGATCTCGACGAGGCCGAGGTGCGCGAGCGGCTGTCGTCGCGCAAGGGCTTCGTCTGGCTGAAGCGCGAGATCACGGCGAAACAGCAGCAGGACATTCACAAGCTCGGCTTGCCCGGCATCGGCTTCCTGCGTGAGAACAAGCGCGTCTATCCAACCGGCAACGAGGTCGCCCACCTCATCGGTCTCGTCAACATCGACAACCAGGGCATTGCCGGCATGGAGAAGTGGCTCGACAATCAGGGCCTCGCCGATCTCCACCGCGCCGGCTTTGCCATCGATCGGCTTCAGAAGCCGGTCGAGCTCTCGGTCGATCTGCGGGTGGAGCACGCGCTGCGCGATGAGTTGCTCAAGGCCAAGGAGAAGTTCCACGCCAAGGCGGCCTCCGGCCTCGTGACCAATGTCAACACCGGCGAGGTCATCGCGATGGTGTCGTTGCCCGACTTCGATCCCAACAACCCGAAGGAAGTGCACGACCCCGATCGCATCAACCGCCTGACCACCGGCGTCTACGAGATGGGCTCGACCTTCAAGGCGTTCACGCTGGCGATGGCGCTCGACACCGGCAAGTACGGTCTGGATTCGCTGTGGGACGCGCGCGGACCGCTGCACTACGGCAAATTCGCGATTCATGACGACGAGCCGAAGGGCCGCTTTCTCAACATGAAAGAGGTATTCACCTTCTCCTCCAACGTCGGCGCGGCGCGCATCGCGCTGGCGCAGGGGGTGGAGGCGCACAAGGCGTTCCTGCGCAAGATGGGCCAGATGGACCGGCTGCGCACCGAGCTGCCGGAAAGCGCCTCGCCGATCCTGCCGCGACGTTGGAGCGACCTGAACACCATCACCATCTCCTTTGGTCACGGCATTGCGGTCGCGCCACTGCAGGCGGTGATGGGTGTCAGCGCGCTCGCCAATGGCGGCCTTCTGATTCCCCCGACCTTCCTCAAGCGCTCCGAAGAGGAAGCGCGAGCGATCGCAAAGCGCGTGATCAAGCCCGAGACCTCGGACAAGATGCGGTTCCTGATGCGGCTGAACGCAGAGATCGGCACCGCCAAGAAGGCGAATGTTCCCGGCTACTACATTGGCGGCAAGACCGGCACTGCAGAAAAGGTGGTCAACGGCCGCTATGCCAAGAAGCGGGTGCTGACGGCGTTCACCGCGATCCTGCCGGCGGACAAGCCGAAATACCAGCTCCTGATCATGCTCGACGAGCCGCAGCCGCTGAAGGAAACCTACGGCTTCATCACCTCGGGCTGGAACGCCGTTCCCACGGCAGGCAACGTCATAACCCGTATCGGACCGCTGCTCGGCATCGAGCCCCGCTACGACCTGCCGCCTGCGGAGCGCCTTATTCTTGCAGCATCCAGGACAACCCAGTAATCAATCGGGTAGGCCGTAGCCGCTGCTGAGTCGGGGATTTTTCCCCGGATTCGGCTTTCCGGCACGGCAACTGGAAGACCATGAAGCTGCGTGACCTCTTAGGCAATGATGCCGCAATCGAGCCCGCCGTCGCGGCGCTCGAGGTAACAGGCATTGCGCTCGACAGCCGCGTGGTCAAGCCTGGCGATCTCTTCTTCGCGCTGGCGGGCAGCAAGACCGACGGTGCGCGCTTCATCGATGCGGCCATTGCGGCCGGTGCAGCGGCCGTGGTCGGCGATCATGCGCCTGATGGCTGCAAGGTGCCGTTCATCGTAACAGCCAATCCGCGTCGCGCGCTGGCACTGGCTGCGGCGAATTTCTTCCCGGCGCAGCCTGCGACGATCGCGGCGGTAACGGGAACCAGCGGCAAGACCTCGGTTGCAGCGTTCACGCGCCAGATCTGGGAGCGGTCGGGCCATGCTTCGGCCAGCATCGGCACCATCGGCCTCGTCTCGCCCAAGCGCACCGTCTACGGATCACTGACCACGCCGGATCCGATCGCGCTGCACCGGCAACTCGATGAGATCGCGCGCGACGGCGTCACGCATCTCGCGTTCGAGGCGTCGTCGCATGGCCTCGACCAATATCGCCTCGATGGCGTGCGTGTCTCCGCCGGCGGCTTCACCAATCTCACGCGCGACCACATGGATTACCATCCGACCGTTGCGCATTACCTCGCCGCAAAACTCCGGCTGTTCCGCGAACTCGTTCCGCCGGGCGGCGCGGCGGTGATTTCGGCCGACCATGAGTGCTCGGCCGAAGCGATCAGTGTTGCTCAGGCACGCGGTCTGCGCGTGATGGCGGTGGGTCGCAATGGTGATGGGGCAGGCGAGGGCATCCGGCTGGTCAATGCCGAGGTCTCAGGCTTCGCTCAAGAGCTTTCGCTCGTACATCGCGACAGGGCCTATGCGGTGCGGTTGCCGCTGGTCGGCGAATTCCAGATCGAGAACGCGCTGGTCTCGGCCGGCCTCGCCATCGGCACCGGCAGCGATGCGGCCGATGTGTTTGCGAGCCTCGAACATCTCGAAGGCGCCAAGGGCCGCCTCGAGCGCGTCGGCGAGCGCAACGGCGCGCCTGTTTTCGTCGATTATGCGCACAAGCCCGATGCGCTCGCGAAGGCGCTGCAGGCGCTGCGGCCCTATGCCAGGCGCAGGCTGATCGTCGTGTTCGGCGCCGGCGGCGACCGCGATGCCGGCAAGCGCCCGATCATGGGCGAGATCGCGGCGGAAAATGCCGATCGTGTCATCATCACCGACGACAATCCGCGTAGCGAGAAGCCGGAAGTTATTCGCGCGGCGATCCTCGCCACTGCCAAGGGCGCGCGCGAAATCGGTGATCGCGCGGCCGCGATCCGTGCCGCGATCGAAGAGCTGGAAGATGGCGATGCGCTGCTCGTCGCCGGCAAGGGCCACGAGACCGGGCAGATCGTCGGCGGCGAGGTCCTGCCGTTCAGTGATCATGAGGCGGTTGCCGCCGCATTAGCAACGAGGGTCGCATGAGCGGGCCACTATGGACGGTTGCCGAGGTGGCGCGTGCGCTGGGCGCGGCCGGATCATTCCCGGACACGCCGATCGACTTCGTCACCCAGGACAGTCGCCTGGTGAAGCCGGGCAGTCTCTTTGTCGCGCTATCAGGCACGCCGAGCGGCGGCTTCATCTCGGCTTTCGCCAGCGCGCGCGACGGCTGGGAGTTCGCGGACAAGGCGGAAGCCTCAGGCGCGGTCGCCATGATCGTGCCGCACGAGATCGCAGGGATCGGTGTTCCGCAGATCATCGTCAAGGATACGCTGATCGACGGTCTCTGGGGGCTCGCGCGTGCCGCGCGCGCACGCTTCAATGGTCCGGTGATCGGGCTCACCGGCAGCGCGGGCAAGACCAGCACCAAGGAATTCCTCGGTGCTTACCCTAATGCCTATGCGAGCCCGTCGAGCTTCAACAATTTCTGGGGCGTGCCGCTGACGCTGTGCAACGCCCGGCCCGATGCCAGCCTCTGGGTCGTCGAGATGGGCATGAACCAGCTAGGTGAGATCGCGCGACTCAGCGAATTGACGCGACCGACTGTCGCGCTCGTCGTCAACGTCCAGCCGGTGCATCTCGAAAAGCTCGGCTCGCTCGATGCCATCAGGCGCGAGAAAGTGTCGATTGCACTCGGCCTGTCCGAGGGTGGCGTGCTGGTGCTGCCGGCCGGGATCAAGGCGCCGGACTGGAAGGGCAAGGTGGTGCGCTTCGGTGAAAAGGCCGAGGTGCACGAGGTGAAACACGCACCGCATGGCGAGAGCTGGCAGGTCGTGGCCAAAATCGGCAAGAAGGAGATCGCCTTCAGCCTGACCCCGGGCGCGCCGCATCGCGTGCAGAACGCGCTCGCCGCGCTCGCCTCGGTTCACGCCGCGCATCTCGACGTCGCGACGCTTGCCATCAAGCTCGATCGCGTGGGGATCATGACCGGCCGCGGCGTCGAGCAGGCGGTCGGCGGTGTCACCGTGATCGACGACAGCTTTAACGGCAATCCGGCGAGTGTTGCTGCCGCGCTGCAAAGCTTGCAGGCGCGCAACATGACCGGCGGCCGTCGCATTGCGGTGCTCGGCGACATGCTGGAATTGGGCGAGGACGCACCGAGCTACCACACCGCGCTGACCACGCATCTCCACGGCATCGACGGCATCTATTGCGTCGGTCCGCTGATGCGGCACCTCTATGACGCGCTTCCCGCCGGCAAGGGGCTCGGCTGGCACGACGATCCCGCCACGCTGAAGCCGGGTGAGGTCGCGGGCCTGCTGAAGGCAGGCGATGTCGTGGTTGTCAAGGGCAGCAAGAAGATGTTCTGGGTCAACAAGTTTGTGCCTGCCCTAGTGGCCGCCTTGCAGGCAAAGGCGTAAACTGCTTGGAAGGCGCAGTTCCCGAATCCCACCCTTTGCGGCGCGCCGCCGTCCGGTTTCTTTGAGGTCGCCCGACCCCATGACGAAGACCAGAGAACGCGCGTGAGACACGTTGAGGCCATCGCGAAGGCCGCGTGCAACAGGCGCCATAGGACCGACTGAATGTTTTACTGGCTGATCGACCTCTCCAACACATTTCCGGGCTTCGGTGCAGTGCGCACCGTACTGAACGTATTCCGCTACATCACCTTCCGCACCGGCGGCGCCATCGTCACCGGCGCGCTGTTCGTGTTCCTGTTCGGGCCCTGGATCATCGATCATTTGCGCATCCGCCAGGGCAAGGGCCAGCCGATCCGCACCGACGGTCCGCAATCGCATCTGGCCAAGAAGGGCACGCCCACCATGGGCGGGCTGATGATCCTGTCGGGCCTCACGGTCGGCACCGTGCTGTGGTGCAACCCGCTCAATCCCTATGTCTGGATCGTGCTGGCGGTGACGCTCGGCTTCGGTTTCGTCGGCTTCTATGACGATTACCTGAAGGTGACCAAGCAGACCACGAGCGGTTTCGGCGGCAAGCTGCGTCTGCTCATTGAAGGAATCATCGCGCTTGTGGCCTGCTACGCGCTGGTGCGGCTGAATCGCGATCCCGCATCGACCGCTCTGACGATTCCCTTCCTGAAGGACACCGTGCTGCATTTCGGCTGGTTCTTCGTCGTGTTCGGCGCTTTCGTCATCGTCGGCGCCGGCAATGCGGTGAACCTCACCGACGGTCTCGACGGCCTCGCCATCGTGCCGGTGATGATCGCGACAGCGAGCTTTGCGATGATCGCCTATCTCGCCGGCAACGCCGTGTTCGCCGACTATCTCCAGATCAAATATGTTGCCGGTACCGGCGAGCTTGCCGTGCTTTGCGGGGCGCTGTTGGGCGCCGGCCTGGGCTTCCTCTGGTTCAACGCGCCGCCGGCCTCGATCTTCATGGGTGACACCGGCTCGCTCGCGCTGGGCGGCATGCTGGGTGCGATCGCGGTCGCGGTGAAGCACGAGATCGTGCTCGCGGTGATCGGCGGTCTGTTCGTGCTGGAGGCGGTCTCGGTCATCGTGCAAGTGGTGTCGTTCAAGCTGACGGGCAAGCGCATCTTCCGCATGGCGCCGATCCACCATCATTTCGAGCAACTCGGCTGGACCGAGCCGCAGATCGTGATCCGCTTCTGGATCATCTCGGTGATGCTGGCGCTCGCCGGCCTTTCCACGCTGAAGCTGCGCTGACGGTCCCGCGATGATCCCGGTTACATCCTTTGCTGGCAAGACGGTCGCGGTGTTCGGCCTCGGCGGCTCGGGGCTAGCGTCCTGCCACGCGCTGAAGGCCGGTGGGGCCGAGGTGATCGCGGCCGATGATAATGCCGAGAACGTCGCCAAGGCGGCTCAGGCCGGTTTCATCACCGCCGATCTGCGCAACGTCTCCTGGGCGAATTTCGCAGCGCTGGTACTCGCGCCCGGCGTGCCGCTGACCCATCCCGTGCCGCACTGGAGCGTGCTGAAAGCGCGCGAGGCGGGCTGCGAGGTGATCGGCGACATCGAGCTGTTCTGCCGCGAGCGGCGCCGCCACGCGCCGAATGCGCCGTTCGTCGCGATCACAGGCACCAACGGCAAGTCCACCACGACGGCCCTGATCGCGCATCTCACCAAGGTCGCCGGCTACGACACCCAGATGGGCGGCAATATCGGCACTGCGATCCTGTCGCTGGAGCCGCCGCGCATGGGCCGCGTCCACGTCATCGAGATGTCGTCCTACCAGATCGACCTCACACCCTCGCTCGATCCCTCTGTCGGCATCTTGCTCAATGTCAGCGAGGATCACATCGATCGCCACGGCACGATCGAACGTTACGCCGCCGTGAAGGAGCGCCTCGTTGCGGGGGTGCAGGCGGGCGGCACCTCGATCGTCGGCGTCGATGATGGCTATTGTCGCGACATTGCTGACCGGCTCGACCGCGCCGGCAAGAATGTGGTGCGCATCTCCGTCAAGAATCCGCTGGCTTCGGGCATTCATGTCGAGCACGGCACCATCGTGCGCACCGCTGGTGGCGCCCGCAGCGAGATCGCCACGCTCGGCGGCATCGGTTCGCTGCGCGGCCTTCACAATGCGCAGAACGCGGCGTGTGCGGCCGCGGCCGCGCTGGCGATGGGCATCGACCGGGACGTGCTGCAGAACGGCCTGCGCAGCTTTCCGGGCCTAGCGCATCGCATGGAGCAGGTCGGCCGCCGCGGCAACGTGCTGTTTGTCAACGACTCCAAGGGCACCAATGCGGACGCCACCGCGCACGCGCTGTCGTCCTTTGCCGACATTTTCTGGATCGCCGGCGGCAAGCCGAAGGCGGGTGGCATCACTGGCCTGACCGGCTACTTCCCGCGTATCCGAAAAGCCTATCTGATCGGCGAGGCCGCGCAGGAGTTTTCGGGCACGCTCGGCACGGTCCCGCACGAGATCAGCCAGACGCTCGACGTCGCCGTCGAGCACGCCGCGCGCGATGCGGAAGCCTCGGGTCTTCCCGATGCGGTCGTGCTGCTGTCGCCGGCCTGCGCGTCCTTCGACCAGTACCGCAACTTCGAAATTCGCGGCACCAAGTTCCGCGAGTTGGTGCAGGCGCTGCCGGGTGTGAAGCCGGTGGTGTAAGGATGTCGCGGCGGCGCTGGATCGGAATTATCGCTGCTCTCGCCATTCCCATTGGTTTTCTCTGCGTCGTCCTCATCGACAGCGTCATGTACCAATTCGGCGGATGCCGCGTCGTTCGCCAGAAGCTGTTCGCCTCCCCAAGTGGCAGTCAGTTGGTTGTCGTGGTCTGGAAGTCGTGCGGAGCGACGGTGCCCGACAGTACTCAAGCCAGCATCGTGCCGCGGGGCCGGACATTCTCGCCCGAGAGCACGCCGACCTTCGTCAGCGTCCGCGGGCATCCTGATGTCGTCGTCGCCTGGAGCAGCGAGCGGGCGGTCAGGATCGGTTTCATTCCCGAGGCAGACCAGGTCTACAAGCGCGATCAGCGCGCCGGGGATGTCGCGATCAGTTATGAATAGGGGCAACCCCGCGAGGTCTCGTGTCCCGGACGCGCTGCAGCGTGCAACGCTGCTGCGCAGAGCCGGGACCCAGCGGCATGGGCCCCGGGCCCTGCAGCGCACCGCAAGGGCGCTGCGCTGCGTCCGGGGCACGCACTCCCGAAAACTTCATCTATTCTCTTAACCCCCCGGTAACCAACCTCGGCGACCAATGGGCGGACCTCTGTCCGAAAGCGGCCGCCCATGCTCTCCCGTGAAGAACGCACCCCCTTTACCGAGTGGTGGTGGACCGTCGACAAGCCGCTGCTCGGCGCGATCCTGGTGTTAATGCTGACCGGCGTCATCCTGTCGCTGGCGGCGAGCCCGCCGGTTGCGACCCGCATCGGGCTCGATCCCTTCCACTTCTTCAGCCGCCACGTGATGTTCCTGGCGCCGTCCTTCATGGTGCTGGTCGGCGTCTCCTTTCTGTCGCCGCGCGCGATCAGGCGAAGCGCGCTGATCATCTTCACGATCAGCATCATCCTGATCGTGGTGACGCTCGCTGTCGGTCCCGAGGTGAAGGGCTCGCGGCGCTGGATCACGCTGCTCGGCGTCAATATCCAGGCCTCCGAAATCGCCAAGCCGTCCTTCGTCGTCATCGCGGCCTGGCTGTTCGCGGAATCGACCAAGCGGCCGGAGATGCCGGCGACCTCGATGGCGCTGGTGCTGCTGTTGATGCTGGTCTCGCTGCTGGTGATGGAGCCGGACTTCGGCCAGACCATGCTGATCCTGATGGTGTGGGGCTCGCTGTTCTTCATCGCGGGCATGCGCATGATCTGGGTGTTCGGCCTCGCAGGCCTCGGCGCGGCCGGCCTGTTCAGCGCCTACCTGTTCGTTCCGCACGTCGCAGGCCGCATCAAGCGCTTCATGAATCCCGCCTCCGGCGACACCTTCCAGGTCGATACCGCGATGGAGGCCTTCTACAACGGCGGCTGGTTCGGCCTCGGACCGGGCGAGGGCATTGCCAAGCGCAGCCTGCCGGACAGCCATACCGACTTCGTGTTCGCGGTTGCCGCCGAAGAGTTCGGCATCATCCTGTGCCTCGCCATGCTGGCGCTGTTCGCCTTCGTCGTGATCCGCACCCTGTCGCGCGCCTATGCCAATGAGGACATGTTCTCGCGGTTCGCGGCGTCCGGCCTTGCGATCCTGTTCGGCGTGCAGGCGGCGATCAACATGTCGGTCAACCTCCAGCTCATCCCCGCCAAGGGCATGACGTTGCCCTTCATTTCCTACGGCGGTTCGTCGATCGTGTCGCTCTCCTATGGCGTCGGCATGATGCTGGCGTTGACACGGTTGCGCCCACGCACCGAGGTGGAAGCCAGCGGCCGCGCCGACGCGATGCGCAGCTACGCGTAGGTTTCGTCATTGCGAGCGCAGCGAAGCAATCCAGAATCCCTCCGCGGGGCAGTCTGGATTGCTTCGCTGCGCTCGCAATGACGGCGGAGGCCCTGTAAAAGGGCTGTTATGGACACCTCCCCCTTGATTCTTCTCGCCGCGGGCGGCACCGGCGGGCATCTGTTTCCGGCCGAGGCGCTCGGCGTCGAACTGATCCGGCGCGGCTTTCGCGTGCGGCTGGTCACCGATGACCGCGCGCTGCGCTATAGCGGGCTGTTCAGCAAGGACATGATCGACGTCGTTGCGAGTGAGACCGCGCGCGGACGCAATCCATTGCAGCTCGCCTATGCCGGCCTGACGCTTGCGACGGGAACGCTCTCTGCGTACCGCCTGATCAAGCGATTGAAGCCCGTTGCTGTCATCGGCTTCGGCGGCTATCCGACCTTGCCGCCGCTGGTTGCGGCAAAATTCGCCGGCGTGCCCAGCATCATCCACGACGCCAATGCCGTGCTCGGCCGTGCCAACCGTTTCCTGTCGAGTCGTGTTCAGGCCATTGCAACGTCGTTGCCGGGCGTGCTCGATCGCGATCCGGCGTTGGCGGGCAAGACCACGACGGTCGGCACGCCGATGCGGCCGGCCGTGCTTGCCGCAGCGGCTGTGCCATATGCCGTACCTGAGGTGAATGGCCCATTGCGCCTGCTCGTCGTCGGCGGCAGCCAGGGGGCGCGCATCATGGCCGACATCGTGCCCGGCGCGATCGAGCGGCTCGAGCCCGCGCTGTGGAGCCGGCTTGTCCTGACGCAGCAGGTCCGCGACGAGGACATGACCCGCGTGCGCGCGGTCTACGACAAGCTCAAGATCAAAGCCGAACTGGCGCCGTTCTTCACGGATCTGCCGGCGCGGCTCGCCTCCAATCATCTCGTGGTATCGCGCTCCGGCGCGGGCACCGTCGCCGAGCTCGCCGCGATCGGCCGGCCCTCGATCCTGGTGCCGCTGCCGGGCGCGATCGACCAGGACCAGTTCGCCAATGCCGGCGTGCTGGCCAAGGTCGACGGCGCCATCCGCATCCCGCAGACCGAATTCACCTCGGACCGGCTGGCGTCCGAGATCTCCGCTTTTGCTGCCGAGCCCGCGCGCCTTGCCACGATGGCTGCCGCGGCAAAGGCGGCAGGTCGGCTCGATGCCGCCGAACGGCTGGCCGATCTCGTGGTCAAAGTCGCTGGAATCTGACGCGAAAAAGCCCTTGTCTTCGTCTTCCAAAGCGGGGCATCCAGTAGGAACGGCGCGGCTGATTTGGCCGTGACCTTCGCCAGACGCCGCCCTTTTCCGGCGGCAAGGTCAGGGAACAGAGCATGAGACTGCCGCGCGAGATCGGACCCATCCACTTCGTCGGGATCGGCGGGATCGGCATGAGCGGCATCGCCGAGGTGCTGGTCAACCTCGGCTACGCCGTGCAGGGTTCGGACGCCTCCGACAATTACAATCTCGACCGTCTGCGCAAGAAGGGCGCAAAAGTCTCCGTGGGCCACAAGGCCGAGAATGTCGACGGTGCCGAGGTCGTCGTGGTCTCCACCGCGATCAAGCGCGACAATCCGGAATTGATGGCGGCGCGCGAGCGGCGCATTCCCGTGGTGCGCCGCGCCGAGATGCTGGCCGAGCTGATGCGGCTCAAGAGCTGCGTCGCGATTGCCGGTACGCACGGCAAGACCACGACCACGACGATGGTGGCAACGCTGCTCGATGCCGGCGGCCTCGATCCCACCGTGATCAACGGCGGCATCATCAACGCGTACGGTTCCAATGCGCGGTTGGGTGCCGGCGACTGGATGGTGGTGGAGGCCGACGAGAGCGACGGCACGTTCCTGAAACTGCCGACCGATGTCGCGATCGTCACCAATGTCGATCCCGAGCATCTCGACCACTTCAAGACGTTTGACGCCGTACAGGACGCATTCCGCCATTTCGTCGAGAATCTGCCGTTCTACGGCTTTGCCGTGATGTGCACCGATCACCCCGTCGTGCAAAGCCTCGTCGGCAAGATCGAGGATCGCCGCATCATTACGTACGGCGAGAATCCGCAGGCCGACGTGCGGTTCGTCGATCTGACCCCGATGGGCGGTGGCTCGAAGTTCAAGGTCGCGTTCCGTGATCGCAAGACAGGTCATGTGCACGAGATTCCGGATTTGATGCTGCCGATGCCGGGCCGCCACAACGCCTCCAACGCGACGGCCGCGATTGCGGTCGCGCGCGAGCTGGGCGTGTCTGACGACGCGATCCGCAAGGCGATCGCCGGCTTCGGCGGCGTCAAGCGCCGCTTCACCAAGACAGGTGAATGGAACGGCGTCACCGTGATCGACGATTACGGCCATCACCCCGTCGAGATCGCGGCGGTGCTGAAGGCGGCGCGGGAATCCACCAACGGCAAGATCATCGCCGTGGTGCAGCCGCACCGCTACACCCGCCTGCAATCGCTGTTTGAGGAATTCTGCACCTGCTTCAACGATGCGGATGCGGTTGTTGTCGCCGACGTCTATGCTGCGGGCGAGGCGCCGATCGACGGCGTCGACCGCGATCATTTCGTCGCAGGCCTGCGCGCGCATGGCCATCGCGAGGTGATCCCGCTGCCGGGGGCGCCGGAGCTCGCGGGCATCGTCAAGGGAATCGCCAAGTCCGGCGATCTCGTCGTGTGTCTCGGCGCCGGCAACATCACGCAGTGGGCGTATGCACTGCCGGACCAGCTGAAGGCGCTGGGGTAGGGCGGTGAGCTTTCCCGACATCACGCCCGAGCTCAAAGCCGCAATGCCGGACCTGCGCGGCCGGCTGCTTGCGAACCAGTCGCTGGCCGAGCTGACCTGGTTTCGCGTCGGCGGTCCGGCGCAGGTGCTGTTCACGCCGGCGGACGAGGACGATCTCGCTTATTTCTTTGCGCATCTCGCGAGCGACGTGCCGGTCTATGTCGTCGGCGTCGGCTCTAACCTCATCGTGCGCGATGGCGGCATTGCCGGTGTGGTGATCCGGCTTGCGCCGCGCGCCTTCGGCGACGCGAGCGCGAGCGGAAATGTCGTCACCGCAGGTGCGGCCGCGCTCGACAAGCGTGTGGCGGAAGTCGCTGCCAGTGCCAACATCGGCGGGCTCGAATTCTACTTCGGCATTCCCGGCACGATCGGCGGCGCGCTGCGGATGAATGCCGGCGCCAATGGCGGCGAGACCAAGGACGTGCTGATCGAGGCGCGCGGCGTCGGGCGCGACGGCACGAAGCATGTATTCTCCAACGCCGACATGAAATTCGTCTACCGCAACAGCGGCGTCGATCCCTCCATCATCTTCACGTCGGCCCAGTTTCGCGGCGAAATCAGGGACACTGATGCGATTCGTGCACGAATGGCGGAGGTGCAAAACCATCGCGAGACCGCGCAGCCGATCCGCGAAAAGACCGGCGGCTCGACCTTCAAGAATCCGCCCGGCCATTCTGCCTGGAAACTTGTCGATGCTGCTGGCTGTCGCGGCTTGCGCGTCGGCGGCGCGCAGGTCTCCGAGATGCACTGCAATTTCCTGATCAACACCGGTGATGCCACCGCGCAGGACATAGAGACCCTGGGTGAGACCGTGCGCGATCGTGTGAAGGCGAATTCCGGAATTGAACTGCACTGGGAAATCAAGCGGATCGGGGTTTCCGCGTGAACGTCATCCCGGGGCTCGCGACTGCGTCGCGCCCCGGAATGACGAACTGGAGAGATTGCGGACTATGAACATGCGCACAACCATCCTCTTCGGCGGCTCGAATCGCGAACGTCTGGTCTCGGTCGCGTCGGCCCAGGCGCTGCATCAGGCGCTGCCTGAGGCTGATCTCTGGTTCTGGGACGTCGAGGACAAGGTGCATGTCGTGCAGTCGAAGCAACTGCTCGAACATTCCAGGCCGTTCGAGGACGAGTTCAAGCCGGGTACCTCAGGCATTCCGCTCGCGCAGGCGCTCGACAAGGCCAAGGCGGAAGATCGCGTTCTCGTGCTCAGCCTTCATGGCGGGGGCGCGGAGAATGGTGAGTTGCAGGTTATGTGCGAGGCGCGTGGCGTGCCGTTCACCGGCTCGGGCTCGGCCTCCTCGCATCTCGCCTTCGACAAGATCGCGGCCAAGCGCTTTGCCGCGCTCGGCGGCGTGACACCGCCCATGGGCATCGCGCTCGATGACATCGACAACGCCTTTGCCGAATACGGCAAGCTGATCGCAAAGCCGGCGCGCGACGGATCGAGCTACGGCCTGATCTTCGTCAACGCCAAGCAGGACCTCGTCGCGGTCCGCAATGCCGCCAGGCACGAAGAGTATGTGATCGAGCCCTATATCGCCGGCGTCGAGGCGACCTGCGGCGTGCTGGAACGTACCGATGGCTCGATCATCTCGTTGCCGCCGATCGAGATCATTCCGGGCGAGGGCAATTTCGATTACGCCGCAAAATATCTTTTGAAGTCCACCCAGGAGATCTGTCCGGGCCGATTCACCGCGGAGGTCACCGCCGCGCTCAAGACGCAGGCCATGCTGGCGCATCGGGCGATGTCCTGTACCGGCTATTCCCGCTCCGACTTCATCGTGTCGGAAAAGGGGCTGGTCTATCTCGAGACCAACACGCTGCCCGGGCTGACCAAGTCCTCGCTCTACCCCAAGGCGCTGAAAGCCGAAGGCATCGAATTCGTTGACTTCCTCCGCGACCTGATCGAGCTGGCGGTGCGGCGGGTGCCGAAATAGTTAGGATTGGTTAACGGCCGGACGGGCGAAAACGCTCGGTTTGGTGCCCAAAGCCGGTAAAATACCGGACATCGTGGCGCAACTGGCTCACAGAGCTGGGCAAAAAGCATTCTCCGTTAACGAACTTTACCTTTTGTTTACCAGGAAGTCCGAAGGTTAACGCTGGCGGCGCATATGACGTTTTGGCTGCCGGCGCGTGAACTGTTGCGGATGTTTCCCACACCAGCGAACGCTTGAAGGGGAGCGGTTTCTTCTGCCGAAGACCATCACCCGGCCCGGCAAGACCGAGACGTCATGTTCGCCAGGACCCGCGCGGTGTCGTGGGCAAACTGTTGACGAGCTCGTGCAATGGATGGAGCAGGAAGCCTCACCCGGTCGTTTGTGAGATCGCTGAGGCCCCAAGCTGACCTGAAGGCGGCCGCTATCGGAGCGGTCGTGCTTCTGCGCGAGTGGGTGCAGGACAAGCGCGACGAGACGCGTGACGCCGCCAAGCAGAGGATCAAGGCCAAGGCGGTCGTCGAGCGCGAGCCGCCGCCGCGCCTGGTCGCGCTGGTCGAGCGCTATCTGCCGCGCCGGGTCGGGATCAGCCTGACCGTGTTGCTGCTGATCGGCAGCTGTGGCCTCGGCATCGTCAAGGGCGGCCATCTCCAGGATTTCATCACCGCCGTCAGTGACGCGCGCAATGCCATGGCCAATTCGGCCGGCTTCCGCATCACCTCGGTCGTGATCAACGGCCGCAAGCAACTCAGCCAGGACGAGATCCTCGCGATCGGCGGTGTCAGCGGCCGCTCCTCGCTGCTGTTCCTCGATGCCGACGACGTCCGCGACAAGCTCAAGGCCAATCCCTGGATCGCGGATGCGACCGTGCTGAAGCTCTATCCGGGCCAGCTCATGATCGAGATCACCGAGCGCAAGGCGTTCGCGCTGTGGCAGGAGGCCGGCAGGCTCTCCGTCATCGCCGACGATGGCGCACTGCTCGAACCCTATGTCTCGCGCCGCTTCCTGTCGCTGCCGCTCGTGGTCGGGAAGGGCGCCGACACCCAGGCTCGCGATTTCCTCGCACTGCTCGCGCGCTATCCGCAGGTCAAGTCGGTGACGAAAGCCGCGATCTACGTCGGTGAGCGGCGTTGGAACCTGAGGTTGAAGGACGGCCTCGACGTCCGCCTGCCCGAGCAGGACGTCGGCAACGCGCTTGCCGCGCTCTCCAAGCTGGACAAGGACGACCGCCTGTTCTCGAAGGATATCGTCGCAATCGACATGCGCCTGCCCGACCGTTTGGTGGTGCAGCTGTCGGATGACGCCGCCAAGGCGCGCGATGATCTGTTCAAGGACAAGAAGAAAAAGAAGGCCGGGGACGCCGCATGACCGGTCTTGATCGCACCCAGACGCCGAAGACGCGCCCGATGCCGCACAAGCGCGGCGGCCTCGTCGCCTGCCTCGACATCGGCACCAGCAAGATCGCCTGCATGATCGCGCGGCTGAAGCCGTCGGCACCGAGCGAAGCGCTGCGCGGCCGCACCCATGCAGTGGAATTGATCGGTTACAGCCAGATCCAGTCGCGGGGCATGAAGGCCGGTGCGGTGGTCGATCTCGGCGAATGCGAGCAGGCGGTGCGCCAGGCCGTCGGGCTTGCCGAGAAAATGGCCAAGGTCCGGGTCGAGTCCGTTCTGCTGTCGGTCTCCGGCGGCCGTCTCGCGGGCCAGCTGGTCGAGGCCGCGGCCGATATCCGCGGCGGAGCGGTGACCCCGGCCGATGTCAGCCGCGTCACCTCCACCGGAATGCGTCACGCCACGGGCGAGGGCCGCACCGTGCTGCACGCGCTGCCGGTCGGCTACACGCTCGATGGCGTCAAGGGCATTCGCGATCCCCGCGGCATGGTCGCGCATCAATTCGGTGTCGACATGAACGTCGTCACCTGCGACGCCACCGTGGCGCGAAACCTGATGCTCGCGGTGGAACGCTGCCATCTCAACGTCGAAGCCATGGCCGCGAGCCCCTATGTCGCCGGCCTATCGGTGCTGACCGACGACGAAGCCGATCTCGGCGCGGCCGTGGTCGAGATGGGCGCGGGCACCACCACGATCGCGGTCTATTCCGGCGGCCGCTTCGTGCATGCGGCCGGATTTGCGGTCGGCGGGCAACACATCACGATGGATCTCGCGCGCGGGCTCTCGGCGACCATTGCCGATGCCGAGCGAATCAAGACGTTATACGGCACCGTCATCACCGGCGGATCGGACTCGCGTGAGCTGATGTCTGTACCGACAGCCGGTGACGACCAGGATCTGCCGCAGATCGTTTCGCGCGCCACCATCGCCAACATCGTCAAGCACCGTGCCGAGGAAGTCTTCGAAATGGTTCGGGACAAGCTGAAGGATTCACCCTTCGCGGCAGAGCCCAAGGGGCGCGTCGTGCTCTCGGGCGGCGCCTCGCAGCTCACCGGCCTCGTCGAGCTCGGAACGCAGATTCTCGGCCGGCCCGTGCGGGTCGGACGTCCGCTTGGTTTCGGCCGGCTGCCCAACGAGGCGAAGAACGCCGCATTCGCGGTGCCGGCCGGCCTTCTCGTCTACCCGCAATATGTTCACCACGAGCATGTCGAACCGCGGCACACGCGGCAGCAGGTCAGGACAGGGACGGGCGGTTACTTTGGAAAGGTCGGACGATGGCTACGCGAGGGCTTTTGATGACTGCTTTCCGCAAATGTCGATTTTCACCAACTCCCGCGGCCGCAGGCCGGGGCGAACCCACGCGCGCGTGATCGAGAGGCAAACATGACCATCAGCATCAACGTTCCTGATATTCACGAGTTGAAGCCCCGCATCACCGTGTTCGGCGTCGGCGGCGCCGGCGGCAACGCCGTCAACAACATGATCACGGCCGGCCTCCAGGGCGTCGACTTCGTGGTCGCCAACACCGACGCGCAGGCGCTGACGATGTCGAAGGCGCAGCGCATCGTGCAGATGGGCACCGCGGCGACGCAGGGCCTCGGCGCAGGATCGCAGCCGGTCGTCGGCGCTGCCGCGGCGGAAGAGGTGATGGACGAGCTTCGCGACCATCTCTCGGGCGCGAACATGGTGTTCGTCACCGCCGGCATGGGCGGCGGCACCGGCACCGGTGCTGCTCCTGTCATCGCCAAGATCGCGCGCGAGATGGGCATCCTCACCGTCGGCGTCGTGACCAAGCCCTTCCACTTCGAGGGCGGCCGCCGCATGCGTACCGCTGAAGCCGGCATCAACGAGCTTCACAAGGTGGTCGACACGCTGCTGATCATCCCGAACCAGAATCTGTTCCGGGTCGCCAACGAGAAGACCACCTTCGCCGACGCCTTCGCGATGGCCGACCAGGTGCTCTACTCGGGCGTGGCCTGCATCACCGACCTGATGGTCAAGGAAGGCCTGATCAACCTCGACTTCGCCGACGTTCGCGCCGTCATGCGCGAGATGGGCAAGGCGATGATGGGGACCGGCGAAGCCTCCGGCGACAAGCGCGCACTGACCGCCGCCGAAGCCGCGATCGCCAATCCGCTGATCGACGACTCGTCGATGAAGGGTGCCAAGGGCCTCCTGATCTCGATCACCGGCGGCAAGGACCTCACCCTGTTCGAAGTCGACGAAGCCGCGACCCGCATCCGCGAGGAAGTCGACCAGGACGCCAACATCATCGTCGGCGCCACCTTCGACGAAGCGCTCGATGGCCTGATCCGCGTCTCGGTCGTTGCCACCGGCATCGAGCAGGCCGCGATCGCCCGCAACAGCCAGGGCACCAGCGCTCCGGTTGCGAACGCCGCGCCGCAGCAGCTGCAGCAGGCACCGGCAGCGCCGGCCGCCGTTGCCGAGAGCCGTCTCGCCGACCTGACCGCGCGGCTCCGCGCCGACAACCAGCGCCTGGCCGAGCGTGCCCAAACGCAGATCGCGGCCACAGCGCCGGTCGCGACCGCGCCCGTTGCGCCGCGTGCCAATGTCGAGCGTGCGGCGCTTGCCGCCATCGCGGCTGCCGTTTCCGAAGTTCCGTCGGCGGCGCCCGTGCCGCAGACCTATGGCGACGTCACCGTGCGCCCGATCGCTCAGAAACCCACGCTGTTTCCGGAGCCTGAGCAGGCCCCGCTCGCCATGCATGAGCCGATGACGCCGGAAACCTTCATCCCGCCGCAGGCCGAGCGCGCCCCGGCCCGCGCCCCGCGCATGCCGCGCCTCGACGAGCTGCCGATGCCGGCCCAGGCCGAGCTTCGTCAGGCCCGCGGCGAGGTCGAGGATGAGACCCCGCAGAAGACCCGCCTGTCGCTGCTCCAGCGCCTCGCCAATGTCGGCCTCGGCCGTCGCGACGAGGAGACCGAGGCGCCGATCGCCGCCCGGACCGCCGGTCCCGCTATGCCGGCGTTGCCCGACCGCAAGCCGCAGCGGACCGTGCAGCAGCAGATCGCCGCCAGCGAGCCGGTGTCCGAATATGCCCGCCGGCCTGCGCCGCAGGGTCTGGACGCCCACGGCCGCCCGGCACCTGTTGCGCCGGCGCCACAGGGAGACGACCATCTTGATATCCCGGCCTTCCTGCGGCGGCAGGCGACCTGAGGATTGTTACAATAAGGCAGACGAAAAAAGGTCCCGGCGGACAGCTCGCCGGGACCTTTCCTTTTGTCCCGTGCATATCCGGATTGCGCGTTCAAGCAACTGATTTTAAATCATTAATTACCTGTTCGGTGCTTCAGTAAAGCTGCCGATATTGGTCCCAAACCGAGGTGCAATTTGGTTAAGCCTTGGCGCGAATGCGGCAGGTTTGGGGTAACAATCGGTAAAAAAGCGTGAGTTGGCGCTGTTTGAGGCTGTGACTATGGTTCGGCGTGACTTGGGGATACGGAGATTCGGACGGTCGATCTCGATCGATCAGTCGGGTCTAGTATAAGTCGCAGTGGGTCGTAGTGGGGCGGGTTCCTGATGAAATTTAGCCGGCAAACAACGCTTCGCGCGCAAGCCACCGTGGCCGGCGTCGGCGTTCATTCCGGTCTTCCCGTCACCCTGACGCTGGGACCTGCACCTGTCGATGCAGGCTTTATTTTTGTCCGCACCGGCCTCGAAGGGCGTGACCGCGAGATCCAGGCAATTGCCGATCAGGTGATCGCCACCGATTTTGCGACTGTCCTCGGCGATCGCAGCGGGCCGCTGGTGTCCACCGCGGAGCACGTCCTGGCGGCATTGCGCGGCATGGGCGTCGACAACGCCACCATCGAGATCGATGGTCCGGAAGTGCCGATCATGGACGGCAGCGCCGCCGCCTTCATCGCGGCGATCGATCAGGCCGGCATCGTCAACCAGCCGGCACAGCGCCGGTTCATCCAGGTTTTGAAGCCGGTCTCGGTCAAGCTCGGCGACTCCTTCGGCGAGATCCGGCCCTACGCCAACGGTTTCCGCGCCGAGGTCGAGATCGATTTCGCCAATCCGGTCATCGGTCAGCAGAGCTACGCCTTCGATCTCAGCCCGGAGCGCTTCCGCCGCGACGTCGGCCGCGCCCGGACGTTCGGTCTGATGGGCGACGTTGCCCGGCTCTGGAGCGCGGGCTATGCGCTCGGCGCCTCCTTCGAAAATACCGTCGTGTTCGACGACGAGCGGCTGCTCAACACCGAGGGTCTGCGCTACGCCGACGAATGCGCCCGCCACAAGGTGCTGGACGTCATCGGTGATCTCGCACTTGCCGGCCTGCCGCTGCTCGGTGCCTACCGTTCGGCGCGTGGTGGCCACAAGCTCAACCACGCCGTCCTGACCGCGCTGCTCGCCGACCGTACCGCTTGGCGGGTGGTCGAGGGCGAGGCGGCCCGCCGCACCACGCGTCCTGTGGTCGAAGTCGGAAGCGGTATCGTCGGCGGCCGGATCGCCGCGGCCTACGGTCCGGACGTGTCCTGAAAGCCGACTGCGCGCAAGCGGTCCAGCGCCGTTCTCTCCGGGAAACTCCTGGTAACCATGATGGACTAGGATTGCGGCGCTTTCGCCTTAATCCGGGCGGAATGCCTGCCTATCCGATAGGTTAACAAACGTTTTTCGGTTACATCGACGTGGGTGCAGGGCAGGCACCACGGTCACATTTCGCGCCCGTGACGGGATCATGGGCTGGCGGACACCGCATCACAGGGCGTCAGGTCTTAAATTCATGTCGGCACAGCGTATGACGCGCGGATATCTCTTGGTTTCACCGCGAGCCCGTGGGCTGCTCCAGCTTGCCTCTCTCTTCCTGCTCGCGCTGCCGCTGGCCAGCTGCGGTACCGGCAGTCTGTGGGACAAGTTCACCAACAAGGATGACACGTTCGTCGAGGAGCCCGCCGACAAGATCTACAATGAGGGCTTGTACCTCATGAACGAAAAGAAGGACATGAAGGCGGCGACCAAGAAGTTCGAGGAAGTCGACCGCCAGCATCCCTATTCCGACTGGGCGCGCAAATCACTGCTGATGTCGGCCTACGCATCCTACCAGGGCGGCGACTATGACAGCTGCATCGGCGCTGCGACCCGCTACGTCACCCTGCATCCCGGCAGCCCGGACGCGGCCTATGCGCAGTACCTGATTGCCGCCTCGCATTACGATCAGATCCCGGACATCAATCGTGACCAGGGCCGCACCGAGAAGGCGATCGCCGCGCTGGAAGAGGTGGTGCGCAAATATCCGACGTCCGAATATGCGACCTCCGCCAAGGCCAAGATCGAGGGCGCACGCGACCAGCTCGCGGGCAAGGAAATGGCCGTCGGCCGCTACTACATGCAGAAGAAGGACTACACGGCCGCGATCAACCGATACAAGGCCGTCGTGACGCAGTACCAGACCACGCGCCACGTCGAGGAGGCGCTCTACCGTCTCACCGAGGCCTATATGTCGATCGGCATCGTCGGCGAAGCCCAGACCGCCGCCGCCGTGCTTGGCCACAATTTTCCTGACAGCCGCTGGTACAAGGACGCCTATAATCTTGTAAAATCCGGCGGTCTCGAGCCGAGCGAGAATCAGGGGTCCTGGATCAGCCAGACCTTCAAGAAGATAGGCCTCTAGGTCTCGGCTAGGAAATCTGGTTCCATGCTGGCGCGTCTGTCGATCCGTGACATCGTCCTGATCGAACGGCTCGATATCGAATTCGCCACCGGACTTGCGGTTTTGACCGGCGAGACCGGTGCGGGCAAATCCATCCTGCTCGATGCCTTTGCACTGGCCCTCGGCGGCCGCGGTGACGCTGGCCTCGTGCGCCATGGCGTGGAGCAGGGACAGGTGACCGCCGTCTTCGATATCCCGAAGAATCACCCGGCGACGAAAATCCTGGCCGAGAACGGGCTCGACGATGCGAGTTTTGCAGAATCTTGCGAGATGATCTTGCGCCGGGTCCAGCTCGCCGACGGCCGTACCCGCGCCTTCATCAATGACCAGTCGATTAGCGTGCAGACGCTGAAGGCGGTCGGCGCCGCGTTGGTCGAGATCCACGGCCAGCATGACGAGCGCGCGCTGGTGGACGCCGCCACCCATCGCCGCCTGCTCGATGCCTTTGCCGGACTGGAGAAGGACGTCGCGGCCGTCGAAGCGCTCTGGGATGCGCGCCGCACCGCCAACGCTGAGCTGGAAGAGCATCGCGCCGGCATGGAACGTGCCGCGCGCGAGGCCGACTATCTGCGCCATGCCTCGGACGAGCTGAAGCAGCTCGCGCCCAAGGACGGCGAGGAGACCTCGCTGGCCCACCGCCGCACCACCATGATGCAGGGCGAGAAGATCGCCTCCGATTTGCGCGAGGCGCAGGAGGTTGTCGGCGGCCACAATTCGCCGGTTGCGGCGCTGTCGGCCGCCGTGCGGCGGCTGGAGCGCCGTGGCGTCAATTCGCCGGCGCTGGTCGAGCCCGCAGTGAAGGCGATCGACATCGCGATCAACGCGCTGGAGGAGGCCGACCAGCACCTCCAGGCCGCGCTCGCCGCGACCGATTTCGACCCGGCTGAGCTCGAACGCATCGAGGAGCGGTTGTTCGCCTTACGCGCCGCCTCGCGCAAATATTCGACGCCGGTCGATGGCCTGGCGGCGTTGGCCGCCAGATACGCCGCCGATGTCGTGCTGATCGATGCCGGCGCCTCGCGCCTGAAGAAGCTGGAGCAGGCCGCGATCGAGGCCGATGCGCGCTACGCGGCTGCGGCGAAAAAGCTCTCCGCGGCACGGCAGAAATCGGCCGAAAAGCTCAACAAGGCCGTCAACGCCGAGCTCGCGCCGCTCAAGCTCGAACGTGCCAAATTCATCACCCAGGTGACGACCGACGAGGCCGCGCCGGGTCCGCAAGGCATCGATCGCGTCGAGTTCTGGGTGCAGACCAATCCGGGCACCAAGCCGGGGCCGATGATGAAGGTCGCCTCCGGTGGCGAGCTCTCACGCTTCCTGCTGGCGCTGAAGGTCGTGCTGTCCGACCGCGGCTCGGCGCCCACCCTGGTGTTCGACGAAATCGACACCGGCGTCGGCGGCGCGGTCGCGGACGCCATTGGCGCGCGGCTGGCACGGCTCGCCGGCAAGGTTCAGGTGATGGCCGTGACCCACGCCCCACAGGTCGCCGCCCGCGCCGACCAGCATCTCCTGATCTCCAAGGATGCGCTGGACAAGGGCAAGCGGGTCGCCACCCGCGTCAATGCGCTCGCCGCCGACCACCGCCGCGAGGAAATCGCCCGCATGCTCGCCGGCGCCGAGATCACGGCCGAGGCGAGGGCGGCCGCGGACCGGCTGCTCAAGGCGGCGACGGCTTGACCTCTGTGTCCCGGGCGCGGCGCAGCGCATAGCGCTGCTCCGCAGAGCCGGGACCCAATATGTTGCCGCACGGGCACCGGCTCTGCAGCGCACCGCTGAAGAAGCGCTGCGCTGCGTCCGGGGCACAAGACTTTTACCGCCTTTACCGTCCCGCCCGCTCCGTCGTATCCAAGCACCATGGCCAGAGCAGTAAAATCCAAACCGCTTCGTGACGTCGCCGACCTCACCAAGGCACAGGCTAAGGTCGAGCACATGCGGCTGTCGCTCGAGATCGAGGGACACAACGAGCGCTACTATCAAGACGACGCGCCCACCGTCACCGACGCCGAGTACGATGCCCTGCGCCAGCGCCTCAATGCGATCGAAAAGCGCTTTCCGGAATTCGTCAGCGGGGATTCGCCCTCACAGAAGGTCGGCGCGGCGCCGTCGGGACGCTTCAGGAAGGTCCAGCATTCGGTTCCGATGCTGTCGCTCGACAATGCCTTTGCCGAAGAGGATTTGCGCGACTTCGTCGGCCGCATCGTGCGCTTTCTGAAGCTCGACGATGATAAGATCAATTTCTCGGCCGAGCCCAAGATCGACGGACTGTCGATGTCACTGCGCTATGAGGGAGGCGAGCTTGTCACCGCGGCAACGCGCGGGGACGGCGCGGTCGGCGAGGACGTCACCGCCAACATCCGTACGCTGGAGGACGTGCCGCAGAAGCTGAAGGGACGCAACGTTCCCGATATCTGCGAGGTGCGCGGCGAAGTCTACATGACCAAGAAGGCCTTCCTCGCGCTCAACGAGCGGCAGAAGGCGGCCGGCGATACCATCTTCGCCAACCCGCGCAATTCGGCCGCGGGCTCGCTCCGGCAGAAGGACCCGACCATCACCGCCTCGCGTCCCCTGGGGTTCTTCGCCTATGCCTGGGGCGAGATGAGCGCGATGCCCGAGGATACCCAGAGCAGCATGATCCACTGGTTCGAGCGCTGCGGCTTCAAGACCAACCCGCTGACCAAAATCTGTCACTCCGTCGAGGAACTGCTCGCCTTCCATCATTCCATCGAGGAGCAGCGGGCAAAGCTCGACTACGACATCGACGGCGTCGTCTACAAGGTCGACCGCATCGACTGGCAGGAGCGGCTCGGCTTCGTCTCGCGCACGCCGCGCTGGGGCATCGCGCATAAATTCCCGGCCGAGCGCGCCTTGACCGTGCTGCGCGACATCGAGATCCAGGTCGGCCGCACTGGCTCGTTCACGCCGGTTGGCAAGCTCGAGCCCGTTGGCGTCGGTGGCGTGATCGTGCAGAACGTCACGCTGCACAACGAGGACTACATCAAGGGCATCGGCAACAAGGGCGAGAGCTTGCGCGATGGCCGCGATATCAGGATCGGTGACACCGTCGTGATTCAGCGCGCCGGCGACGTCATTCCGCAAATCGTCGACGTCGTCCTCGACAAGCGGCCGAAGAGCGCCAAGGAATTCACTTTCCCGAAGAAGTGCCCGTGCCCGCTGCACACCGATGTTGTGCGCGGGGAGACGGCCGCCGGCGAAGAAGAATCCCGCGCCCGCTGTAGCGGCGAGTTCGCCTGCCCCTATCAGAAGATCGAGCATCTCAAGCTGTTCGTGTCGCGCCGTGCCTTCGATATCGACGGTCTTGGCGAGAAGCAGCTCCAGTATTTCTTCGATGAAGGGTGGGTCAAGGAGCCCGCCGACATCTTCACGCTGGAGAAGCGCAATTCGAAGCTCAAGCTCGAGGAGATCGAAGGCTACGGCGAAACCTCGGTACGCAACCTGTTCGCCGCGATCGAGAGCCGACGCAAAATTGCGCTGGAGCGCTTCGTCTATGCGCTCGGTATGCGCCATGTCGGCGAGACCACGGCGCTCGCGCTCGCGCGCGGCTACGGCTCCTGGGATGCCTTCCACGACGCTTGCCTCAAGGTCGCCAAGGGCGACGAGGAGGCAATGGCGGAGATGGACGCGCTCGACCAGATCGGCGACACCGTGATCAAGAGCATCGCCGATTATTTCGGCGAGAGCCATAATCGCGGCATCGTCGAGCGGCTGACCAGGGAAATCGAGATCGTCGACGCCGAGAAGCCGAAGAGCAACTCGGCCGTCGCGGGCAAGACCGTCGTGTTCACCGGCTCGCTGGAGAAGATGACGCGCGACGAAGCCAAGGCCACCGCCGAACGGTTGGGGGCGAAGGTGTCGGGTTCGGTGTCGAAGAAGACGGATCTCGTCGTCGCCGGTCCCGGCGCGGGTTCGAAGCTCGCGGAGGCCAACAAGCACGGCGTCCAGGTGCTGACCGAGGATGAGTGGTTGAAGCTGATCGGGGAGTGAGCTCTCTCCCCGTCATTGCGAGGCGCTCTTGCGACGAAGCAATCCAGACTTTGGCCGCGGTGACAGTGACAGTCTGGACTGCTTCGCTTCGCTCGCAATGACGAGGAGGCAGCGCGCCGCTCCTCACATCATCCCGCTCTCTTCCTCTTCAGCCTGCCCGATCAGCGTCTCGCTCACCATCAGTTCACGGTGGGGGACGACGAAGATCATCGTGCAAGCGCAGAGCAACGAGATCGCAAGCACCGCCGAAGTCAGCGGCAGCGTGGTCGCGGTGTGGCCGCCGAGATAGGCGCCGAACTGCGACATCAACGCGCCGATGCCCTGCTGGAGAAAGCCCATTGCACCTGACGCGGTGCCGGCGGCTTCGGGGCGGATGCTGATGGCGCCGGCCGCGGAGTTCGCCATCACGAAGGCGTTGCCGACCATCACGATCATCTGCGTGCCGAACAGCCAGGCGGGAGCTTCGTTCCAGCCGGTGAAACTCCAGAGCAGGTTCAGGAGGCTGCCGCAGAGTTGCAGGCCGAGCCCGAACCAGATCAGCTTCTCAAGCGAGTGCCGCGGCGCAAAGCGCACGCAGAGCAGATTGCCGACGAGATAGGCGAATCCGGTCGTAGCGAACCAGGCGCCGTATTCGGCGCTGGTCCGGCCCATCTGCGTCACGACGATGTAGGGGCCGCCGCCGGCGAAGGTGAAGATGATCTGGGACGCCAGCACCTGGCACATGACGTAGCCGATGAAGGCGCGGCTCTTGATCAGGGTGCCGACGTCGCCGCGAAAGCCGCCGCTGCCGACCGCGCGGTCGCGACGCGTCTCAGGCAATGCGATCGCAATGCCGACGGCAACCGCAATTGCGCCGATCGTGACGGCGTAGAAGATCGCGCGCCAGCCAAACGCGGTCTCGATCAGGCCGCCGGTGAGCGGCGAGACCATCTGGCCGATCATCAGGGCGGCCACCACGAGGCTGATCATGGAGGCGACGCGGTCGCGCTCATAGATGTCGCGGATGATGGCCCGGCTCACCACCATGCCGGAGGCGCCGCCGAGCGCCTGGAAGAAGCGCGCTGCGATCAGCTGCGGAAGGGTTTCGGCGAAGATGCAGGCGACGCTCGCCGCGATCATCAGCGCGAGGCCACCAAGCAGCACCGGGCGCCGGCCGAGCTTGTCCGACAACGGTCCCATGATGAGCTGCGACAGCGCGATGCCCACCATGTACAGCGACACCGTCATCTGCGCGATCGAGATGTCGCGACCGAAATTCGTTGCCAGCACGGGCAGCGCCGGCACCAGAATATAAAGCGAGATCGGCGCGATCCCGGTCATGACGACCAGCAGCAGCAACACCACGCGCGAAGTCGCGATGCTCTTCGTCGCCGCGTCCTGCGGCCTGCTGATCATCCCGTGCATGCGCGTCCGTCTTTCGAATTCGAGTCGGACTGTAGCCTGCTCGCACAAGACGGACATCGGCGTTTCGGAATGCGGCTATACCGATTCCGGGACTGTTATCATAACAGCGCGCAGCAAGCCGTTGTTTTACGGAGAAGCTTGGCGAGGAACGCGCCAAGTCAGCCACGATCGCAGGCAAAAGCAGCCAAGCCTTGCGCCAATCGCTTAGCGCTATGCGGACAGCGTCTAGGCCTTCAGCTCCGCCGTGGCCTGATCGAGCCACGCCGTCGTCGCCTCATCCAGTGCCGGCCCCACCTCGGTGCGAACGCGCGCGTGATAGGCATTGAGCCAGGCGAGTTCGTCGCGGCCCAGCATCGCGGCATCGATCAGCCGGCGGTCGATCGGCGCCAAGGTCAGCGTCTCGAACGCATTCATCGCTTTCTCGGCGCCCTGGATGTCGGCGGCGACCACCAGCTCGAGGTTCTCGATACGGATGCCAAAGCCGTCGGTCTTGTAGTAGCCGGGCTCGTTGGAGAGGATCATGCCGCGCTTCAGCGGCGTCGTGCCGAGCTTCGAGATCCGCGCCGGGCCTTCGTGCACACTGAGATAGCTGCCGACACCGTGACCGGTGCCGTGCTCGAAATCGACGCCGGCGGCCCAGAGATATTGCCGCGCCAGCGTGTCGAGCTGTGCGCCGGTGGTGCCGTCGGGAAACACCGCGCGCGCAATCGCGATATGGCCGCGCAGCACGCGGGTGAAGCGGTCGCGCATCTCCTCCGTCGGCTCGCCCACGGCCATCGTGCGGGTGACATCGGTGGTGCCGTCTTCATATTGCGCGCCGGAATCGATCAGCAGGAGATCGCCGGGCACGATGCGCCGGTTGCTCTTGCGGGTGACGCGGTAGTGCACGATGGCGCCGTTCGGGCCGGTGCCTGAGATGGTCGGGAACGACACGTCCTTCAACGCGCCGGTGTCGCGGCGGAACGTCTCCAGCGCTTCGACGGCATCGATCTCGGTGAGCTTGCCGCTCGGTGCCTCGCGGTCGATGAAGGCGAGGAAGCGCGCCAGCGCGATCGCATCACGGCGGTGTGCGGTCTGCGTGCCCTTGATCTCGGTCGCGTTCTTGACGGCCTTCAGCAGCGCGATCGGATCGCTGCCGCGCACCGGCTTGCCGCCGCCGCTCGCGATCAAGCGGCTCAACGCGTCGGCCGCCGTGGC
Source organism: Bradyrhizobium manausense (assembly GCF_018131105.1). NCBI lineage: Bacteria > Pseudomonadati > Pseudomonadota > Alphaproteobacteria > Hyphomicrobiales > Nitrobacteraceae > Bradyrhizobium > Bradyrhizobium manausense. Next base: position 477,771 of record NZ_JAFCJI010000002.1, on the reverse strand, counting down.
GCTGTCGAGTGCAATCGCTGCGCCGCTCTTGGCCAGCGCCATCAGCGTCGGTGTCAGCGCATCGGGGTCGCGCACGTCGGCCGATTGTTCGAGATGATCGCGGGTCAGGTTCGAGAGCTTGCGGTGGTCGATGAACACGGTGGGACGGCCGACCTTGGGCACCAGCGCGTAGGACAGCGGCAGCGGCGTATGCGCGACGTCGGCGCCGCGGACGTTGAAGGTCCAGGCGACCGCATGGCTGTCGGACAGCACCAGCGCATCGGCGCCCAGCTTCTCGATCTCGGTCTTGATCAACGCCACCTTCTCGGCCTCGGCGACGCCGGCATATTGCAGGCCGTGGATCGCGACCGGCGCGATCGGCGGCTGCGGGCGGTCCTGCCAGACCGCGTCGACCGGATTGCCGTCGACCGCCACCAGTTCGGCGCCAACCTTGGTGCAGGCCGCAGAAAGGCGCTCGGCTGCCGCAAAAGTGTGCAACCACGGATCAAATCCTAGGCGATCGCCGGGCTTGAGATGTGCCGAGACCCAGCTTTCCGGCGGCGGATCGATCAGCGATTCCACCGTCCACGCCTTGGCGTCGACCTGCTTGGCCGCCTGGATCGTGTAGCGGCCATCGACAAACACAGCAGCTTCCTGGGCCAGCACCACGGCAAGTCCCGCCGAGCCGGTGAAGCCGGTCAGCCAGGCGAGCCGCTCTTCGGAGGGCGCGACATATTCGTTTTGCTGCTGATCGGCGCGCGGAATGACGAAGCCGGTCAATTTGCGGCGGGCGAGCTCTTCACGGAGCGCAGCCAGGCGCGCCGTCAATGCGACGCCGGCCTCGGGCTCCTCGAATGTCTGGAAGTGTGCTTCGAACATGGCTCAGTTTATGATCATGGGGATCAGTCCGCAATGTAGACGCAATTGCCGTCCCGTCTGGCATGGACTGTGCTTGCAAATGTTCCATTCGAATGGAGTGGAGTCGTGGATGCGACAGTTGCGCGTCGTCCGAATAGCAGGGAAATTCGAGCGAGTGGTTGGTCTCAGCCGCAAGGGGACACGCGATGCCTGTGTTCACCTTTGAGAAGATCTCGCCGCCGCTGCGCCCCGCGCCGGCCGCAACCACACCGAAGAAGCCTCGCGGTCTCATCGGTCAGATGATCGACCGCGCCGCCGAGCGTCGCGCCAGGCGGCCCGTGCAAGGCAAGCGCGCAACACGCCGGGACGACAAGCCGGCGGAGTAGGGCGGCGGCATTAAGGGTGCCGTCTCAACCCATCTTCCGCAGCAGCAAACTGCTCCACCCCTCGATCCGCAGATGCCGCAGCGGCACCAGGCCGCGCGCACGGTAGGCGGCGATCACGGCCGGGGCCTGGTGGGTCAGCAGGCCGGAGAGGATGACGCGGGCGCCGGGCGCAAGATGCCGGACCATCGGACCCGCCAATTGCCGCAACGGATTGGCAAGGATGTTGGCCAGCACCAGGTCGAACGGGCCGCTTTTGGCAAAGTCCGGCGCGGCGAAGCCGGTGGCCCGGATCACCCGCACATATTGGCCTGTTTCGTTCAGGGCCGCATTCCCGGCCGCGACCCGCACCGAGGGCGGATCGATATCCGAGGCCAGCACGGCGAGATGCAGCGCTTTCGCTGCCGCGATCCCCAGCACGCCGGTTCCGGTACCGAGGTCGAGCACGCGCGTCGGCCGTGCATGTTTCAGGACATGGTCAAGCAGGAGTAAACAGCCACGCGTGGTGCCGTGGTGTCCGGTTCCGAAGGCCAGTGCCGCTTCGATCTCGATCGCGAGCTTGTTCGGCGCCACGCGATCGCGGTCGTGGCTGCCGTGCACGACGAAGCGTCCGGCAGGCACCGGGACAAGATCTTCCAGGCTCGCCTTGACCCAGTCCTTGGCCTCGATCGTGTCGAAGGCAAGAGTGGAGGCGATGTCATTTCCTGCTGAAGTAGCAACGAGTTCGCGGAGCAATTGCTGGTCCGGCGCCTCGGCGAAATGCAGCGTGACATCCCATTGTCCGTCCGGCCGCTCGAAGGCGGCGACCGCGGCATCGCCCTCGAAAAAGACCTCCGTGAGCACGTCGACGACACGCCTGGCGGCAGCCTCGCTTCCGATTGAAAAGCTGGCGCGATGGGTGGGGGAAGGCTGCATCCTATGGTTCCGTTGAATTGAATTTGGGGAACTTTTGTTCCCAATTTTCCGCTTAACTTGCGGTTCCCCAGTTAACGTGACTGTAGGGCGCTGTCCGTATCTTTCCGGATGTTGGAACCAACCAGCACACGCTGGGATGGAAATGGAGGCGAGTCTTGAAGCGCATGATTTCGAAGTTCTGGTCAGATGAGTCCGGCGCAACCGCGATCGAATACGGCCTGATTGCGGCCGGTATCGCGCTGGCGATCATCACCGTGGTGAACAACCTGGGCACCACTTTGAACGACAAGTTCGGTTCGGTTAGCAGCTCCTTGAAGTAATTTCTGCCTCCCATTTCCCAGCGGGGGCTACTTTTCTTCATAGACGATTTTTTCGACGACCGCCCGCTGGGGGAATTGCCCCCGGCGGGCGAAGTCGTTTTGGGTGAAGCCGACGCGATTGCCGCTGCCTGTGCTCACAGCTTGTCCGCTTGTGATCCGGCAGTCATCCACCGGCTTATACCCGGTCTATCCAGTCCCTTCTCCACAGCCTGATCGAGGTTTGTACCCAATGGTCGCGCCAGGCTTCCACGGCTTCGTCGGTAGTGTCTCAGTTTGAAATTCAGTCCCAATCGTCCTCTATTGAACGACGCTGCGTAAACCCAATTCCAATTCCATCAGCTTCGGAATCGTAGCCGCGCTCGTCCGAGCATGTAGGGCAGTAGTTTTTCCAGCCTCTTCCGTGCTCGACGCTTTCCCAGCCTTCAGCCCTGCTCAGCAGGTCCACAGCTTGTTGGAATACCTTTAGGCCTGTGTTGTAGCTTCTTGGGCAGCGGTCGCAGTAGGCCACTACGTTGCCCTTGATGACCTTCATCACAGCGAAGCCCTCCCTTGCGAAGCTTACCGGCAAGACTTACCCTATTCGAATGTCCAAAGGACCCAAAGGCGAACGCAGACCCGGTGACGTGATTGGAGCCGCCATCATGGTTGGCCGGATTGCGACTGGCGAGATTGAGGAGCCAGTTGGAAAGGCTCCTAATCGCGCTAAGGGCGGCGTTAAGGGGGCGAAGGCTAGGCTTGAGGCCCTATCTCCTGAAAAGCGATCAGAGATCGCGCGCGCCGCCGCGGCGGCGCGATGGAAGAAGGGCTAGGCCGCAGCCGCCCCAGGAACCAGGGTTGAGGTCTCGAAGAGATCATACTGGCGAAAGGCAGCGTCCATAGACGCTACTTTGGGCAGTCCTCGCTTTTCCCATAGCTCTGCGGCGCTACGGTTTCCCCAGATGTGCCGACACTCGGTCACTAAGCGTAGGCTCAAACTGTCTGATTCGTTTTCTTGGCGCTTGATTTTGTCTCGTTCGCCGGAAAAGTGGGAATAAAGAACAGAATAGCATTCGCGCTGGTAAAGCTGAACCAATTCGCGAATTCGAGCGTCGCGGATTCGGCCACTATCGATCCGGAATAACCACCCATTCAGAAGCTCTAACCGGATAGCCAAGGTTCGCTGGGCACCGCCGTTAGAAGGCATATGCATCATACATATCCCTTCTCTCAGCACCGGGTCTCGCTTCACGCGCTGCTCTTGGCCGGACCAATTTAGGCCCATCGCAGTAACAATAGGCTTCAAAGCGATCAGGACGGTTTCGCCGGACTGAAAACCTACAAGCTCGGTACCATGGAACTGCACCGCAACAAGTCTATTCATTGGAATTTCCTCGTTAGGTCGTTACCGGAGCCACGTGGCCCCACCCGTCGATTGTCGCCGCGGGCAGAACGTACTCACGAATTTTTACAAGGTACTTTCGAAGCAGATTGAAGCGACCGGTGCGGTTATGCAGTTGGCCAACAACCACGCCCGGGTGAACCCTATGCATTTGGGCAAAGTTCACGACATCGCGCTCCGAAAAGAACCCATTTCGACGAGCGCAAAAAGAGATTAGGTCTCCGGCGTTGATGCACTGATTAGCAGCGTAGCGGTTGGCTTCCCGCTCCTCCGCGTTATCGGTAGTTTTCTCCCCGTTTAGTTCTAAATCGATAATGGCCTCTTCTTTCCCATCGTTGTTCATGACGTGGCAAAGCTCATGCCAGAGCACAAACCAGAAGTTATCTATCCGGTCGTGACGCAACGTCATGCCAACAACTGGGCGAGTATCATCGAGCCATAAGCAAACGCCGTCTATTTTTGCATTGGGCAGGCCTTCGACAAGTACAAATCTCACCCCGCACATCGCAAGAATATCGGGCACCTTCGCAACATCCGAAGGATCAAGCATTAGATCCTTCAGCACAAGGGCAGCGTTCGACAGTGCGCGACTTGAGTAAGGCTTGCAATCCATCGCTTCAGCGATTTGCATTACTCGGTAAAGCCACGCCTCTTGTATGGGGGTTGGGCTTTCTCCAGCATTTGTTTTCTTTGCCACATGCCGGAGGGGGGCAACGTTGTTATCATTGGCGGTGCGGAAAAACCGTTCTAGCTGTTGCTCCAAACGGTCCACGTTCGCATTCTTGATCCAATCTCGCTTGATCATCTCGCGAGCAGGGTACTTTGATTGCAGTAACGCGCGCCTCGCGATAGCCGGATCAGGCGCGGCCGAATGCGCAAGGTCGTATGATTTTTGAAGGTTTGAAAAAAAGTCCGCGTCGATATCGAAGGCGACGGCGAGCGCCTTTGACATTTCGACGCTAATGCCAGTCTTGCCCTTGATGATCTTGTTAAGTGCCGCTTCTTCGATTCCAAGGATAAAAGCCAAATCGCGCTGAGACCACTCGCGCGCATCTAGTTCCTCTTGGATGTACATGCCGGGAAGGGGCACCTCATAATCAAAGCTGTTCATCTATCCCTCCGGCTCAATGCGGATCGCCAATAAAGGTAACGATTATTGTTGGTGGCTTTGTGCCGTCATCCAGCTTGAAGCGGATGCGATACTGCTCATTGATCCTGATTTGTCTCAGCTCCGATCCTTCCAGCTTTTTGTAGCGAAGGCTCCGCATGTTTCTCAGTGTCAGTTCCGAAGATGCGTTCATGATCGCGTGCAGCTTATCGCGGCATGATTTTGTAACGCCGAGGGGCAGACCAAGCTTATGGGCCTGGTCCGTCAGTATGAGTGCGAGGTGCTGGTCGGCGAACTCGATCTTCATACCGACCAGAATATGAATCCTGACTGCGAGGATGTCAATAGCTAGATTGTATCAATGAACCAATCTGAACTATATGCTTGACATATTGAAATGGTTTGGTAGGGTTCCTCCTATGAACAAGCTGCCCCTCCAAACGCGCGTTCAAATCCTCCAGATGCTCTGCGAGGGTTCATCCATGCGGTCGATCTCCCGGATCACTGGGGTCTCGATCAACACGGTTTCCAAGCTTCTAATTGACGCCGGGCTGGCTTGCGCTCGCTTCCATGACGAGACGGTGCGTGGCGTGACTGCCAAGGCCGTCCAGTGCGATGAGATTTGGTCGTTCGCCTATGCCAAGCAGAAGAATGTCAAGTTCGCCAAGGCCGCCCCTGAGGCCGCTGGCGACGTTTGGACGTGGACGGCGCTGGATGCCGATTCCAAGCTGATCGTGTCTTGGCACGTTGGCGACCGCAGCCAGCACACCGGCATTGCGTTCATGGGCGACTTGAAGGCCCGGCTCGCCAATAAGGTTCAGCTCACCACGGACGGCCACAAGGCATATTTGAAGGCCGTGGCCGCCGTCGATTTCGATGCCGACTATGCAATGCTGAACAAGATTTTCGCGACGGACTATGCTGGCGCCGGTCGCTACAGCCCGCCCAAGTGTATCGGCGCGATCAAGAACCCGATCATGGGCAACCCTGACCCGGACCTTATCAATACGTCATTCGTGGAGCGCCAGAACCTGACCATGCGCATGTCAATGCGCCGGTTCACCCGCCTCACCAACGCATTCAGCAAGAAGTTCGAGAACCATTGCCACGCCTTGGCGCTCTACTTTGTGTTCTACAACTTCTGCCGTGTCCACAAGACGCTTGGCGCGACCCCGGCAATGGCTGCGGGATTGATCGACCGCGTCATGAAGATGACGGACGTGGTTGAACTGATCGATGCCGCAAATCCAGTCCCGGCTGTACGCGGCCCCTACAAGAAGCGGGAAGCCATTTCGGCCGACTAAAGTACTGGTTGAAGCCGCACCCTGGCGCTACCAGAAAACTTTTCCGCTGTTAGACTATAAGTTTGTACGGGGATTCTGCGGCGCTTATATAGCTCTCGATAGATGAAGAGAGGCGTCGCGATGGCATCAAAAAAGGGTACGGGCATGATTAAGGTTGCTCTTTTCAACCACAAGGGCGGCGTTGGAAAAACCACACTGACGGTCAACATCGCGGATGCGCTCGTCGATCGGGGGAAAAAGGTGTTGCTGGTAGATGCTGACCCCCAGTGCAATCTGACATCGTTCTATTTGAATGAATCCGACCTAGAAGAAATGCTCGGGGAATCTGGCGAAGACGGCAAGGGCGAGACCTTGTGGTCAGCAGTCAAGCCGGTCGTTGACGGCCGTGGTGGCATTGCCGCAATCCCAGAGATTGATTTAGGTGGCGGCCTATTTCTGTTGGCCGGAGATGTGCTCTTGTCAGACTATGAAGAGGTTCTGCCTGAGGCATGGACTGAGTGTTTCGCGCGACGAACGCGTGGCTACGACATCACGACAGCACTTGCACAAGTGGCAGATAAGGCCGGACAAAGTGTGAAGGCTGATGTCTGCTTCTATGACGTGGGGCCAAACGTTGGCGCACTTAATCGGGCCATTCTTCTCGATTGTGATTACTTCATAACACCTGTAGCCGCCGACCTATTCTCACTGCGAGCACTCTCGACCGTGGGTAGGGCAATGGCAAAGTGGATCACGGATTGGCAGACCGTATTGAACCTGGCCTCCCCCGCTGACAAGAAGCGGGTTTTCAGTGGCCAGCCCAGCTATCTCGGCTACATCACCTCTGCGTTCAAGGTGAACGCCGGTCGTAACGCCTCATCTCCACATGCTGACTGGGAGAAGAAAATTGCGCCGCGGGTGCGAGACCGCATTATCAAAGATCTTGCTGCTATTAATCCGAAATTAGTTCCTCATGGTAGCGGGAACAAGGTCGGCGGCGTCAAGCACTTCCACAGCCTCGCCCCTGAAGCCCAGAAGTTCGGCGTTGGTATCGGAAAACTTCGAGGCAAAGTGAACCCCGGCCACTATCCACAGGTGGACGAGGCAAAAGCAGAATTCGACGATATCGCCGCAGAGATCATCAAGCGCACAGGCATCTAAATTCAAACTGAGACACTACCGCTTCGTCACAGCCCTGCCAACAGGCCTGTCCACAGTCCATCCACAGACCTATCCACGGCTTGCGAACAGGCTGCGGTGATCTCGCAAGATCGCCTGCGCGGCGTTGTGGCCGGGGGCGCCGGTGACGCCGCCGCCGGGATGGGCGCCGGAGCCGCAATGATAGAGGCCCTTCAGCGGTCCGCGATAATCGGCATGACCGAGCATCGGCCGTGCCGAGAACAGCTGGTTCAGCGTCAGCGCGCCGTGGAAGATGTCGCCCCCTAGCAGGCCGAATTGCCGCTCCAGATCGAGCGGGGAGAGGATCTCGCGGCCGAGCACGCTCGAGGCAAAGCCGGGGGCGTAGCTCTCCACCGTTGCGATCATGAGATCGGCGACCTCCTCGCGATGGTCGTCCCAGGATTTGCCGTCGGGAAGCTCCGGGGCGACGTGCTGGCAGAACAGGCTCGCGACGTGCTGCCCCGCAGGCGCGAGCGTGTCGTCGAGCGTCGAGGGGATCAGCATCTCGACGATCGGCTGACGGCTCCAGCCCTGCGCCTGCGCATCGAGATAGGCACGGTCCATGTAGCCGAGGCTTGGCGCGAGGATGATGCCGGAGGTGAGGTGATCGCCTTCGCCTGGCAACGCCGTGAACGAGGGCAGGCGGTCCAGCGCCAGATTCATGCGGAAGGTGCCGGAGCCATTCTTCCAGTGACGGATGCGAGCGAGAAAATCCTGGGGTAGCGCGTCGGCAGCGATCAGCCGGGTGTAGAGCAGCTTTGGATTGACGTTGGCCGCGACATATTTGGCGCGAATATTCGTTCCGTTCTCCAGCACCACGCCGACGGCGCGGTCGCGCTCGACGATCACCTCGCGCACGCCGGCATCAAGGTCGATCGTGACGCCGCGGGCGCGCGCGGCGCGCGCCATCGCCTGCGTGATCGCGCCCATGCCGCCGATGGCGTGGCCCCAGACGCCCTTCTTGCCGTTCACCTCGCCGAAGGCGTGGTGCAGCATCACATAGGCCGAGCCGGCGGCATAAGGGCTCGCATAATTGCCGACGATGGCGTCGAAGCCGAACAGCGCCTTGACGAGATCGTGCTCGAACCGCTCATCCAGCATCTCGCCGGCGGACCGGGTGAAGAGATCGAGCAGGCTGCGGCTCTGCTCCAGCGTGAGCCCCCGCAGGATGTTGGCCGTCGTCAACGCGTTCGCGGCCTCGCGGATGGCGCCAATGCCAAAACTGGCGAGCAGGTTCGGCGGCGCGCGCAGCACGAACTGCCGCAGCACGTCGGCGATGTCCTCGAGCTCGCGCGAAAAACCGTCGAGCGTGGCGGCATCGCGCGCGCTGAGCCGCGCGACGGAGGCTTTCGTTCGGCCCTCGCCGGTGAGGAGGTAGTTGCCGTCGGGCGCCGGCAGAAAGTTCTGCGCGCGCCGTTCGACCACGCGAAGGCCTTGCTCGGCAAGACCCAGATCACGGATGACCTGCGGATTGAGCAGGCTCACGGTGTAGGCCGCGACCGAGTTGCGAAAGCCCGGATGAAACTCCTCCGTGACTGCGGCCCCGCCGACCACCTTGCGGCGTTCGACGACATGGACGCGCAAGCCCGCCTTCGCGAGATAGGCCGCGCAGGTGAGGCCGTTATGGCCAGCGCCAATGATGACGACGTCGGTTTCGGTCATGAGTAATTCAAGGCTTTCCGCAGTCATTCCGGGATGGTCCGAAGCACCAGACCAAGGATCTCGAGATTCCACGTTCGCACGTCGTGCGCCCTGGAATGACCGTTGTATATCAGCGAGCCTCGGCCGCAACACCACGACAGCATTTATTGCCGGTTCACGTGCCATGTGCTCCATTGCACGCGCCCGGCGCCCGCCGGAGGAATGCCGGAGCTCCCATGGATTCGATCGTGCAACCCGCCGTCACGGAGCAGCCGTCCTCGTCGCGCAACCGGCTGCTCCTGACGGTCTACACCGCCGCGATCTTCGTCAGCGCGCTCCTGCTGTTCTCGGTGCAGCCGCTGTTCACGAAAATGGTGCTGCCGCGGCTCGGCGGGTCGCCGGCGGTATGGTCGGTGGCGATGGTGTTTTTCCAGTCGCTGCTGCTGGCGGGTTATGCCTATGCACATCTCCTCATGCAGATCAAAAGTCGCGTGGTTCCGGTGGTGGTGCACCTGGTACTGCTGATCGCAGCCTTCGTCACGCTGCCGCTCGGCATCGCCAGCGCCTATGGCGAGCCGCCCGCGTCCGGCTACGCGGTCTGGCTGCTCGGCCTGTTCGTGATGTCGATCGGCCTGCCGTTCTTTGCGCTCGCTGCCAACAATCCGCTGCTGCAAGCCTGGTTCGTTCGCACCGGTCATCCTGATGGTCATGATCCGTACTTCCTCTATGCGTCCTCCAATATCGGCAGCTTCCTCGCCCTGTTGTCATATCCGTTTCTGCTGGAGCCGATGTTCACGCTGCATACGCAGAACCGGCTCTGGACCGGCGGCTATGGTCTTTTGATCGTGCTGATCGCGGCCTGCGGCGTGCTGCTGTTGCGTTCGCCGAAACTGGCTGTGACTGATACGCAGGCGGAAAACGTCAACGCGCCGGCACCTGGGCTTGTGACGCGGCTGCGCTGGATCTTTCTCGCCGCGGTGCCGTCAGGCCTGCTCATCGCGGTCACCGCACACATCTCGACCGACGTCGCGGCGGCGCCGCTGCTGTGGGTGCTGCCGCTGTCGCTGTACCTCCTGACATGGGTGGTGGTGTTTCAGTCGCGGCCGCTATTGCCGCACAAATGGATGCTGATGCTCCAGCCGGTGGCGATCGCGGGCGTCATCTTCCTGCTCGCCTTCGGCGGCGAACAGAATCTGCTGCTGACGCTCGGCGGCCATCAGCTCTGCTTCTTCGTCATTGCCATGGCCTGCCATGGCGAATTGGCACGGACTCGCCCCGCCGCCAAATATCTCACCGGATTCTACGTCGCGCTGTCGTTCGGCGGCATGGTCGGCGGTCTCTTTGCCGGCCTCGTGGCGCCCTTCACCTTTTCATGGATCGCCGAATATCCGATCCTGGTCGCGCTCGCCGCGCTGTGCCGGCCGTCGGCGAATGAGCGCTTCGCTGACGTCGTGAAATGGTATTGGCTGGCGCTGGCCGTGCTCGCGGTAGCGCTGGTTGCGCCGTCTTACGTGACGGGAGATTTCTCGACCTGGTTCGAGGATCACCGCGTCTGGGTTGCCAGCGCCGTCGGCGCGCTCGGAGCGCTTCTGGCTTTGGCGATCAATGCCGGGCGCTGGAAGATCTTTGCCACCGTCGCGCTGGCGCTGGCGTTGACGCGGATCTATCCGGCCGATGAGGGGCGGGTCACCACGGTGCGCAGCTTCTTCGGCGTGCACAAGATCGTGGTGACGCCCGGCGGCTATTTCCACGTGCTCATGCACGGCACCACGATTCACGGTGCCGAGCGCTTCCGCAACAATGACGGCACGCCGGTCACCGGCCGGCCCGAGCCGATCACCTACTACCACAAGGATGGCGGCATCGGTCAGGCCATCACCGCGATCCGCGAGCGCAAGGGCGCCCCGTTGAAGGTTGCGGCGATCGGTGTCGGATCGGGCACGCTCGCCTGCGCGGCCGAGCCAGGTGAGGACTGGAAGTTTTTCGAGATCGATCAGTCCATGGTCGATGCCGCGAGCGACCCGAAGAACTTCCGTTACATCTCGAGCTGTCAGCCGGGCCTGAAACCGGTGATCGGGGACGCGCGGCTCACCTTCGCGAGGGAGCCGGATGGCGTCTACGACCTCATCATTGTCGATGCCTATTCATCGGATGCGATCCCGATTCATCTGGCGACCGAAGAGGCGATGAAGATCTACAAGGACAAGCTTGCGCCACACGGCGCCGTGGTGATGCACGTCTCCAACCGGCATCTCGATCTCGAGCCCGTCGTGGTCGGGATTGCCGACGCCAACGATCTCAAGAGCTGGGTCTACGACGAGGATTCGGGCCGCGACGCCGATTACATCTTCTCGACCGACGTCGTCATCTCCGCCCGCGAGGCGGATGACGTCGGCAAGCTCGCGTCCTCCAAGCAATGGGAGGAGACCGACCCCGACGAGAAGGTGAGGGTCTGGACCGACGACTATTCCAACATCCTCGGCGCGCTGTATCGGCGCCTGCGGTACGGGGAGCAGTAAATCCGACGTCTACGGCTGGACCGGCGTCCCCGGCGGCAGCGCTAGTCCCTTCTCGCCGGCGACCTGCCGGAGCAGGTCCGGCCTGTCGGAGATAATGCCGTCGACGCCGATCTCGATCATCCGCGCCATGTCCTCGGGCTTGTTGACGGTCCAGACCACGACGCGCAATCCCTGGGCATGGGCCTCGGCGACAAGCGCCGGCGTCACATCGCCGAAATAGGGTGACCACACTGCACCGCCCGCGGCCTTGATCGTGCGTGGCAGCGACCCGCCATGATCGGCCGGGTTGTAACCCGCCGTCCAGCTGGTGGCCTTGTCGAGGGCGACCGATGGTACCGAGCCGCGCTGGAGCGTCAGATACACCGTCGGAATGGTCGGGGCCTGCTGCTGGACCAGCGGCAGGGTCCGCCAGTCGAACGACTGGATCATGACACGATCGGACACTTTCTCGTCTGCGATGACCGCGAGCAGCCTCGTAACGAAGGCCTGCGGTTCCAGCGATTGATCTGGATGATCCGGATCAATCTTGGTCTCGATGTTGAAGCGCACGCGTTCGTTGCCGGATTTGCGAACCAGCGCGAACAGCTCCTTCAGGGTGGGAATGCGGCTCCCCGGCACGGCTCGTTGGTGGGGAAACTGTTTTGCATAGGCGCTGTCAGGCCGGATCTGGCCGACGTCGTAGGTCCTGACATCAGCGAATCGCAGCTTCACGAAAGGCGTGCCGGGCGCGGCGACATAAGCGCCGTTCGCATCTCGGGCGAGATCTGGATTGAGCCCGCGCTCATGCGACACGACAACCTCGCCATCGGCGGTCACGCCGACATCGAGCTCCAGTGTGTCCACGCCCATCGTGAGCGCATTGGCAAAGGCCGGCAGGGTATTTTCCGGCATCAGCGCCCGTCCGCCGCGATGCGCCTCGAGATCGAAAGCCATCGCCTGTCCGATCATGGCTTGTCCCATCGTGAGAATCGAAAGCAAGGTCAGCATTGTAGCAGCACGTGACGGCATCACACTTCGCAGTCCAGGTGAAAGGGAGGCGTTCGAACAGTCTACAGGCTTCTGCGCCTGTTGAAAGCTTGGGCGGCCGCTTGGGTTGCGCCCGGCCGGCGGGTATGTACTCTTGGCGACCTTGGAATCCCCGACCGTGCAACAGAAACGCGATCACCGCATTATTCGGAGCCGGCATTTTCACAAGATGCAGCGGCGGCATTTCGTCATTTTCGACGTTTTGCCCTTTGTCGGCACGCTGATTGCGCTGGGGCTGCTGTTCTATCAGCCGATCGGGGGGATCGAGTTCAGCCTGCTCTTCGGCTTTTGGCTGATCACCGGCCTTGGCCTGACGGTGGGCTATCACCGCCTGTTCACCCACCGGGCCTTTGCCACCTCGACCGCGATGAGCGCGATCCTGATCGTGATGGGCTCGATGGCCGGGCGCGGTCCGATGCTGTCCTGGGCCGCCATGCACCGGCGACACCACGAATTGTCCGACCATGATGGCGATCTGCATTCGCCGCGCCTGCATGGCGACGGTCTGCTTGGCCGGCTGCGCGGCTTCCTGCACGCGCACCTGACCTGGATGATCGCGCACGATTATCCCAATGTCGCCCACTACGTGCGGGATCTGATGGCGAACCGCACGCTGGTCGCCGTCAACAGCTATTACTATAGCTGGGTCGTGCTCGGCCTGCTGTTGCCGGCCGCTATCGGCGGCCTCGTCACGATGAACCTGTGGGGCGCGCTGAGCGGCCTCTTGTGGGGCGGCGTAGTGCGGATGTTCGTGGTCGAGCAGACGTTTTCCGCCATCAACTCTGTCATGCACACCTTTGGCGCGCAGCCCTTCGTCACCCGCGACGACAACAGCCGCAATCTCGGCGTGATGGCCTGGCTCGCCTGGGGCGAGGGCTGGCACAACAATCACCATGCTTTTCCGTATTCGGCGGCATTCGGCCTGCGCTGGTTCGAGTTCGATCCCGGCTTCATTTTCATCCGCGCGCTGGAGGCGCTCGGGCTCGTCTGGGACGTCAAGGTGCCGAGCGAGGAGAAGATCGCGCGGCGGATGCTGCGGCAGCCGGGTGATGCGACGCCCGATCTGGAAACGGGCTAGGGATCGGCGGCCAGCGATGACGGCGCAGCGCTGAACCGATGCTGTTCAACGACTACCCCTTCCTTCTGGTCTTCCTGCCGGCGGCGCTGCTGATCTACCGGCTGGTCGATCCCTTTCCGCATTTGCGCATCGGCGTGCAGGTGGCGCTGTCGCTGGCCTTCTACGGCTGGGGCAGTCCGTCCTTCATCCTGCTCCTGATCGCGTCGATCGCCGTCAACTGGTTCGCTTCGGTTGTCTACGGGCGGGTGAAGTGGAAGACGGTGCTGACCCTGGCGGTCCTGCTCGATCTTGGCGTCCTGGCCCTGTTCAAATACGCCAACTTCATTCTCGCCAATCTCGGGCATGTGTTCGAAGCGACGCTGCCAACGCTCGACATCGGCCTTCCGCTCGGTATCTCCTTCTTCACCTTTCACCACATCATGTATCTGGTCGATTTGAAGCGCGGCAAAGCGCCGCTCTACACGCTCGACCGCTATGCGCTCTACATCGCCTTCTTCCCGCAGGCGATCGCGGGCCCGCTGGCGCGCTGGTCGGAGGTGATGCATCAGTTCGGCAGGCAGGTCTATGTGCCGGGCTGGCAGCGTCAGTTCTGCATCGCGACCTGCTTCATCGCGCTCGGCTTGTTTCAGAAGGTCGTGATCGCCGATAGCATCGCGCATCTGCTCGATCCGATCTACACGCAGGCGGCGGGTGGACCGCTCGGAAGCGGCGACGCCTGGCTCGCCTTCTGCTTCTCGTTCCAGATCCTGTTCGACTTCTCGGGCTATTCCGACATCGCGATCGGGCTCGGGCTGCTGTTCGGCGTACAGCTGCCTTACAATTTCAATGCGCCTCTGCGCTCGACCAATATCCAGGATTTCTGGCAGCGCTGGCACATCACGCTGATGCTGTTCCTGCGTGATTACGTGTTCTACCCCCTCGTCAATCTGCGTTTCCTGCCGCGGCGCTGGCTGCCGGTGCAGTTCTTCGGCGCGATGCTGATCACCATGGCGCTGTGTGGCCTCTGGCACGGCGCGAGCTGGACGTTCGTGCTGTGGGGCGTAGTTCATGGTCTTGCGCAGATCGCTTGTTCTCTGTGGCGGCGCTACGGCCCGCACTTTCCATCGTGGCTCGGCTGGGCACTGACCGTGCTGTTCGTGCTGGCGACCGGCGTGATCTTCCGTGCCGGCTCGGTCGAGGCCGCCTGGCATGTCTTCGTCGGACTCACCCAGCCGCTGCCGCTCGCGCGCGGGCCGCACCTCTGGCCGCTGATCGTGGCGCCGTTGTTCGCCTTTCTGTTGCCGGCGAGCCAGGATATCGTCGCGTTCTTCACGCGCCGCCCAAATCTTTTCCTTGCGGGTATTCTCGGTCTTGGTCTTTTCGCATTGCTGCTCCACATGGGTGGTCGGGATCTTCATGAGTTCGTCTATTTCAAGTTCTGAGAGCGATTCCGGCTGGGGAAGGAGCCTGCTTGCCTGCCTGGGCACGCTGATCGGTGCCGCCGCGCTGGTGCTGGCGCTGATGGTGGTCGTCGATCCCTACGACAGCGGCAAGCTCGGTCTGCTCGGCATTGATGGCGTGAATAGTCGCCTCACGCAGATCACGGCCGCGAGCCGCGCCCGAGACCCGAATTTCAACGCTGCCATTCTCGGCAACTCGACGGCGCAGATGATCGAGCCTGCGGAATTGTCGCGTGCTGCCGGCATGCGTTTCGTGCAGCTCTACACGACCGGCTCGGCTCCGCGCGAACAGCTTGCGGTGCTGGACTTCTTCCTGCGCCATCATAAGCAGGTCGGCGCGCTGGTGATTGCAGCCGATCCCGGCTGGTGTGTGCATGCGCGGCCCAAGGAGGAGGGCGCTCCGTTTCCTTATTGGCTATATGACACAAGCGTCGTCACCTATGCCATGCGGCTGATCTCGTGGCAGGCGATCGAGCAGGCTTTTCAGCGCCTCGGCATCGGCCTTGGCAAACGGCAGCGGATGAACCCCGACGGCTTTGTCAGCTATGAGGACATCTGGCCGCCGGGCCGGTTCAAGGAGATCAATGCGCCGCGTGATCCTGCACCTGCCATCTCGACGGAGATGCGCGCAGTCTTTCCGGAAATCAGTGCACTGCAAGATGTCGTCCGGTCGCTGCCGCCCGATGTGGCCATCGTGATCGTCGTGCCGCCAACTTTCGCGCCCACCGTGCCGAAGCACGGCACAGATGCGGCGCTGGAGCGCCGCGCCTGCGATGCTGCGCTGAAAGCCGTCACGGAGGGCCGTCTACGGAGCAACTTCATCAACTATCGCGTCGACAATGCTTTGACCCGCGATCGCGACAATTTCGCTGATTTCATCCACTATCGCCCGGTCCTTGCGCGCAAGATCGAGCAGGGTATCGCCGCGAGCTTGCGCGATGGCGAGAGTGCGAAGACCGATTTCTGAGCTAGCCTAGCTGACTTCCTCAAACCCGCCGTCGAGCCAGAGCCTGCGCGCGAGCTTGCGCTGGATCTTGCCGCTGGTGGTCTTCGGCAGCGCACCGGGACGGATCAGCGCGATGTGTCGCGCAGAGAGTTCGTGGCTGTCAGCGATCGCCTCGCGGATCTGGCCCCTGATTTCGGCGGTGTCGATCGAATGGCGCGCGGTGCGCTCGACCTCCTGGACGACCACGAGGCTTTCCTCGCCGTCTTCGTCCGGCACGGAAAAAGCTGCGCCGCAATTCTCGCGCAAGGCGCCATCCTGTAATTGCACGGTACGCTCGATGTCCTGGGGATAGTGATTGATGCCGCGGATGATGATGAGGTCCTTGATGCGGCCGGTGACAAACAGTTCGCCTGATAGATCGAGGAAACCGAGGTCGCCGGTGCGGAGCCACCGCCCGTCCTCGCCCGTGATCTCCGCATTGAGTTCCTCGCGCGACGCTGCATCGTTACGCCAGTAGGCGCGGGCGACGTTGGCGCCGCCGACCCAGATTTCACCGATACGGTCGGCAGCAAGCCGCATCCGGCTCTCCGGTTCGACAACGGCGATGCGCTCGCCCGTCAGCGCGCGGCCACAGCCGACGACGCTCTGGGCGTCATCGAGATCCGCCGGCGCCTCAGCTGAATGGACCTGAAGCGCGGCGCGGCTAACGCTGCGCACGACATGGCCGCCGCCGCGCGTCCCGCCGGAAATCAGGAGTGTCGCCTCCGCCATGCCATAGGCTGGATACGTCGCGCCGGGATCGAATCCGTGTGGCGCAAATGTCTCGATGAACCGCGCGATGGTGTCGGCGCGCACCGGCTCCGCGCCGTTGAGCGCGACTCGGAGCGAGGACAGATCCACGCCCTCCATCTGGTCGCCGCGATAACGGCTGACGCAGAGGTCGAAGCCGAAATTCGGGCCGCATGCGACTTCCGCACGATATCGAGATATCGCGCGCAGCCAGCCGAGTGGTCGTTGCATGAACGCGTTGGGCGCCATCAGCACGCAGGCCGCGCCGACGTACAGCGCTTGCAGCGCGTTCAGGATCAGGCCCATGTCGTGATAGAGCGGCACCCAGTTGACGTAGGTCGATTGCTTGCTGTTGCCGAGCGCGATCCGGATCATCTCGAGATTGGCGAGCAGGTTGGCGTGGGTCACCATCACACCCTTGGGCGCGGATGTGGAGCCGGAGGTGTATTGCAGGAACGCGATGTCCTCGGGTGCCGGCTCGGGCAAATCGGCCGGCACAGCGGCCGTTTCGTTGGGATCGACTTCGATCCACCTGATATTCTCCTGCGCGAAACGTTCCCGCAGATCGCCGCGCAGGGCGAAAGCCGACGTGGTCAACGCGAGCGCCGGCGTGCAATTGGCAAGGATCGCAGCGCTGGCGTCGCGCGCACTGTTCCGCCGCGGCATCATCATCGGCACGGCGATCATGCCAGCCATCAGGCAGCCGAAGAATGCCACCATGAATTCGATGCCCGGTGGAAACACCAGGATCGCGCGCTCGCCGGGCTGCGCGGAGGCGGTCAGGCGCGCAGCAAGGGCGATTGCGGTCTCATGTAGCTGACGGAAAGTGAGGACTGCCTCTTCCGTCCCGCGATCTGAGACGAAGACATACGCACGGTCGTTAGGCTGCTCGGCCGCGCGCCGGGCCAGCAGACCCACGAGCGAGCGGAGATCGTCCATCGGGGTACGCCGGCCTCAGCCGCGTTCAGGCGGCGGAGCGAAGTGCGCGCTTGTCGGCGAGAAATCGCGACAGCGCCTCAACAGTAGGGTGGTCGTAGAAGTCGTCGGTCGACAGTTCGAGGTCCAGCTTCTCCTCGAGCTCCATCATGAGATAGACGAGCATTGCCGAATCGAGGCCGAGGCGGCTGAATTTTGTGCCGGTGTCCACGCGGTCCTTGGAGATTCTCAGGATATTGGCTAGCGCAGTAACGCAAAAATCCGAAATCTGCTCGCGTGTCATGTCATTTCCCAGAAACAATCGGAATCACAATACGGGTGACCTCAAGGTTGTCAATTTGGCCCGAGCGCCGCGGCGTTGAAGGTTGGGGACTGTTGCTTTCCGGCGTCGTCCGATGCTCATTTTGCGCACGGGCAGGCGGGATTCCCGCCGCCGACAGGTGCACGCCCCGCTCTGGGCCGTTGGCGGCCGTCGCGGAAGACTGAAACTGACCTTCAAAAGACAGGGAGCGCTTCATGCGGCCTATCCTCATCTCGGCAATGGTGATTCTGATGGTTGGACATGCGGCAGCCAAGGATGTGTTGTCGGGGGCAAGCCTCTATGCCGACGTCGCGCGTTACGCCTCGTTCGGCCTGCATCGCTTCGGCTCGCCCGGTGATCGCGCGACGGCCGACTGGATCGCAAGCGAGCTGTCGGCGAGCGGCTTTGCGATCAGGTTTCAACCCGTCATGCTCGGCCGGCAATACGTCGTGGAGCGGGCAAGCGCGGAAGCGGCCGGAACCAGCGTCAAGGCGACGCCGTTCTGGTGGCCGCCGGAAGACAAGGCGAGCTTCCAACTTTCCGCGTCGCTCGCGCGCGACGGCGATGTTACCGGCAAAATTCTCTGGATCGATCTGCCGTTCGATCGCGGCGCCTATCTCGGTCCGACCCATCGTGCCGCGATCTCCGCGGCAGCGTCGAAGAAGCCTGCCGCCATCCTGCTGATGATCGGCAATCCCGCCGACGATCGCTTTGCCTACAACGTCACGCAGGAGGACGCGCCCTGGCCGGTGCCGGTGATGGTGGTCGGCGTCAAGGCGCGCGGCACGTTCGATCGTGCACTCGCGTCGGGTGCGCCGGTGACATTCGATGTGGCCGGGCATTACGAGCGCAACGTGTCGGGGCGCAATGTCATCGCCGAGACCGGCATCGGCCGCGGGCCGACCATCGTCGTCTCCACGCCGATGACCGGCTGGTACAGCTGCGTCTGCGAGCGCGGTCCCGGCATCGCCAATTTTCTTGCGCTGGCCCGCACGGCGGCGGCGGAGCAATGGCCGGCGCATCTTGTCTTCATCGCGACCGCCGGACACGAGATCGGCCATGGCGGCATGGAGCTGTTCCTGAAGGAAGGCGCGCCGGCGCCAAAGGATACGCTGGCCTGGATCCACTTCGGCTCGTCGAACGCATGCTACGCGTTCGCGGAAGGCGCGCGCACCAGCAGGCCGGAGGGGGAGCGCTATCTCGTGCTGAGCAAATCAGCCGTCGCGCTGACCGATGAGGCCTTCAGCGCGGTCGCAGCAAAGCGTCTGGTGACGGAGAAGCAGGCGGTCGGGGAGCTGCGCGACGTGCATGCGGCGGGGTATGCCAATTTCCTCGGCATGGCCGGCCGCCATCAAAGCTTCCACACGCCCGCGGACGATCTCGCCGCGACCGGGCCCGAGATCCTCGAGCCGGTCGCGCGCGCATTCGTCGATGCTGCGCGGAAGATTGTCGAGCGCGGCGATGCCGCGTTCAAACAGTAGCGTCAGTTCTGATAGTAGTTGCGCGGTTGATAATACTGCCGGGGCTGCGGCTGATAGTAGTAGCCCTGCTGGCTATACGCCGGGTCGTAGGTCGACTGCGGTTGGGGCAGCTGCTGGTAGACCTGCGTTCCATAGGGGCGGGTGATCGGACGCGGCGCCGGATAGCGTGCGCCGGTATCGCTGCCGTCGGCCGGATAGATGTAGTTGTCGTCCTGCTGCATGTAACGCCGCGCGGGCTGCGTCGGCGGCGTCAGATTCACGGGATCGCCCGAGGTTGCGTAGCGCTGCTCGTCGGCGGGCTGCTGAGCGCGCGCCACTGCATTGTTGGCGCGGCCGCGCGGATTGCGGGCCAGAGCGACCTGCGCCGAGCCGGTGAGCGTCACCGTGGTGTTGAGCACACCTTGCTCCTGAACCAGCGCGTAGAGCGTCGAAGCGTTCTGGCGCGACAGCCGCACGCAGCCATGCGAGGCGGGCGTGCCCAATCTGCCGACCGAGTCGGTGCCGTGGATGGCGTGCCCGACCTTGGTGAAGAAGATCGAGTGCGGCATCGGCGCGTCGTCGAATTCCTTGGAGTAGTGGTCCTCTTCCATGCGGAAGGCGCGGAAGGCGCCGCTCGGCGTTTCGCGTGAGGGGATGCCCGTCGACACCGGCCAGTGATAGCGCGTGACGCCGTCGACCACGACGGTCATCTGCTGATTGTCCTTGTCGACGGTAATGTCGACCTTGGCCTGCGCGGTGCCCGCGCTCAAAAGCATCAGCGAGGTGAAAACGATAAAAAATGAACGCATCTGACGTCTGGCCTCCGGCCTGTTCACGCTAGGCGCCGCGGCTCTCCGTCCCCCGGCATGCACTATGCCCGCAATCCGGCTTTCGTTCCAGCGGCCTGCCCGCCCATCGTTAACGTGATGCCGGGCGTAAGCAAGGCCGCTTCGTGCCGCGTCGGCTCTGGCGGCGCTGACATTTTCGCGAGCGGGAGCAGCGTTCACAACGCCGACAATTCGTCACAAAGGCGCAACCATTTGGCCGCTTCGGGCGTTGATCGTGTCCTACCCTGACGCGCGGCTCTCGCCGCCGTTTTCACCCCTTGGGACTGAAGATGAACAAAGCCCGTGCTACCGCCGCCGCCCTGTCGGCCGGTTTTCCTGTCCGCCTGCTGTTCGCAGTCGCCGCCATCCTTCTTGCGCTGTTGTCGCTACCGCGAGCCGGCCACGCCCAGGGCATCGTGCGTGGCGCGCAGGAAGGCTCCTATGAAGGTCACCGGATTGCCGGGCCCGTTGGCGGTGCGGTCGGAGGTGTCGTCGGAGCCGGTGTCGGTGGCGCTGTGGGCGCCGTAGACGGCATTCTCGGCATCCCCTACCACGGCCGCCGGCATTGCCGCGGATATTACGACGGCTATCACCACTTCCACTGCTACCGCTGATCGGCACTCCGGCGCGCCCGAAGGGGCGGGTCCGGAATGCCGGCGAGGATCAGTTCTTCAGCCGATAGCCGGTCCGGAAGATCCACCAGATCACCGCCAGGCAAATCGCTAGGAACGCGACCGTCATGCCGATGCTGACGGATATGCTTACATCCGCAATCTCGTAGAAGCTCCAGCGGAAGCCCGAGATCAGATAGACCACGGGATTGAGCAGCGCCACGGTGCGCCAGGTCGGCGGCAGCATGTCGATGGAGTAGAAGCTGCCGCCGAGAAAGGTCAGCGGCGTCACCACCAGCATCGGAATCATCTGGAGCTTCTCGAAGCCGTCGGCCCAGATGCCGATGATGAAGCCGAACAGGCTGAAGGTCACCGCCGTCAGCACCAGGAAGGCCAGCATCCAGACCGGATGATGGATGTGCAGCGGCACGAACAGGCCGGCCGTCGCCAGAATGATCAAGCCCAAGATGATCGACTTGGTCGCGGCGGCGCCGACATAGCCGATCACGATCTCGAAATAGGAGATCGGCGCCGACAGGATCTCGTAGATCGTGCCGGTGAATTTCGGGAAGTAGATGCCGAACGAAGCGTTGGCGATGCTCTGCGTCAGCACCGAGAGCATGATCAGGCCCGGCACGATGAAGGTGCCGTAGCTGACGCCCTCGACCTGGCTGATGCGCGAGCCGATCGCGGCGCCGAACACCACGAAATAAAGCGACGTCGAAACCACGGGCGAGACGATGCTTTGCAGCAGCGTTCGCCAGGTGCGCGCCATTTCGAACAGATAGATGGCGCGGATGGCGCGGTGGTTCATGACGTCCTCACGAGGTCGACGAAGATGTCCTCGAGCGACGATTGGGTCGTGTCGAGATCGTTGAAGCGGATGCCGGCGGTGCGGAGGTCGCTGAGCAGGCTGGTAATGCCGGTGCGCTCTCCCTTGGTGTCGTAGTCGTAGACCAGCGTCGCGCCGCCGTCGCAGAGGTCGAGCTCGTACTGGGCGAGGCTCTCCGGCAGCGCAGCGATCTTGCCCTGCAAATGCAACGTCAGCCTCTTCTTGCCAAGCTTCTGCATCAGGGTCGACTTGTCCTCGACCAGCACGATCTCGCCCTTGTTGATGACGCCGATGCGGTCGGCCATCTCCTCGGCTTCCTCGATGTAGTGCGTCGTCAGGATGATGGTGACGCCGGATTGCTGCAAGGTGCGCACCACCTCCCACATGCCCTTGCGCAGTTCGACGTCGACGCCGGCGGTCGGTTCGTCCAGGAACAGGATCTGCGGCTCGTGCGAGAGTGCTTTCGCGATCATCACGCGGCGCTTCATGCCGCCTGAGAGCGTGATGATCTTGTTGTCCTTCTTGTCCCAGAGCGAGAGGTCCTTCAGCACCTTCTCGATATGGTCAGGGTTCTTCGGCTTGCCGAACAGGCCGCGCGAAAAGCTCACCGTCGCCCACACGCTCTCGAAGGCGTCGGTGTGGAGTTCCTGCGGCACGAGGCCGATCAGCGAACGGGCCTTGCGGTAGGAGGTCTGGATGTTCTCACCGCCGACCAGGACCTTCCCCTCGCTCGGATTGGCGATGCCGCAGATGATCGAGATCAGCGTGGTCTTGCCCGCGCCGTTCGGCCCGAGCAGCGCAAAGATCTCGCCGCGCTTGATATCGAGATTGACGTTCTTGAGTGCCTTGAAGCCGGACCCATAGGTCTTCGACAGGTTGGCGACGGAAATGATGGATGACATGGGGGCCGCTACGGAGGTGGGGAGGCGCCGGAACCCGTCCCTTGGCGGGCGGAACACTGGCGGAGCCCTGAAATAGGAACGGCCTTGCCCGCCCGCAATTGCCGGGGGAAAAATGGTCTCAAAACAGGCCCTTCGGTGGCAGGTTTCGGGCGGGTGTTGCGCGATGGTCACGGATTGCTGCTAAGATCGCCGTTCACGCGGCTCTTTGTTGCGTCTGCGAGCGGGCCGAGGCTACGATTCCGGCCAATCTCGAAGCGTATGTCCCCAGGGAAAAAAATCGATGAGACCGAACGGCCGTCACACCGCCGGCGCCAGCCAATTGTCCGCCCTCCGCATCTGGGCGATCTGCCTGCTTCTGCTGTCAGCTGTTGCCATGAGCCCGACCCCCGCCAAGGCTGCGCCCAGCCAGGCCGCGGTTCAGACCACGCATGTGTATCTGCTGCGCGGTGTGCTCAACATCTTCTCGCTCGGGCTCGATACGATCGGCGCGCGGCTCCAGGCGCAGGGCATTCCGGTGACCGTCGCGAATTTCGTGTCCTGGTCCTCGCTCGCCGATGAGGCCGCGACCGAATACAGGGCGGGCCGCATCAAGACCATCGTCCTGGTCGGCCACTCCTCCGGCGCGACCGCGCTGCCCGATATGATCGCCAAGCTCAACCGCCTCGGCGTTCCCGTGAAGCTGGCGATCGGCCTCGATTCGGTGTTCAAGACCAAGCTGACGACCGGCGCCGAGCGCTACATCAATATCTACATCGGCGATGGTCCGGGTGAGCCGGTGCGCGCTGCGTCCGGCTTTCGCGGCAAGCTCGACAATGTTGACGTGCGCGGCAGCGGTGTCGGCCACATCACCATCGACAAGAACGAGGCGATCCAGCGCCGCGTCATCGCCGAGATCGACGCCGCGATCGCCCGCTCGCGCGGCGGCCCGGCTCCTGTCGCCGCACCCAGCGCTGCACCGCGTGGTCCGCGCTCGGCGGCGGCAACGGCGCCGACGCGCTAGACCTTTTTGCCGAAAGCGCCCAACGAACATCATGCCGCCGTCGACAGGCACGTCGACGGCGGCATTGTTTTATCTGCCGCGCGATCGCTTCAACGCCGTAGAGGCTGCGCGTCGAGGCAGGACCGGTACTGCGCGGGCGTAAGACGAGCGCGCACGCACCCTGTTGCCATCGCTTCCTGGCGGTCCTGAGGGCTCAGGTCGTCGCGCACGACGCCCTTTGGACTCCTCGTGACGTTGATCTGATCCACCCCTGACCTCAGTACGCTCATCCCGGCCTTGCGCCCTTAAGGTAGCAAGGGAAGCAAAGTACCCGTGTGAGGCAGTTCATCGGGAGCGAGCAATCGGTGCCAACGACGACGAGGTCCGTCGCAATTGCGCCCGTGCGTGGCTACCGTCGGCCAGAGGCCGCGTGTGTCGGGTCCGGCTGTATTGGCCGATGTCAGAGTTTGCCGTTCACGCCACGCCGGGGCAGCCACTATGCGCGCGCCGAGAAATGGCCCTCGCTCATGACTTGGGCCAAGGTCAAGGAAATGGCCGTAGCGGTCTGATCCGTGCCCCAAATTCCGCCAAATCGGTGGTCACTAAGCGCCGCAAGGGAGGCTTTTGCCCCCTCGTGGTGGGACTGCGCGACTTGATGATTGATCCAAGGCGACTTGTGGTGTTGGCAGCTGTTGCGCTGCTCGCCTTGAATCCCGGTCTGGCCGCAGCCTCGCCTGCCAAGCCGAAGCCGGCTGCAATCCCCGCTGTCGCGCCGCCGCCTCCTGCGCCGCCGGTCGAGCCGCTGCCGCCGCCCAAGATCTATCTGTTCCGCGGCGCCATGGGGCCGATCTTCTCCACCGGCATCGACCGGCTCAGCGAGAAGCTGACCGCGGCCGGCTTCTCGGCCGACGTCTACGAATTCACCTTGTGCCGCCTGATCGGCAACCGCGCCATCGCCAGCTACAAGGAGAGCCCGGCGCCGATCGTGCTGATCGGCCATTCCATGGGCGGACTGTGCTCGATCCTCATCTCGGAGATGGCGGCCAAGGAGAACGTCCCGATCAGCCTCGTCATCACCATCGACCCCGCGCATGCGACCGACGACGTGCCGCTCAACGTCGAGCGCTTCATCAACATATTCCTCTCCGACAGTGTGCTCGGCGGCGGCGATGTGGTGGCCGTGCCCGGCTTTCGTGGCCATTACGCGAGCTACGACCTGAAACTGAACAGCCGTGTCTCGCACATCAACATCGAGAAGTCCGACGACATCCATCGCCAGATCGTCGAGATGGTGACGCAGCTGCCGCGCATTCCTCTGCAGACCCAGGCCGACGCGGTGCCGCTGCGCTATCTCGTGCCCGCCGATACGCTGGTCGAATTATGGGACAGCGGCGTGCGCGTGCCGGTACGTGCCGGAGACACGATGGAAAGCATTGCGGCGACCCATCGCGTGCCACTGTGGACACTCGCGCAGAGCAACTCGCTTGCGGAGAATGCGCAGCTCATCCCAGGCCAGACCGTCATCGTCCCGCGCCATCTGACGCCGCCGGAGCCAGCGGCCGCGATGGTGGCGCCGCCGCCTGCCCGGCGGAAGTAGAGGCCGATCGGCCAATTGCAGGCCAGCGACGCGAACTTCCCTTTCTCCTGCGGGGAAGCCTCACGCAGACGTGCTACGATCCATGTCCGGCATGCGCATTCAGCAGATCGAGGTCACACCAGAAGATCATGCGGAGCATGGCCATGCTGCCCATGAGACACGGCCAAGCCGGGCGGGACGTGTGTGCTGTCGTCCAGCAGCGGACTGTCGTCGGCTGTCGCGACGTTGCCATGGCCGTGGGGGGTATGCGCTGTGTTTTCCTGATGACCGGGCGGCGTCGCGTGATCGTCTAAAAATTCCATACCCGAGCTCACGATCGCCGGATTCAGGAACTTGAAGGAATCGCCCTGTCCGGGCGGATTTGCCTGCGATTTTCCGTGTGGGGGTGACGGGTCGTCTGCCGCAGAATGCGGCTGGTCATTGGATTTGTCGGGCGCCTCCATCACAGCATGACTGTGTTCGCTTGCCTGTGGCGGGTTCGAATGAGCGTTGCCGTCGTTCACGTGGCCCTTCTGGACGTCGGCATCGAGGGCGCTCCCGGTATCGGCAAGACTGATATGGCCAGGAGACTCCGCGGCCTTGCTGTTGCCGAGATGCTGTTCGATGGCAGGGAGCAGATCCGGCATGCTGAAAGCTGCGGGATGATTTGGCTCGGACATGCCGGTTGCGCCAAATCCCTTCGGATGGATGCTGTCGTCGGTCCCGGACGGTTCGAAGACGAATTTGAAGGGCTCCATCGATAGTGAAAAGACCGCCGCTTCCGCGTGGCTGGGTGGTGTTGCAGTCTCGTCCGCGGCGAACGCGGTGATCTCATTGCTCCAGGCGCCGTGATCGCGACCCACATCGAAGAACGAGCTCACATCGATTGCTGTCACGCTTCCGTTCAACGAAACAGGGCCATCGCTGTTCGTCGCCTTGATGGGAGCGTCGGAGGTGCTGGATGCCATCACCGCCGCGTCGCCTAGCGTGGCGGCGGCCGGATCGAGGGTGTCGCTGACCGCCAGGACCGGGGCCGCGGCTTGATCGACGATGAAGTCCGACGAATCGATGGTTGCGATACCCTGGAGATGAACTTCCAGCAGGCTGGAATCGCCGATCTGGAGGGTCTGATCGGTCGAGTTGACATACACGACGGTTTCGTTGGCTGAGCTGTCGTAGATCCAGGCGATGGTGTGCGGCGGCACCGACGAGCTTGTCGAGTTCAATGCAAGGATTACGAATCCCAGCGCGCCGAGCGCCGTCAAATCGATCTTGTCGGTCCCCGACACGAAATCGGAGATCGTATCGAACCGGCCGGCCCTGGAATCCGCCACCGACAGATAGACGAAGACGTCATCGCCGTTGCCGCCCGAGAGCTTGTCCGCGCCGAACCCGCCGATGATGATGTCGTTGCCGTTGCTGCCGTCGATCTTGTCTTGTCCGGAGCCGCCGTAGATGACGTCGTCGCCGTTGTTGCCCTTGATCGTGTCGTTGCCGGATCCGCCGTAGATGGTGTCGTTCACGCCTGTTCCATTGAGGGTATCGTCGCCCGCGCCCCCATAGACGATTTGGGAAATGCTGCCGCCGCCGGCAACACTGTCGCTACCGGGTGTTCCGTAGACAAACGGCGGATCGGATACGACAGTTGATCCCACCGCCAGATTGTCGAAGTCGTTGGGGTCCGCGTCGCTGGCACCATGGATGGCGATCGATATCTCTTGCGTAGTGCCGTCGATCGACGTCACCGTGAAATGGTCGGTGAGCGTTTCGCCGACATTCAGCGCGTCGACCACGCCATTGTTGTTGTCGAGCGTGTAGGTCCACAGCCCGGACGCGGTCATCGTGAAGGTGCCGTAGCCGCTGTCGCTGTCCGTCGGCGAGGTCACCGCCGTGAAAGTATTGGTCGGATTGTCGACGTCGGTATCGGACAGGGTGCCGGTCGCGATTGGCGTCCCGGGGGAGAAGGTGCCGGCTTCAAGCACCGAGCCCGTCGTTGTTCCGGAAATGATGGCGGTGTCATTCGCGCCGTGGATCGTGACCGTCACCAGCTGCGATGTGCCGTCGACCGTGGTCACGGTGAAATGGTCGGTCAGCGTCGCGCCGACATTGAGCGCTTGCACTGTAGCGTTGCTGTTGTCGAGCGTGTAAGCCCATGCGCCAAGCGCGGTCATCGTGAAGGTACCGAAGCCGCTCGTGCTCGCTTTCGGCGTGGTTACCGGAGTAAAAGTGTTGAACGTGTTGTCCGGGTCGATATCGGTCAACGTTCCGGTCGCAGTCGGCATGCCGGGTGTGCCATTGGCCACGCCTCCGGCCTCGGTCACCGAGCCGGTCACCGTTCCGGAAATGACTGCGGCGTCATTGCTGCCGTTGATGGTGATCGTCACCGTCTGCGCCGTACCGTCGACCGTGGTGACCGTGAAGCTGTCGGTCAGCTTGTCGCCGTTGTTGAGCGCTTGCACCGCGTTGTTGGTGTTGTCGAGCGTGTAGGCCCACACGCCTGCCGCGGTCATCGTGAAACTGCCGTAGCCATGCGCGCTTGCCGTCGATATAGCGACTGGCGCGAACGTATTGGCGGGATTGTCGACGTCGGAATCGGTGAGCGTGCCGGTCACGACCGGCACGCCCGAGGAGATGACGCCGGCTTCGAGCACCGAACCGGTCGCCGTCCCGGAAATGATGGCGGCGTCGTTCGCACCGTGGATCGTGATCGTCACCAGCTTCGCCGTGCCGTCGATCGTGGTCACGGTGAACTGGTCGGTCAGCGTCGTGCCGACATTGAGCGCCTGCACGGTGGCATTGCTGTTGTCGAGCGCGTAGCTCCATGTGCCAAGCGCGGACATCGTGAAGGTGCCGAAGCCGCCGGCGCTCGTCTTCGGCGTGGTGACCGGGGTAAAGGTGTTGAATGTGTTGTCGGGATCGACGTCGGTCAACGTTCCGGTCGCAGCCGGCGTGCCCGGCGTAGCGTTGGCCACGCCTCCGGCCTCGATCACCGAACCGCTCGCCGTTCCGGAAATGACTGCGGCGTCATTGCTGCCATTGATGGTGATCGTCACCGTCTGTGCCGTGCCGTCAGCCGTGGTGACCGTGAAGCTGTCGGTCAGCTTGTCGCCGTTGTTGAACGCCTGCACCGCGGTATTGGTGTTATCGAGCGTGTAAGTCCACACGCCTGTCGTGGTCATCGTGAAGCTGCCGTAGCCACGGGCGCTTGCCGTCGGTGTGGCAACGGGCGCGAACGTGTTGGCGGGATTGTCGACATCGGTATCGGTAAGTGTGCCGGTCGCGACCGGCATGCCGGAGGAGATGACGCCGGCCTCGATCACCGAACCCGTCGCCGTTCCGGAAATGATGGCGGCGTCGTTCGCGCCGCGGATCGTGATCGTCACCAGTTGCGGCGTGCCGTCGACCGTGGTTACGATGAAATGGTCGGTCAGCGTGGCGCCGACATTGAGCGCCTGCACCGTGGCATTGTTATCGTCGAGTGTGTAGGTCCACGTGCCAAGCGCGGTCATGGTGAAGGTGCCGAAGCCGCTGGCGCTTGTCTTCGGCGTGATTATCGGGATGAACGCGTTGGATGCATTGTCAGAATCGATATCGGTCAATGTCCCGGTCGCAACCGGTGTGCCGGGCGCAGCATTGGCCACGCCGCCGGCCTCGGTCACCGAGCCGGTTGCCGTTCCGGAAATGATTGCGGCGTCATTGCTGCCGTTGATGGTGATCGTCACCGTCTGCGCCGTGCCGTCGGCCGTGATCACCGTGAAGCTGTCGGTCAGCTTGTCGCCAGTGTTGAGCGCCTGCACTGCGGTATTGGTGTTGTCGAGCGTGTAGGTCCACACGCCGGCCGTGGTGATGGTGAAGCTGCCATAGTTTCGTGCGCTGGCCGTGGGCGTGCCGACCGGCACGAAAGTGTTGGCCGGGCTGTCGACGTCAGCGGCGACAAGCGTGCCCGTCGCGACCGGCGTGCCGGGCGAAGCGCCCGCCTCGACGACTGAGCCGGTCGTGTCGCCGGAGACGACAGCGGCGTCGTTGCTGCCCTGGATCGTGATCGTCACGACCTGCGGGGTGCCGTCGATACTGGTTACAGTGAAGCGGTCGATCAGCGTGTCGCCGACATTCAGGGCCTGTACTTTGCTGTTGCTATTGTCGAGCGTGTAGCTCCACACGCCGCCGGCCGTCATCGTGAAGGTGCCGTAGCTGCCCCCGCTCCTGGCCGGTGAGCTGATCGTCGTGAAGGTGTTGGGCGGATTGTCGACATCCACGTCGGTGAGCGTCCCGATTGCGGTCGGCATGCCGGGGACGGCATTGGCGACACCACCCGCCTCCACCACTGCCCCACTGGCGTTGCCCGAGATAAGGGCCGTGTCATTGACGCC
Source organism: Bradyrhizobium manausense (assembly GCF_018131105.1). NCBI lineage: Bacteria > Pseudomonadati > Pseudomonadota > Alphaproteobacteria > Hyphomicrobiales > Nitrobacteraceae > Bradyrhizobium > Bradyrhizobium manausense. The sequence continues at coordinate 448,136 of NZ_JAFCJI010000002.1, read as the reverse complement.
ATCAATGGCGACGACGAAGGTTTGACTCGTCGTGAACTGGCCATCCGAGACCGTGATGACGAAGCCCGTGGTCGTCGGCGACGACAGGGCATTGATCGCATCCGCGTTCGGAACGAACGCGTAGGCGCCGGATGCGCTATTGAGATAGAGGATTCCGTAAGGGCTGGCCTGCGTGAGATCGTATGTCTGTCCGCTCAGGACCGTGGTGGCGGCCGTCCCGCCGCTGAGGCCGTAGGTGAACACGACATGAAGCGGGCTGCTCGCGGTGAAAGTGCCGGTTGTCGTGGCGAACGTAGCGTCGAACTTGACCGTGTCGATCTCGGTCGGGCCGCCCGGCACGTTCAGTGCGGGCAGCGGGTACTGGACCGGGGGTACTTCTACCGACGGCAGAGTCTGAATCAGGTTCTGCAGGACGATCGGGTGATCCGAGTTGAAGTTGATGGGCTGCAGCTGGAGCGTGTCGACGCCAGGAGGCGTGCCGGACCCTGCCGGACCTCGCGTGAGATTGGCGAGCACGTCCTGTTGAGCTTCGTGCAGTTCCTCCATGCGGGCCGCGCTGTTGGCAACCTGATTCACACTGATCGAGGAGCCGACCTTGTTCAGGACGACGGTCTCGCCGGGATCATCGACAACGATGTGACGCGGCACCCGCTCTTTGGTGATGAGCTCGAAGACGCCGTGATGGAGGTCCTTGTAAGTGACCGTATCGTTGTCGAACGACGCGCCGTCAGGGTCCGCGCCGCGCGCTTCCTCCATCATCGAGAAGGTCAGTGCCGCCATCGTCAGAATGCCGAATCCGGTCGCGTGGGAGCGGCCACGGACGCTGCCAAGCGGTGTGTCGACCGTCAGGGTGCCGCCGTTTGCCAGCCGGCCAGCTGCGAACGCAAAGCTTCCGCCGGTGACTGCGATGACCGTCGAACGCGATGCGGAAGCAGAGGCGTATTCGCGCAGTTCGACGCGAGCCCCGCAGGCGACGTTGAACAGGGTGTCGTCGAGAAGCCTGATCCCGAGTTGTGCATCCGCACCCGTTTCGATTATGTCGCGGTGACAGACAAGGTCGCCGATGCTGACCTGTATGGCCGGGCCGTCATCGCGCGTGAGGGTGACGTATCCCGACGCGCTCCGTACGATGCCGATGATCTTGAGGGGTAAAGGTCCAACAGCCCCATTCTGGGGTACGCCAAAAGCAACTGACATAGCGATGGCCTCGCGTGCCGAATAACTCGGGCTCGGCGCGGTGCCGCGGTCTTCTTGTCGGTTTTGCTACGCCACAGGCGAAATGAGCTATTTTTGGCGTTAGCAACCCCAGGCCTGCACGCCGAAGACGTTTGAAAAAAACGTGACTCTATAGGTCTTGCCAGGATGATCGTCGGTTCAGCGGAGATGCCTCTCCGCATTTGCAATTTGCGCTCTCAAGAAGTTGACGGTCAAGCTGTACCAAAGCTAGCTTACTTTCGCTGGTCCGGCAAACGGCTTAGGCCTAAGATCAAGAGCGCAAGACATACTTTGTCTGGAGCGAAATCCCAGTAAGGACCGATCCAGGTTGTAGATATTGGCGATGCACGAATTGCGAGCTTGGCCGGGCTCATATGGCGCCGCCGGGCGGATCGCAAAAAGCTCTTCTCGGAAAGGGCGGGTCATGTGCAGGCATGCGATTGCGGTTTTAGTGACTGGTTTCATTTTGGCATCTGCGAGTGGTCTCGCTGCGCAGGCGCAGACCCAGATCAATCCCGCGACAAGCGGCCTCGATGACGCTGCGCCAAAACCCATCGGCAGGGTCGTAGCCGTCACAGGCTCGGTCTCGATCGAGCACGCAGGTGCGGTCGTCGTTCAGGCGAAGCTCGGCGATCCTGCTGCTCAGGTCAGGACCGGCGATGTCGTGTATCTGCGCGATGTGGTCCGAACAGGCGCGGACAGCCGGATCAACATCAATTTCAGCGATGGCTCGTCGTTCAATCTGTTGAGCAACGCGCGCATGACCCTGGATGAGTACGTCTACGACCCGAACGGCAAGTCCAACGCAACGTTCTTCAATCTCGCCAAAGGCACGGCGACCTTTGTCGCCGGCCAGATCGCGAAGACCGGCGACATGAAGGTCGATACGCCCGTTGCAACGATGGGCATTCGAGGCACCACGCCGCACATCGAAATTTCGGATGACGGTGCGGTCAAGTTTTCGACTCTCATCGAGGAGGGCAAGAGCAAGTTGATGCAGAGGCGCGTGACCGCTGCAACGCCCGAGCAGGGGAGCGGTCCCAGGCCAAACATTTGCAGAGGATGCTGAAGCGACACGACCATGATGATCAGGGCCGCCATCATCGCCAGCGTCGCGCCCGTCCTCCTGCTGCTGTCGCCCGGTTGGCCGGCGGCCGCGCAGCAGCCACAGAAAGCCAATCTCCTCGAGAGCATTGAGCGGTGCAACGGTAAGGACCGCATTCCGGCCCAGGCCCGGGTCGCCGGCTGCACCGCGCTCATCGATTCGGGTGATACCAAGCCCGAGGCGCTGGCTTTGGCTTACAACAATCGTGGCAACGCTTATGCTGCCGCGGCGGAGTACGACCGTGCGATCAGCGATTTCGATCGCGCGATCGAACTCGCCTCGGACTATGTCAAGCCGCTGAACAATCGCGGCGTCGCCTATATGAGGAAGGGAGCCTATGAGGACGCGGTCAAGTCTTTCGACGCGGCGATCAGGCTCGATCCGGCCTATGGCAGCGCCTTCGCCAACCGCGCGGAAGCGCACCTGAAGCTGAACCAGTATGATCGGGCCGTGCTGGATTTCGACGAGGCCATCCGCCTCGATCCGAAATTGACTTGGGCAACGAGCGGACGCTGCTGGACCCGGGCGGTCATCGGCGATTTGCAGGCTGGGCTCGACGACTGCGACAGGGCAATCCAGTCGGGATCGAATGATGCCGCGACATATGATTCGCGTGCGCTGATCCATTTGAAAATGGGCCAGTTCGCTGCGGCGATTGACGACTACAGCTCGGCGCTACGTCTGGCGCCAAACCTGGCAAGCGCGCTCTATGGACGCGGACTTGCCAGGCTCAGGCAGGGCGACAACGCCGGCGGCGATCGAGACGTCTCGGCAGCAAAGCTTATCGACCTCAAGATCGCGGACGCCTTCGCCCGCTACGGCGTGCAGTAAGGTCAGGGTTGGCCTACCGAAATGGGCGTCGGCCGGCTAGACGTTCGAGCCGTGGATCGCGTCGATCACGGCATCCGTCACTTCCCTCGTCGTCGCCTTGCCGCCGACATCTGGCGTCAGCACGCCGGCCGCGCAAACGCGCTCGACGGCCTGCATGAGCCGTGCAGCGGCATCCTTCTCGCCGAGATGTTCGAGCATCTGCGCACCGGTCCAGAAGGTCGCGACCGGATTGGCGATGCCCTTGCCGGTGATGTCGAAGGCCGAGCCGTGGATCGGCTCGAACATCGAGGGGAAGCGGCGCTGCGGATCGATGTTGCCGGTCGGCGCAACGCCGAGGCTCCCCGCCAGCGCGCCGGCGAGGTCGGAGAGGATGTCGGCGTGCAAATTGGTCGCCACGATGGTGTCGAGGCTCTTCGGGTGCAGCGTCATGCGCACGGTCATGGCGTCGACCAGCATCTTGTCCCAGGTCACGTCGGGGAATTCGGCCGCGACTTCGGCAGCGATCTCGTCCCACATCACCATGCCATGGCGCTGCGCGTTCGACTTGGTCACCACCGTCAGGAACTTGCGCGGACGCGACTGCGCGAGCTGGAAGGCATAGCGCATGATCCTGCTAACGCCGACGCGGGTGAAGACCGCGACTTCGGTGCCGACCTCTTCCGGCAGGCCCTTGTGTGCCCGGCCGCCCATGCCGGCATATTCGCCTTCCGAATTCTCGCGCACGATCACCCAATCGAGATCGCCAACGCCGACGTTGCGCAGCGGCGAGGCGACGCCGGGCAGGATCTTGGTCGGCCTCACGTTGGCGTATTGGTCAAAGCCCTGGCAGATCGGCAGGCGCAGGCCCCACAGCGTGATGTGGTCGGGCACATCGGGCGCGCCGACCGCGCCGAAATAGATCGCGTCGAACTTCTTCAGATCGGCGAGGCCGTCGGCCGGCATCATCACGCCGTGCTTCTTGTAATAGTCCGAGCCCCAGTCGAAGGTCTTGACGTTGAAGGCGAGATCGCCGCTGCGCTCTGCCAGCGCCTCCAGCACGCGGACGCCGGCCGAAATGACCTCGGGGCCGATGCCGTCGGCGGGAATGGCTGCGATCGAATGGGTGCGCATGGAAGTGCTCCGTTTGAGAGATCAGTGGGCTTGCGGGACGGGTTCGCTGGACGCGGGTTTCGCGCGCGACAATAGCAGGGTCAGGACCGCCGAGAGAACGAGCAGGCCGCAGACGAAATAGAGCCCGCCGACAAAACTGCCGGTCCGGTCCTTGATCCAGCCGATCATGGCGGGCCCGACGAAGCCGCCGAGATTGCCGATCGAGTTGATGGTGGCGATGCCGGCGGCGGCTGCGGGGCCGGAGAGGAATAGCGTCGGCATGCTCCAGAGCGGCGGTTTTGCCGAGGAGATGCCAATGTTGACGAGTGCCAGCGCGACCAGGACGGCGACAACGCCGGATGCAAGGCCGGCATAGGCGAGGCCCGCTGCGGCGATCAGGCAGGCCCATACCACGTGCCACGTGCGCTCCCCGGTGCGGTCCGAGTGCCGCGCCCACAGCACCATGGCGACGACGGCCGCGGTTGCCGGCAGCGCATTGAGGAATCCGACCTGGAGCGATGACAGACCGAACTGCTTGATGATCTGGGGCGCCCAGACGCCGAGCGTGTAGAGGCCGGCCGAGGTGCCGAAATAGATCAGTGACAGCGCCAGCACGCGGGGATCGGCGAGCCCGCGCCAGATGCTGTGGCTCGCGGTCGCGGCCTTGCTGGTGGTCTCCTCGTTCATGGTCTCGACCAGCCAGCGGCGCTCGTCTTCCGCAAGCCACTTTGCTTTCTCGGGCCGGTCGGTGAGGAACGCCAGCACGACGAAGCCGAGCAGTACGGCAGGCACCGCTTCGAGCACGAACAGCCATTGCCAGCCCTTGAATCCGAATAGTCCGTCCATCTGCAGCAGCGCGCCGGAGACTGGCGAGCCCAGCACGGTCGAGAGCGGCGCGGCCGCCATGAACAACGCTGTCACCGCGGCACGCTGGCGCGCCGGGAACCAGTAGGAGAGATAGAGGATGATGCCGGGGAAGAAACCAGCTTCCGCGACGCCGAGCAGGAAGCGCAGGACGTAGAAGCTGGTCGCACCCTGCACGAACGCCATCGCGGCCGAGACGAGACCCCAGGTGATCATCACCCGCGCGATCCAGATCCGCGCGCCGACCTTGTGCAGGATGATGTTGGAGGGCACCTCGAACAGGAAATAGCCCCAGAAGAAGATGCCGGCACCAAAGCCGTAGACGGTCGGCGACAGGCCGATGTCCTTGTTCATCGTCAGCGAGGCGAAGCCGATATTGACGCGGTCGATGAAGGCCACGAAGTAGAGCAGCATGATGAAGGGAACGATGCGCCAGGTAATCTTGCGCAGCACGCGCGTCTGAATCTCGCTCGCCACCCCTGGCCTCCTCAAGTTCCGGCTTGTTGTTGTGTCGACGGACCGAAAGGTCTACGCCGGCCATGAGCCTAGGCGGGGATGGGCAGGGCACTCAATTGGCGCTGGTTTATACAAAAAAATGATATAATCCTTGGAAGGCTGCCGTGAGATGAACTTTGGACGCAGTGAAGTTTCCACAGCGTCATGCCCGGGCTTGTCCCGGGCATCCACGTTCTTCGTGCCGCGGGGAAAGGCGTGGATGGCCGGGACAAGCCCGGCCATGACGACCTCACACAATGCGGTTGCCTGAGGCGAGACGAGGGGACCCGGGATGGAATTGCATCAGCTGCGATGTTTCGTGGCGGCGGCCGAGCAGCTGCATTTCGGCCGCGCCGCGCTGCATCTCCAGATGCTGCCGTCCGCGCTCGGTCGCCAGATCAGGCTGCTGGAAGAGGATCTGGGGACGCGGCTGTTCGCGCGCACGACCCGTGCCGTCTCGCTCACCGAGGACGGCGCGACGCTGCTGCGCGATGCCCGCGCCATCCTCGCCAAGGTCGAGGCCGTCGAGAGTAATTTGCGCAACCGCTCGCGCGCGGGCGCCGCGCGGCGGTTGCGGATCGGCGCCATCGACAGCGCCGCCGCCGGGCTGCTGCCGCTGTTGCTGCGCGACTTTCGCGCCGGGCATCCCGAGGTTTCGGTGCAGCTTCTCGAGGACAAGACCATCAGGCTGTTGCCGAAGATCCTGACCGGCGCGCTCGATCTGGCCTTCGTCCGTCCGCCTGACCGGGCCGACAAGCGGCTGGAGTTCCGGCACCTGCTTCAGGAAACCGCGATCGTAGCCTTTCCGCAGCGCCACGCGCTCGCCGCACGCAAGTCGATTACGCTGGCCGACATCGCCGACGAGGCGATGCTGGTGCCGGACCGGCGTTCGCGGCCGCACAGCCACGACCTCACGATAAAGCTGTTCGAGCAAGCCGGGATGACGCCGCGCATCGTGCAGGTCGCCGACGAGAAGCAGACCATCATCAATCTCGTGGCAACCAGGCTTGGCGTTGCGATCGTGCCGCGCTGGACCACACGGATGGCGGTGACTGGCGTGCGCTTCGTGCCGCTCAAGCCGAAGCAGAGCGGTCCTGTCGGCCGGCTGCCGCTGGCGGCGGCCTGGTTGCGCGGCTCGCGCGATCCCTCCCGCGATGCCATGCTGGCGGTGTTGGAGGCGCGCCTGCGCAGCTATGCGCGGGAGGCGTGAGACGCTATGACACTGGCCTGACAAAAGGTGTGATGCGATGACTGAACAGAAAGCTTCGAACGAATTGCGGGTGGCCATCGCGGGCCTGGGCTCGATCGGCACCAAGATCGCGACGGCGCTCGATCAGGGCATCGAGGGGCTGATGCTGTCGGCCGTGGCCGTGCGCGATCCCGGCAAGCATCACGCGTTTCTGGGAGGCCTGCGCCATCGGCCGCAAATCCTTCCGATCGACCAGCTCGGCGACGCGGCCGACATCGTTGTCGAATGTGCGCCGAGCAGTCAGCTGCGCGCGATCGTGGAGCCTGCGGTGAAGCGCGGCAGGTCCGCCATCGTCGTCAGCGTCGGCGGGCTTCTCGACAATTTCGATCTCGTCGATCTCGCCCGTGCCAATGGCGGCCGCATCCTCGTGCCGACGGGCGCGCTGATCGGGCTCGATGCGGTCAACGCTGCCGCAGTTGGGATCATACATTCGGTGAAGATGGTGACGCGCAAGCCAATCGACGGGCTGAAGGGCGCGCCGTTCATCGTTCAAAACAACATCGATCTCGACAATCTTCGCGAGCCGCTCAAGCTGTTCGAGGGCCGCGCGCGCGATGCGGCGAAGGGTTTTCCGGCGAACGTCAATGTCGCCGTTGCGCTGTCGCTGGCGGGCATCGGGCCCGATCGCACCCAGATGCAGGTCTGGGCCGACCCCACCGTGACGCGCAATGTTCATCGCATCGAGGTCGAGGCGGATTCGGCGCGGTTCTCCATGGGCATCGAGAACATCCCGTCCGAAAACCCCAAGACCGGGATGATCACCGCGCTGTCCGTGATCGCGCTGCTCCGCAAGCAGCGCGCCACGTTGTGTGTGGGGACGTAATTTTTAAGCAGCCGTCACGCGCCAGATCACGTTGCCGACGTCGTCTGCCATCAGCAGCGACTTCCTGTCGGGGCCGATCACGACGCCGACCGGGCGGCCGTAGGATTCCTTCTCGTCCGGGGAGAGGAAGCCGGACAAGATGTCGCGACCGGGGCCGGACGGCTTTCCGCTCTCGAACGGGATGAACACCAGCTTGTAGCCGGACAGCTTGCTGCGATTCCAAGAGCCGTGCTGGCCGATCACCATGCCGTCCGGGAAGCCGGGCAAGGTCCCTGCGGGCATCCAGCAGAGGCCGAGTGACGCAGTGTGGCCGCCGAGCGCGTAGTCCGGTTGAAGCGCCTTGGCGACCATCGCCGCATCCTGCGGCACGCGGTCGTCCACCGTCTTGCCCCAATAGCAATAGGGCCAGCCGTAGAAGCCGCCGTCGCGCACCGAGGTCAGATAGTCGGGCGGCGTCTCGTCACCGAGGCCGTCGCGCTCGTTGACGACAGTCCAGAGCACGTTCGTATTCGGCTCCCATGCAAGCCCGACCGGGTTGCGCAGGCCCGCGCCGAAGATGCGATGCGTGCCGGCGGCGAGGTCGAGTTCGTAGACAGCGGCGCGACCTTCCTCGACCTCCATGCCCGTCTCGGCAATGTTGCTGAGCGATCCGACGCCGGCATAGAGCTTCTTGCCGTCGGGGCTTGCGAGCAGGCTGCGCGTCCAGTGGCCGCTCGGCTTGAACGTGGCAAGCCGCTTGCCCGGCGCGGTGATGCGGTCGGCGTTGGCGACGTAAGGAAATGCCATCACGCCGTCGGTGTTGCCGACATAAAAGGTGTCGCCGACCAGCGCCATGCCGAACGGCTGGTTGAGGTTCTCCATGAAGGCGCCGCGGACTTCGGCGACACCGTCGCCGTCCTTGTCGCGCAACAGCGTGATGCGGTTGGCGGACACGCCGAGCGCTGCTGCGCGGCGCATCGTCGCCTGCATCGCGTAGTGGAACACGCTGCGCGGGGGGCCAGCGATCTGCGTCGCTTCCGCGATCAGCACGTCGCCATTGGGCAGCACCTCGATCCAGCGCGGATGATCGAGGTCTGTTGCGAACGCGTTGACCTTGAGCCCGGGCGCGACCGTCGGCTTCTGGCCCTGGCTCCAGCCACGTGCGGTCGGCATCTTCAGGGTCGGGATCGCGCCTTGCGGCTTGGCGTCAGGAATGGCCGGTGCCTGGCCCCAGGCCGGCGCGGCCTCGGTGCCGGTCAGCTTCCGCCATTGCAGTGCGGCGCCGCCGAGGACTGCGACGAACTGCGCGAAGATACTCGAAAAAGTCATGATGAAGCCCCTGTCGAACCCTGCGGCACATCGAACGCCGGATCGCACCAAGCCCCGCGCGGGCCAGGAAGCTAGTCTCCGCATGACCGCCGATCTCTCCAGATCGACGATGGAATGCCGTCGTGCCTTTTGCGCGCGCATCCAACTGGGTAGCGGTCAAAAGGTCAACCGGGGCGGAACTCGCGCGGCGTCTATTCCCGTGGAATGGCTGCTGATCGAATTTGCATAGGCGACGAGATCAGCGCCGGACCTGCCGCTCCAGCCGTCGGGCGTGCCTGAAATCGTCGAGGTGATGGACGTTCGGGGTGAGCGCGGCCTCCTTGGACAGGAGATGATAGACGCGCGCCACTATGCGCTGTTTCAGCTTCGGCCGCCCCGGCGGCAGCGCCCGCGCCTTGAGGACCGCCGCAATCGCGTGCGCGCGAAAATAATCGTAGGCGTCCGACATGGCTCGATGCTCTGCGGCTGATGCAGGTGTCGAGGGCTAACAGGCGAGCGGAGGGGCGGTTCCTGGCTGGTTCCGCGCTATCACCGCGGCGACAGGAACGGAATGATCATCGGCACGCGGCGGCAATAGGCGCCATAGGCGTCTTCGCCGAGCTCCTTGGAGAGGAACACCTCTTCCATCCGGCCCTTCTGCCACATGCCGAGCGAGATCAGGATGGCGCCGAGGATCGTCGTGACCAGGCCGATCGCAATGCCGGTGACGAGCATGCCGAAGATCAGTCCCGTGTAGATCGGGTGACGCACGAGGCCGTAGGGGCCGGTGTCGATGACGCGGTGGTCTTCCTTGTGGGTGATGGTGTTGGACCAGAATTTTCCGAGATGCAGCCGGCCCCACCAGGCGAAGGCGATGCCGCCGATCGAGAGAAGCGCGGCGATGGCGATGCCGGTGTTGCCGAGCACCCAGAGCGGCTTCCAGCCCAGAGCCTGTGCGATCCAGGGCGTGTACAGGATGCCGCCGATCAGGATCGGCAGGCGATAGCGCTGCGACTCCAGCGTCATGACCTGCTTCTTGGTCCGGCCCTGCCAGAACGAAGCGCCGACCCAGCTGGCGAGAAAGGCGACCCAGATCAGGGCCAGCAGTTCAGTCGGCCAGGTTGTGGTCCAGCCACCCCAGGCCACGGAGAGAAGCTTGCTGAAATCGAAGGACATGCGGGAAGGTTCTTTGGTTTGGGCGGCGGGCCTAGCTCGCGCGCGATGAGAGCGCGTGATGCTTGATGGCGCCGGAGGGCTGCTGGCCGTTGCGGGCGAGCAGATGGGTGATGGTTTCGCGCAGCACCGGCTCGATCGGGCGCGGCGCATAGCCGAGCTCGGTGCGCGCCTTGCCGATCGAGAGGTCGCTCGCGGCAAGCGCGATGCGCACGCCCTCGGCGGTGCCGTTCGGCGGGCGGCGCGTGATGCGATCGGAGATCGATTCGAGCATGATGGCGGAGAGCTCGGCAATCTTGCCGGGAACGACGACGGGATATTGCCGCCGGCCGCTCATCGCCGACATCATCCGCAGGATCTGGCCGAGCCGGACACAGTCGCCGCCGAGGATGTAGCGCTGGCCGAGGCGGCCGCGTTCCATCGTCAGCACGAGGCCCATGGCGACGTCGCGGACGTCGACGATATTGACCAGGAAGTCGAGATGCGGCTGCACCTTCTTCTGAAGGAAGTACCAGAGCATCGCCGTCGGTGGCGTCAGATTGTGGTCCGCGGCGCCGATCGGCATGGTCGGCGTGCCGATCACGAGCGGGAAGCCGGCGGCAGCGGCCTTCGCGGCATGATGCTCGGCGAGCGACTTCGAGCGCGTATAGGCGCCCGGCATCGCGTCGGCTGGTTGGAGCGCCTCCTCGGCGGCAACGCCATTGAGGCTCGCATAAGGGAACAGGATCGATTCCGTCGAGCAGTGCAGGAAGCGCGACACATTGCGCTTCATCGCAGCCCCGAGCACGACCTCGGTGCCGCGGAAATTGACGTCGTGGAAGTCCTGCTTGTTGGCGACCCACATGCCGGGCAGGCCGGCGAGGTGATAGACCTGATCGGCTCCCGACATCGCGGCATCGACCGCGGTGCCATCAAGCACCGAGCCGTGCACATATTCGACGTCAGCGTTCGGTGTGGCTGGCGGGCGAACATCGAGCACGCGCACCCGCTGCCCACGGGCGCGGAGCACTTCTACGAGATGATGTCCGATGAAGCCGCTGCCACCGGTAACCAGTACGAGAGCCATGCAGAAGGTTTGCTGTTTCGCTTCTAGAGCTATCGGGTTGAAAGGGAATTGGTCTGAACAGGCACCAGAATCGCGGCAAGGTCGCGACGGAAGCCCAATGCAATGAATAATTTTGCCATAACGAACATTGGTCCAAGCAGAAAATGCGTGGGGTGGTCGACCATCGACGGCTGCCGCTCCTCGAATACCCTGTGGCCAACGATCTGTGCCGCGACACCAAGCCCGATCAGCACCGCAAAAATCGACCACATCATGGCGGTTGAGACCTGATTGCCGATCGAGGTTGCGACCCAAAGTAGCACGATCATCGACACGAGGATGCCGAAGCCGACCCCGGCGTCCAGCATCAGCCAGTATACCAGCACGGGCAGCGCCAAAATCACCGCCAGGCTCACCTCGACCCCGAACATCGGAAAAGCGACCCGCGTCAGCGGCAGCGTCGCGCCGGTGAAGAGCAGGAGAATGCCGACCACATGCATCGCGCAATTCCAGGGATCGCGATGGTATTCGACATAATCGGCCAGTTGGCGTTGAAAATAGCCAGCCATCTTGGTCTCGTGCGGCACAGGGTCGGGGAAGGGCGAAGACAGCCTATAGCACCGGATAGGGCAGTGCACAAACCGGCACTATTGTCGCGCAAAGCTGCAATGTCGCGCTGTGAGACACTTCACAAAATGGACAGAACTTCAAAGAGTTCCGGCGGGCGCGACGGTCGCGCGCTCAATGTCTCTTGGCGGGCTTTTTCGTCGCAGGCGCAGGTGCTGCCGCGGGACGGGGTGCTTCATCGGGCACCTTGGCAAAGGTCAGGATTTGCAACTGACCGTTGACGGCCGAGGTCGGCTTGGTGCGGTCGAGGAACTGCTCCTCGCCGAGGCCGATCGGCTGGAGCCGCTTGGTCGAAATCTTGAACGTGTTCACCAGCACGTCGCGGATCGCGTCAGCCCGGCGCTGGCTCAGGATCGCGTTGGCCTCCCGCGTCTTCGAATTGGACTCGACATGGCCGACGATCAGGAACGTGTAGGGAAGCAGCGAAGCGTGAACCAGCGCGTCGGCGATGCGGCCGACGGTCTGGTAGGACTCCGGCTGGATGATCGGCGTGTCGGCGTCGAACTGGATTTGGGCGTTGAAGGCGGGCAGCTTGGCGAGGTCAGGGGCGATCAGCGGCCGGTTCACCGGACCCGGATCGTTCTTGATCCTGGCCTTGGCCCGCTCCATCACCTGCTGCTTCAACGCTGGGAAGTCGACCTCGGGGGTCTCCTCGAAGCGATTGAGCTTGCCGATGATGTCGTCGCGGGTCGGGGCCGTCTGCGCCCCGGCCGGGCCGGCAAGCAGAGCGAGGCCCAATGCGAAGCCGATCCCGGTGGCGAGGTGCCCGATGGCGCGCATCATCGATACCCCGCGTCGTCGACGGCCTTCAAGCAGTTGTTGCTGATGCCCTTGGGAGTCGAGATCAGGCAGGGGACCGACTTGCTGGTCTCCTTGGTCGAGCCGCCGCAAACCTTGACGATCTCGCGCTGGCAGGCGTTCGCGACCGTGACGCGGGCGGCGATGCGCTTCTGGATGGCGTCGAACGCGGCAAGATAATCGCTTTGGCACTGTTGGGAGAGCGCATCCCGATTGCGGGACAGGCATTCCTTCAGGCGGGTCGAGTCTGGATTGACGCCGCGGCAATTGGCGACGATTTCCGCTCCGCAGCTCTTGGCCAGCAGCCCGATCGAATCGCCAAAGCTCATGGTTTCCGCCGTCGCTAGCGACGGCATCCCCAATGCAAGCACGATCAGTGTGATGGAGCCCCGGACCATGGTTGCATCTGATACGGGGAAGTTCGCCATGGTCAAGGGCTGTTCGCTCCGGGACTGTCGAGAGTCTGGCGAGTGCGGCGAACAGTCCTCACTCGGCCCTCACTCTTGGGCGTTGTCGCTGGGCGGAAATTCGATCAGGACGGCCGTATGGTTCCTGATGTCGTCGGCAAAATCGGGATCGGCCTTGAGTTCGTCCAATGTCCGCGGCGGCGGAAGCTGGCGGCCGTCCTCGGTCAGCTCCTCCGCATAGAATGCGATCGCCTCGGACGCGCTCTCCAGGGCCTCGTCGACGTCGTCGCCGCCGGAGATGCAGCCGGGCAGGTCCGGAAACCACAGGCTGACGTCGTCGGGGCCATTGTCTTCGATGATGGCAACGTAGTGGGGCATGGCGGGCTCACGCCCGCTGGACGAAGCTGTCCACGACCTTCTTCTCGCCGGCCTTGTCGAAGGCGATGGTGAGCTTGTTGCCGTCGATCTTGGTGATGCGGCCATAGCCGAATTTCTGGTGGAAGACGCGGTCGGAGAGCGAGAATTCCGACGTCGTGCCGGTCGATTTGGCGACCAGTTCGCCTTCGATCGTCAGGGGACCGCGGCGACGCGACGAGAAGCTGCCGAAATCGGGGCCTGAAGACGAAGACGATGAGAATGTTGCGGCCTCTTCCTCGAAGCCGCCGCTTCTGCCACCACCGCCATTGCGGCCGCCGCCGCGATTGCGGTTGGCCTGGGCACGCTGCCAGCCCGGCGTCGCATAGGTCGAGCCGAAGGCTTCCATGTCGTCGAAGCGCGAGGCGCCGTAGCCGCCGGTGCCGCCCCAGGCCGAGCCACCCTTGGATTCCGTGATCTCGACATTGGCCGCCGGCAATTCGTCGAGAAAGCGCGAGGGGATCGTGGTCGACCAGGTGCCATGGATGCGCCGGTTGGTCGCGAAATAGATCATAGCGCGACGCCGTGCGCGGGTCAGGCCGACATGGCCGAGCCGTCGCTCTTCTTCCAAACCGGCGCGGCCCTGCTCGTCGAGCGTACGCTGGCTCGGAAACAGGCCTTCCTCCCAGCCTGGCAGGAACACGTTGTCGAATTCGAGGCCCTTGGCCGAATGCAGCGTCATCAGCGACACCGCGTCTTCGTCGGCGCCGCTGTCGCGGTCCATCACCAGCGAGATGTGCTCGAGGAATCCTTGCAGGTTCTCGAACTCTTCCATCGAGCGCACGAGCTCTTTCAGGTTCTCCAGCCGGCCCGCGGCATCCGCCGAACGGTCCTTCTGCCACATCTCGGTGTAGCCGCTCTCGTCGAGCACGATCTGGGCGAGATCCGTATGTGCAGTGACCTCGCGCTGGGCCCGCCAGCGGTCGAACTGGGCAACGACATCCCGCAAGGATCCGCGCGCCTTCGGCTTCAACTCGTCGGTCTCGACCACGGCGCGCGCGGCTTCGAACAAGGGAATGCGGCGCTTGCGGGCGTGGTCGTGCAGCATCTGCACGGTGGCGTCGCCAAGGCCGCGCTTGGGTACGTTGACGATGCGCTCGAAGGCGAGGTCGTCGGCCGGCGAATTGATGACGCGCAGATAGGCGAGCGCATCGCGAATTTCGGCGCGCTCGTAGAAGCGCGGGCCGCCGATGACGCGATAGGGCAGGCCGAGCGTGACGAAGCGGTCTTCGAACTCGCGCATCTGGTAGGACGCGCGCACCAGGATCGCGACCTCGTTGAGCTTATCGCCCTGGCGCTGGATCTGCTCGATCTCCTCGCCGATGCCGCGGGCTTCTTCTTCCGAATCCCACGAGCCCGTGACCGTGACCTTCTCGCCGTCCTGGTCCTCGGTGCGCAGCGTCTTGCCGAGCCGGCCTTCGTTATGCGCGATCAGGTGCGAGGCGGCGGCGAGGATGTGGCCGGTCGAGCGGTAGTTGCGCTCGAGGCGGATGACCTTGGCCCCGGGAAAATCATGCTCGAAGCGCAGGATGTTGTCGACCTCGGCGCCGCGCCAGCCATAGATCGACTGGTCGTCGTCGCCGACGCAGCAGATGTTTTTGACGTGGGACTTCTGCTCCTCTCCGCTTGCGGGGGTGTGACGAGCTTCACTCGCACTGAGAAGGTCGGAATGAGGGGGAGTCTCCACGAGCGCGGTCTGCGGAGAGTTCTCCTCACTCGCATCGCTTCGCGCTGCGACCTCTCCCCGCAGGCGGGGAGAGGTGGAAGAGGGCGCCTGCGACAGCAGCCGCAGCCACAGATATTGCGCGACGTTGGTGTCTTGATACTCGTCCACCAGGATGAATTTGAAGCGCTGCTGATACTGCCGAAGGATATCCGGATGCTCGCGGAAGATCCGGATGTCTTCAAGCAGCAGATCGCCGAAATCCGCCGCGTTCAAGATCTTTAACCGCTCCTGGTAGCTCGCATAAAGCTTGCCGCCCTTGCCGTTGGCGAAGACGGCAGCTTCGCCCGACGGCACCTGCGACGGCGTCAGGCCGCGGTTCTTCCAGCCGTCGATCAGGCCGGCCAGCATGCGCGCGGGCCAGCGCTTGTCGTCGATGTTGTCGGCCTGCAGCAATTGCTTCAACAGCCGGACCTGGTCGTCGGTGTCGAGTACGGTGAAATTCGACTTGAGCTGCGCCAGCTCCGCATGGGTGCGCAGGATGCGGCCGCCGATGGAGTGGAAGGTGCCGAGCCACGGCATGCCCTCGACCGCCTGGCCCAGCATCTGGCCGAGCCGGTGCTTCATCTCGCGCGCGGCCTTGTTGGTGAAGGTCACCGACAGGATCTCGGCGGGGCGGGCGCGGCCCTGGCTCAGGATATGGGCGATGCGGGTGGTGAGGACGCGGGTCTTGCCGGTGCCGGCGCCGGCCAGCACCAGGACCGGGCCATCCAGCGTCTCCACGGCGTCGCGCTGCTCCGGATTGAGCCCGGTGAGGTATTTCGGACCTACCGAGGCGCGCGCACGCGCGGCGATGCCGCCGGCTGCGGGCTGGTGGTCGGGAACGCTGCTGATCTTGGTCGGCTCGGTCATGCGAATCATTGGCCCCACGATGGCACCGCGGGGTGGTGGAAGGGAGCCTTCTTAACAGGGATTGATGCCTATATGGGGCGGCCGTGTCGGGTTTTCCACGTGCGCGGAGGGCCGATTTGTTCCGGCCTGTCAGGCGAATTTCCAGCCCCTCGCGGCCGGAACCAATGTTCCGAGATGGCGATTGTTTCTGCAAGTGAGGCGCCTCAGCCGCGCCGATCGCAGACAGACATCGAAACAGAGGTTTTGACCATGCTGAGCTGGGTAGTGACGTTTCTGGTTATCGCACTGATCGCCGGTATCCTGGGCTTTGGCGGCCTTGCCGGCGCGTCGATCGAAATCGCCAAGATCATCTTCTTCGTCGCGGTGGTCCTGTTCCTGGTCTCGGCCGTGGTCGGCCTCGCCCGCGGCCGCAGGATCTAGCGGCTACCGCTTCGAGGGCATCGCTACGTTCCGCCCGATGCCCTCGGGCCGTGTGACGGCGCTGTGAGACTTGACCACGGTCGTAATGCGCTCGCGGATGTCGGGCGGGAATGCCGCGACTTTGCGTGAGCCCATGTCGATGTGCAGCGACATGTTCTCGGAGGTGGCCGACAGCCAGCCTTCGGTCGCGTGCCGCAGCTCCTGGAAGGTGTGCAGGCGCTTGTCGTCCGCTTCCAGCAGCCAGACAGAGACTTGCACGGGATCTCCAAGATGGATCTCGCGCAGATAGCGCACGTGGCATTCGGCCGTGAAGGTCGAGCCGTTGCGCTCCTTCATGTACGTGGGCCCGATCCCGAGTTGCAGCCACATCTGGTCGATCGCCCGGTCGAACATCACGTTGTAATAGGCCATGTTGAGATGGCCGTTATAGTCGATCCATTGCGGCTCGATCTGCATGATCGAGGAGCGGAACGGCTCAGGCGTGGCGGCTGCGGCGGCACTCTCCGGCATGTCTCATTCCCTGGCTATGCGTCCGGTCCCTTGACTTGACCGGTGAGATGTCCTTTGCCACGGTTTCTTCTGTCGGGAGGACTATCCGTGGGTACTGCTATCACCAATAATCCGCCGCGGGTCGAGCCGAAAGCCCTTGCAAGCGCCTTGGAGCAGCTTGCCGCACGCTTCGGCAATCGCCTCATCACCTCGCAGGCCGTCCGCGAGCAGCACGGCCACACCACCACATGGATCGTCAACCAGCCGCCTGACGGCGTGGTGATGGCGCAGGAGACCGCCGACATCCAGGATGTGGTGCGCATCTGTGCGAAAAACGGTGTGCCCGTGATTCCTTTCGGCACCGGCACCTCGCTCGAGGGCCAGGTCAACGCGCCCGCCGGCGGCATCTCGATCGATTTGCGCGACATGAACAAGGTGCTCGCGGTGCACGCCGAGGACCTCGACTGCGTGATCCAGCCCGGCGTCACCCGCAAGGCGCTCAACGAGCACCTGCGCGACCAGGGCCTGTTCTTCCCGATCGATCCCGGCGCGGACGCCTCGCTCGGCGGCATGGCCTCGACCCGGGCCTCCGGCACCAACGCGGTGCGCTACGGCACCATGCGCGACAGCGTGCTGGCGTTGAAAGTGGTGCGCGGCGACGGCGAGATCATCACCACGGGCACGCGCGCGAAGAAGTCGTCGGCCGGCTACGATCTGACGCATCTGTTCGTCGGCGCCGAGGGCACACTCGGCATCATCTCCGAGTTGACCATTCGGCTGCGCGGCATCCCTGACACGATCGCGGCCGGCGCGGTGTCGTTCGAGACCGTGCATGGGGCGTGTCAGGCCGTCATCCTGGCGATCCAGACCGGCATTCCCGTGGCGCGCATCGAGCTGCTCAACGCTGCGCAGGTGAAGGCCTGCAACGCCTATTCGAAGCTGACGCTGCCGGAGACGCCGCTGCTGCTGATGGAATTCCACGGCAGCGAGATCGAGGTCGCCGAGCAGTCAAAGGCTTTCGGCGAGATCGCCAGGGAGTGCGGCGGCGGCGATTTTTCGTGGACCACCAAGCCGGAGGATCGCACCAAACTGTGGCAGGCGCGGCACGATGCGTACTGGTCCGTCAAGGCGCTGCGTCCCGGCGACAGCATCGGCGTGGTCGCAACCGACGTTTGCGTGCCGATTTCGCGCCTTGCCGATTGCGTCAGCGAGACCGAGGAGGATCTCAAGCGGCTCAATCTGTTGTCGCCGATCGTCGGTCATGTCGGCGACGGCAATTTCCACTGCTCGCTGGTGTGTGACACCAACGATGCGGCCGAGATGGCGCGCGGCGAGGAGTTCATGCATCGCCTGGTCGAGCGCGCGCAGGCGATGGACGGAACCTGCACCGGCGAGCACGGCATCGGCCAGGGCAAGCAAAAATATCTCAAGGCCGAGCTCGGCCCCGAAGCACTGGACGCGATGCGTGCGCTGAAAAAGGCACTCGATCCGCAAAATATTTTCAACCCCGGCAAGATCGTGCCGCAGGCGTAGCGCGCGGCATTGCCGCGTCGCGCTCGCGGAACTTTCGGCGGCCATGCTGGTTCCAATTCCCGACAATTTCCGATGCCTCAATGGCGCGGCTCTGCGGGAGGGTGCGATGTTGCGACCGGTCATTGGAATTGCCGTGATGGCGGTTGCCTGCATGCTGGCGGGCGCGGCTCTGGGTAAAGGCGGGCACGGTGGTGGCCATGGTGGTGGTCACGGCGGCGGGCATGGCGGTGGCCATCATGGCGGCGGACACGGTGGTGGGCACGCGCATGGCGGCGGGCATCATGGCGGGCCTCGCTTTGCGAGAGGCGCTCGACATGGCGGTCCGAACTTCGGTCAGATGCGCAATGCATCCGTCCGTCGTGCGAATTTCCGCAATGGGTTCAATCTGCACTCCAGTGTGTTTCGCAACGGCCGTCTGATCGGCAACCCGGCGGCGCGCGCCCAAATCGCTGCGGCGGCGGCACTCGCCGGCTGGCACGGTGCGAGCAGCGGATGGTGGCAACATACAGGAGGCGGTTATGGCTGGGTCGGACCGCTGTTCTGGCCGTTCGCGTACAACGATCTCTACGACTACACGATCTGGGGCGACGGTCTCGGCTTCTGGGGTTATGGCTATCCGGACATCTATGCCGGCTTGTTCGGGCCCTACGGTTACGACGGTTTGTCGACCTATCTGGCGCCGCGACAGCAGGGGCGTCGGCAAGCGCGTGGTGTTGCGCTGGATCAGCTCTGCGGCAGCGACCGCCGCGAAATCGTCGGTCTGCCGATCGATCAGATCGCCGCAGCGGTGCAGCCGACCGAAGCGCAAGGCGCAAGCCTCGACGAGCTAGGCAACGCCTCGATGGATGCGGCCGGGATGATCCGTGCCTCCTGCCCGACGCAAGTCGCGGCGACCGCGCCGGGACGGCTGGCGGCGATGCAACTGCGCATCGAGGCGATGGAGAAGGCCGTCGATCTTGTTCAACCCGCCCTGGATAAATTCTACGGCCCACTCGCCGACGAGCAGAAGGCGCGCTTCAATGCGCTGGCTGAAGACCAGCGGCGCGTCACAGCATCCGGCAAGGCCGGGACGTCGCTGGTCCAGGGCTGCGGTGCGCCCGCTGCGCTCGACTGGCCTAGTGCCGACCTTGAGGCGAGGCTTCATCCCAACGACACCCAGCGCGCAGCGCTGCAAGTGCTCCAGGATACCAGTGCCAAGGTCAGCGCATCTCTGAAGGCAGCGTGTCAGCCTGGCGACGTGATGACGCCGCCGGCGCGCATGGCAGCGGTCCGCAAGCGGCTCGACGTGATGCTCGACGGCGTCAAGTCGGTTCGCGCGGCGTTGGAGGATTTTTACAACACGCTCAACGACGAGCAGAAGGCACAATTCGAAGCCATCGGACCGCGTCGAACCTCCTGAACCGGCCCGGCCAAGGAGTGTGATGTAAAAAATCGTCTCGCCGATCTCGATCGGTCTCTCTATGCTGAGCGGGCCTGATGCGGAAGACCGCGGGTGGTGGCGCGATGAAGTGGTTCGCGAAGCGGAAGCCGGCGGACATATGGGACGAAAAGATCGAATGGCCGCTCGGCGACATCGAAGCCGCCGCGCGCATCCGCGCCATCTGTGACGCTGCGGCCCAGAGCGCCGCGGGATATGCGCGTAACGACAAGAGCGAGAGCGCGCGCTATGAGCGCGCAGCGAAAGTCGCGATGGAGATCGCGATGAAGATCTCCGATGGCCTGATGCGCGACGACGCAGTGCATCGCA
This sequence comes from Bradyrhizobium manausense, assembly GCF_018131105.1. Lineage (NCBI taxonomy): Bacteria > Pseudomonadati > Pseudomonadota > Alphaproteobacteria > Hyphomicrobiales > Nitrobacteraceae > Bradyrhizobium > Bradyrhizobium manausense. The sequence goes on along the minus strand of NZ_JAFCJI010000002.1, from coordinate 427,950 downwards.
TCGTCAATCTCTGCATGGCGGCGAACGACCTCAAGACGGCGCAGATCCTGTTTCGCGCGATCCATGCCAGCTGGATCCGCGAAACGGTGCAGCGGGATCATCCGACGCTGGTTTAGGGCGAGGACTCGCAAAGCCGGGTCCGGGCAGGGGCGATGGGGAGCGGAAGGCCGCGAACGCAGCCTTGCAAATAGTCCTATTCAATCACTTCGTCGGTGCGGGCGAGCAGCGCGGGTGACACGTTCAGCCCCAATGCTTTCGCGGTCTTCAAGTTGATTACGAGCTCGAATTTGGTCGGCTGTTCAACTGGTAGATTGGCCGGCTTGGCCCCGCGTAATATCTGATCGACGTAGTCGGCCGCCCGGCGGAACAGGGCCGGAAGGCTCGGTCCGTACGACATGAGCCCGCCACTTCGGACACCACCACTGACACCCCAGATGGTCGGCAGCCGCGCGTTCAAAGCCAGCTCGTTGATCGTAACTTGTCTGGCGTCAACCAGCGCTTCGCTCGCGATGTAGACCGCTTCGGCTCGTCCCTTCAGTCCTTCGAACGCAGGCGTGATATCCTGCTCGCCGCGGATTTCCAGTGCGACCACCTTGACGCCAAGGGCGCGCGCTGCGGCCTGAACCTCGGCCAACTCTTGCTTCGCGGCCGGATAGGCAACGTTGGCCATCACAGCCAGCCCTTGGAGACCGGGGACTACTTCCCGCAAAAGCTCGGTTCGTTTGCCTGCAAGATCGGGCCCCTGGATTGACAAGCCGGTCACGTTGGCTCCAGGTCTGGACAAATTGTCGACGAAGCCGCTGCCAACCGGATCCACGGCCACGGCGAACACGATCGGAATGGTGGACGTCAGCTTCTTGAGCGCGAGGACCGCGTTTCCTCCGGTCACAATGATATCAACCTTCTGACGGACGAACTCCGCGGCAATTTCGGCGATCCTATCGTTTCGCCCGTCTGCCCAGCGATAATCGATGGCAGCAACATTGCGACCTTCAATCCAACCATGTTCGCGCAGCCTCGCTTCGAACGAGGCGATGGACCGGGTCCAAGATGATTGTGCAACCGTTCCCAGGAAACCAATGGTCGGCCGTTTTGTCGATTGCCCGCGCGCTGCGACTGTGCATGCAACCGTCGCGCCCCCAAGCAGCGTGATGAACCCTCGTCGCTTCATGTCACTTCCAGGATAAGGCCGAGCATCTCAAGCCGTGCAGGCTAGCACACTGGAACCCGCGGGATAGATCATTCGACGATCGGTCGAACGCTCTACTTCGCCAGTCTGTGCACGGCCTCGTCCACGCTGTGGAAGACGTGCTCCTTCGGCAGGACATCGAACAATTTGAAGCGCTCGAAGGCGTCCTGCGCGCGCACAGATTCCAGCCGCGCCAAAGCGACCGTGACGCCTTGCGCGTTGCACACCTTGAAGACGTCGAGCAGGATCTGCGCGGCGGTGAAGTCGATCTCGACCATGCCGCTCGCCTCCAGCACCAGCAGTTGCGGCGCGTCTGTCGTGATCACCTTGCTTACATCGTTGCGAAAGCCCGGCGCGTTGAGGAAAGACAGCGGTGCCTGGAGCCCGATCACGGCGACGCCATTGACGCGCTCGCCGGTGAGGTGCGGGTGCGCCGGCCACCAGATCGTGGTGCCAGGCACGCGCTCGAACTCGACCAGCCGCGCGCGGGTCGTGCTCCAGATGCCGTGCAGCAGCGACAGGACGATGCCGAGGAATGCGCCCTGCTGGATCGGCAGCACGATGATCAGCGCCGCGGTGGCGACGATCAGGAGGAATTCGCTGAAGGATTGGCGATAGATCGTGACGATCTGCTTGATGCGGATGATCCGCAGCGCCACGAACAGCAGGATGCCGCCAAGGGCTGCATCCGGGACGTGGCGCAGCAATCCCGTCCCGAACGCGAGCAACAACAGCACGATGACGGCCGCCGCGAGGCCTGCGAGCTGCGATTGTCCGCCGGTCTCGGCGACGATGCCCGTGCGCGGCGGGCTGGCATTGACCGGAAATGCGCCGAACAGGCCTGACAGCACGCTGCCGGCGCCGGCGCCGAGGAAGTCGCGGTCGACATCGGCGGGCTTGTCGGGATCGGACGGGAAGGACCGCGTGGTGGCCGCGGTCTGTACCATGACCACCACGGTCACCACGAAAGCGAGCGGCACCAGCCGTATCCAGAGCTCCGGCGCAAGATCAGGGAAGGTCGGCCGCGGCAGCGTGCCCGGCACCGTGCCGACGACGTTGACGCCCCTGCTCTCGAGACCAAGCGCGATCGTCGCCAGCGTCGCGCCGACGAGCCCGATCAGCGCGCCCGGAATTTTGGCGCTGATCTTCTCGGAGATGAAGACCACTGCCAGCACGCCGAAGCCGATGCAGAATGTGATGGGATTGGTGCGGCCGATCTCGGTCGCGAGCACGCCGATGCGATCGAGCGTCGGGCCACCAGGCGATTCCAGTCCAAGCACGCCCGGCAATTGCGACACGATGATGTGGACGGAGATGCCGGCGAGGAAGCCGACCATCACCGGCATCGACAACAGATTGGCGATGCCGCCGAGCCGAAACGCGCCGCCGGCCAGCATCATCGCGCCGACCATCAAGGCCAGCGCGATCGCGAGCCCCTGATATTCGGGCGAGCCGGCAGTGGCGAGCGCCGCAAGCCCGCCGGCAAAAATTGGCGTGATCGTGGAATCGGCGCCGCAGGACAGGAAGCGGTTGCCGCCGAGCAGCGCAAAGCCGAGCGAGCCCGCCATGAAGGCGAAGAAGCCGATCTGCGGCGCGAAGCCGCCGAGCCGTGCGGTCGCCATCTGCTCGGGGATCGCGATGGCCGCGAGCGTCAGCCCCGCCATGAGATCGCCGGGCAGGGAATAGGACGCAAGCGAGTTGAACAGAGGCCATGAGCCTTTGGCGTGGGCGTTGTTTGGCATCGGCGTCGAATCCCCGGAAGGTGCGTGTCGGTCGGTCAGACTACAGCATTTCCGGATTGCAGGGCGGCAGACAGCGGCGGCACTGTCCCGTCAACAGAAATGTCCGCAAGCGATGCTTGCGGACATCTGTGTCTATCGCAGTGCGGCGGCCTCAGTATCTGGTGCCACGACCGTAGTCGCCGTGTCCCATCCCTCCGCCACGGCCTCCGCCGCCCATGCCCATTCCCATGCCAAGCCCGACACCGATGCCGATACCTTCCATGATCGCGGCGGGCGGTGGTCCTTGCGGCGGTGCGCGTTCGACGACTTCATCAGGCGGCGGACGGCGCTTCGGCGGCGTGTCGACGACCTTGCGCTTGGGCGGAGTGTCGTCGACGCGCTTCTTGATGATGGGCGCAACCGTCGGGTTGATCGGCGTTGCCGGCGTCGGTGCCGAGCACGGACAGGTCGGCGCCATTGCGACGGCGACCGGGACCGCTGTGGCGGCAACCGGCAAGACGTAGTTGCGGTTCTGTACACGGAGCAGCAGCCGGCGCGCGGTCGCGGCGAGATCGCTGGCGTTCCAGTTCGCCAGATAGGCTTCGTAGGAAGCACGGGTGTTGATCGCCACCGCGCGGTCCCACGCCAGCATCTGGCGTCGACGCTCCACCACCGTGCGCACGCGCGGCGTGCGGACGTCCTGCGCGTACAGCTCGATATAGGCCTGATAGGCCTCCACGCTGTCGTCGGCGATCACGAGGTCATAGGCGACCTTGGAGTCCTTGCCCTGCAAATCCTTGCGCCAGTCCGCGACGCTGCGCGGGGTGCTCGCAAGCGCCATCGCGTTTGCGCCCGGCACAGGCGGCTGACCGCTGCTGTCGCCGAAGAATTTGAAGTCGGTCGTCAGGGACGAGCTTTCCCACGGGATCTGTCGCCCGTCGGTCGATTGCGCCACCGCGATGCGGATGCGCTTGAACACTTCCTCGATCGGGATGTTCGGTTGCTTGGCAACCGTCAGCGCGGCCGTGGTGTAGGGACTGTCGGCCCCTGAGCCGTCCTCGGCTTCGGCTCCGGGCGAGGTCGAAAACGAAATGAAGGAGCCGGGCGCTCCGGCCTTAGTGTCGACGATGGCAAGTCCGTGGCCGGCGCCGGAGAGCGCCGGGAACGGGTTGTTGCGGCAGGCGTCGAGCATGAAGATGCGCGCCCGCGTCGGCAGCGCGCCGAGCGTGTTGAGCAGATCGTTCAGTCGCACGCCCTGCAGCGGAATGTCGGCCTCGCGCTTGGGATCGAGATCGACAGGCACAAGATAATTCTCGCCGTCGATCTGGAGGCCGTGGCCTGCGTAGAACACCAGTGCGACGGTGTCGGCGCCGCTGGCGCTGACCTTCTCGGCGAAATCCGAGATCGCCTGGCGCATCTCGTTCTGTGAGAGATTCGGCGCCGCGGTGACGTTGAAGCCGGCATTGCCGAGCATCTCGGCCATACCCTTGGCATCATTGGAGGCGTTCGGCAATGTCGGCACCGTGCGATAGGCGGATTGGCCGATCACCAGCGCAAGCCGCGCTTCGGCCGCGGCCTGTGTCGGCATCATCAACTGGGTGAGTGCAAGCAGGGCTGAGGCAAGGATCAAATGACAAAGGACTGGACGGCGCATGGTGTCACCTCCATCGGAAATAACGCGAGGATGTCACCTTTTCTAGTCGTCCGCCATTGCTCTGTCTGTGTGCTATCTCACGTATGTGCGTGCGGCAAAATGGGGCAGCGCCTCTGCCTGAGCCGAAGCGTCATGCCGATGTCAAAATAGTCCACGATCCCAGGGTGGCTCTGGCCCAAAGCGCGCGGCGAGGAAATCGATGAAGGCGCGCACCTTCGCCGGCGGCCGGCGATCGGGCAGGTAGACCGCATGCACCGCCGAGGACTGGATCTCCGGCTGGTCGAGCGGCAACGCGACCAGCGTGCCGGAGCGCAAATCATCGGCGATGATGAAGGTCGGCTGCCGCGCGAGGCCTAGGCCGGCGAGCGTCGCCGCGCGCAGCGCATCGCCATTGTTGGCGCGCAAATTTCCGGACACCTGGACGCGAATCTCGCCGTCCGCACCGAACAGCCATTCCGCCGCGCTTGCCTGCTGCGAGAGCGTGTAGCCGAGACAATTATGCGCGGCGAGCTCGGCGACGCTTCGCGGCGTGCCGTGCTTCGCCAGATAGGAGGGCGCGGCGCAGACGACCAGGCGGTTCGGCGCCAGCTTTCGCGCCACCATGCTGGAGTCGCGCAGGCGGCCGATGCGGATCGCGAGGTCCCAGCCTTCTTCGGCGAGATCGACGAGACGATCATTGAGGCCGAGTTCGATCGTGACTTCAGGGTGCCGTTCCGAGAAGTCGGCGATGAGCGGCGCAATCTGCCGTGTGCCGAATACGACGGGCACGTTGACCCGCAACGATCCGCGCGGCTCGACGCGCTCGCGCGCGACCGCCGCGTCCGCCGTTTCCATGTCGGAGAGGATCCGCTCGGAGGATTCCAGATAGAGGCGGCCGGCCTCGGTGATCGACAGCCGCCGCGTGGTGCGGTGGAACAGCTTGATGCCAAGTCGCGCCTCCAGCGAGGCGACGTGCTTGGTCACCATGGTCTGGGACAGGCCCATCGTCCGGGCCGCGCCGGACAGGCTGCCGTTCGCCGCAACCTTGGCGAAGACTTCCAGGCTGGTCAGGCGGTCGAGCATCTATCTCACTCTATTGGTGTGAAGTATTTTTCCAGATTAGCAGATTATCATTCTCCCGAGAATAGATCATAGGTCTGCGAACAATGGAGACCGCCATGATCGATTCCCGTACCGCTCCCTATGCCGCGCTGGTGTTGCGCGTGACCTTGGGCGCGTTGTTCCTGGCCCATGCCGGCCTGAAATTGCTCGTTTTTACCCCCGCCGGGACCGCAAAGTTCTTCGGCAGCCTCGGCTTTCCGCCCGAGCTCGCCTACCTCGTGATATCAGTGGAGGTTCTCAGCGGCATTGCCCTGATCCTCGGCGTCTGGACCCGCTGGGCAGCGATCGCCGGCATCCCGATCCTGCTCGGCGCGATCTTCACCGTGCACGGTGCGGCCGGTTTCTTTTTCACCAACCCGAAGGGCGGCTGGGAATATCCCGCCTTCTGGGCGATCGCGCTGGTCGCGCAGGCGCTGCTCGGCGATGGCGCCTTCGCGCTGCGGCCCTCGCGCGACGTCGAGGCGGCGAGCGGACAGCTGAGCGCGGCGCCGTCGCGCTGATCTCATCTATCGCTGGATTGATAGAGCTGCGGGATTTCGGTCCCGCAGCTTTTGCTGCGTGCCCATTCATCTGCGTTCGGCATTGATCCATACCTGAATTGGATCGATCTGCGTCAATCTTGCATAGCCGACGTTTGGCCGCGATGCGGCACGATCAAAAACATCGGTAAACATAGGCGTTCCGTCGCAATCCGTGCCGGCGCGCCTGCCGCTTGCGCGCCCGCATCGCGCCGGCCGCAAGCCTTGCCTGCCCCGCCGCTTTGGCCATACAGTCTGCGCAACAAGCTGTGGCAACGACTGCGGCTGCGAACAAAAATCTTGGGGAGAGACACCATGACTATCGTGCCTGTCAGCCGTCGCACTTTCATCAAGTCGTCGACGGCGTTGACCGCCGGCCTCGTGCTCTCTCCCGCCATCATCGGCCGCGCTGAAGCGGCGACGCTGAAGCTGAAATGCTCGTCCTCGCTGCCGAACGATCCCAAGTTCGCCAACGGGCGCGTCTATTACGACAACCTCGTGAAGAATCTGAAGGGCAACGGGCTCGGCGAGCAGGTCGAGGTTGCCTTCTTCCCGGACAACCAGCTCGGTCAGGAAATCGACGTCATCAATTCGGTGAAGCTCGGCGTCATAGATCTCATGGTATCGGGCTCGTCGATCTCGGCCAATCTGGTGCCACTGGTCGGCACCTACGATCTCGGCTTCCTGTTCGCGAGCTTCCCGCAGCAGACGAAGGCGTTCGACGCCGGTGCCGCAAAGCCGATCGAGGATGCGCTGCTCAAGGGCAGCAACATCCGCATCGTCGCCTGGGCCTATAATTTCGGCTCGCGCAGCGTATTTGCCAAGAAGCCCGTGAAGACCCCGGAGGATCTCGCCGGCCTCAAGATCCGCACCCTGCCCAATCCTGTCATCACCGAATGCCTGCGATTGATGGGCGCCGCCGCAACGCCGCTGGCGTTCGGCGAAATCTACACGGCGCTGCAGGCGGGCGTGCTCGACGGTCTCGAGCACGATCCGCCGACGATCCTCGCCAGCAAGTTCTATGAAACCGCAAAATTCTACGCGCTGACGCAGCACAATTTCTCGCCGCTCGCGATCTACTTCAGCGACATGACCTTCAACCGCATGGATCCGAAGCTGCGTGAAGGCTTCCTCGATGCCGCGAAGAAGGCCGCGGCCGACACGCGAGCCCATGGGCTTGCGGTCGAGAAGGAGGCGCTGGCGGCTCTGACCGAGAAGGGCGTGACGGTGGCCGAATGCGACCGCGAGGCGTTCAAGAAGCGCGTCGCGCCGCAGATCGATAACTTCATCAAGGCGCGGCCCGAGTCCAAGGCCGTCATCGACATCATTCGTTCGACACAAGCCTGAGATGGCGATGACAGAGGCCGTGCCGCTCTCGGGCGGTCGACACGGGAGCATTGGGCTTCTGCTTCGCTGCAGCGACACGATCGCGGCCATTCTGCTGGCCGCCGATCTCGCGGTCGTCTGCGTTTCCGTGCTGCTGCGCTTCTTCTTGAATGCGCCGGTCGAATGGTCTGACGACGTTGCGCGCGGGTTGATGGTCGGCTCCGCGTTCTTTGGCGCGGCGAGTGCGCTCGCGCGCGGCGAAAATGTCGGCGTGTCCTTCTTCCGCGACCTGCTTTCGCTGCGGCTGCGTACGCTGGTCGACGCGGCCAGCGCCGTGCTCGTCGTGCTGATCTCCGGCTACGTCGCCTACAATGCGATCAAGCTGGGATCGCTGACGTCGGGGCAGACCACCGGCTCCGGCCTGCCGCTGGAATTGACGTTCTATCCGATGGGCATCGGCGCGCTGTTCATGACGGTGTTCGCGATCGACCATCTCTGCGCCCGCCCGCTGCCCGATATCGCCAAGGGTCTCATCACCGTCGCTGTAGTGGCGGGCCTCTATCTCGCCTGGGATTATCTGTCGCCATCCTCGGTGCCCTCGGCGGGCGTGCTGATGCTGATCGGCTTCTTCGCGACGCTGTTCGGCGGATTGCCGATCGGCTTTGCGTTGGCGCTGGCCGCACTGATCTTCATCTGGGTCGAGGGCGCGCTGCCCGGCGTCATCTTCGCCCAGCAGATGGCGCGCGGTATCGACAATTTCGTGCTGCTCGCGATTCCGTTCTTCATCCTCGTCGGCTACCTCATGGAAGCCAACGGCATGTCGGTGCGTCTGATCGAGCTGTTGCAGCGCGCGGTCGGCCGCATGCGCGGTGGCCTGAACGTGGTGATGGTGGCCTCGATGGTGCTGTTCTCGGGCATCTCCGGCTCCAAGATGGCCGACGTTGCCGCCGTTGGCTCTGTGCTGATCCCGGCGGCGCGCCGCTCGAAGCAGAATCCCGGCAGTGCGGTGGCGCTGCTCGCGGCGTCCGCGGTGATGGCGGAGACCATTCCGCCCTGCATCAACCTGATCATTCTGGGCTTTGTCGCGAACCTCTCGATCGGTGGCCTGTTCATGGCCGGCCTCCTGCCGGCGGCGTTGATGGCGGCCGTCCTGATCGCCTTCTCCATCATCTTCGGCAAGCCGCCTGCCGACGCCGAAGAGGTCGAGCCGCAGGTGCCGGTATCGGGCCTGTGGAGCGGCGCGATAGCCTCATTCGGCCTGATCTTCATGATCTTCTTCGGCTTCAAGAGCGGCTTCGCCACGGCCACCGAAATCTCCGCCTTCGCCGTGGCCTACGCGCTTGTCGTCGGCAGCGTGGTGTTCCGCGAACTCAGCTTCAAATCAGCCGCGCATAGTTTCGTCCAGGCGGCGACGCGCGCGGGGCTGGTACTGTTCATCGTCGCTGCCGCGCAATCGCTGGCCTTCACGCTGACCTTGCAGCAGGTGCCGCATGCAGTCGGCGAGTTCATGCTGGGCCTGTCCAAGACATCAGGTACCTGGCTGTTCATCCTGCTCGCCATCGCCGTGCTGATCGTGATGGGCTCGGTGCTGGAAGGCGCCGCCGCGCTCATCATCTTCGGGCCGCTGCTGTTGCCGGTCGCGGTGCAGCTGGGCATCGATCCGCTGCATTTCGGCGTGGTGCTGGTGATCGCGATGGGCGTCGGCCTGTTCGCGCCGCCGCTCGGGCTTGGGCTCTACGGCGCCTGCCTGATTGGCAATGTGCCGATTGAGCAGACGGTGAAGCCGATCCTGGGCTATCTCGGGCTGCTGTTCCTCTGCCTGCTCGTCATCGCCTTCGTGCCATGGCTGAGCACCGCCCTGCCGCGCGCATTCGGCTATTGAAGGAGTGTTGCCGTGAAGGTCCTGCTGGCTCACACGCCGGAGATGCGTCGAAATTATTACGGTGACCGCAGCCTGAACGGCCTGCGCGCCGTCGCCGACGTGGTGCTGCACGAGGGCGATCAGGCGCTGGACTCTGCGAATCTCGTCAATGCGGCAAAGGACGCCGACATCATCGTCGCGGATCGCATGACCGCAGGCCCCGGCGAGATCTTTGCGCAGCTGCCGCGTCTGCGCGCCTTCGTTCGCTGTGCCGTCGATATCCGCAACGTCGATGTCGATGCCGCCTCGCAAGCCGGCGTGCTGGTGACGCGCGCCGGTCCCGGCTTCGTGCAGGCGGTCGCGGAACTCGCGGTCGGCTACATGGTCGACCTGTCGCGCGGCGTGTCGCGGGCGACGGCGGATTACCATGCCGGCCGCAAACCGGAAGCGCGGATGGGCCGGCAGCTCGCCGGCAGCACAATCGGCATCATCGGCTTTGGCAGCATCGGGCGCTATCTCGCCGAGATCGCCAAGGTGATGCGCATGGAAGTGCTGGTCTCCGATCCCTTCGCCACCGTTAGCGACAGCGCGATCAAGCAGGTCGGCCTCGATGAGCTCCTTGCGGCTTCCGACTACGTCGTCTGCCTCGCCATCGCCAACGAGCAGACCGAGAAGCTGATCGGGGAGGCGGCGCTGGCGCGCATGCAGACGCATGCCGTCTTCATCAATCTGTCGCGCGGCAATCTGGTCGACGAGGCGGCGCTTGCGAAGGCGCTGCTGGAGAACCGCATCGCCGGTGCTGCGATGGATGTCGGCCGGGCGCCCGACCAGATGCCGACGCCGGAATTGGCAAAGCTTCAGAACGTCGTCGCGACGCCGCATGTCGGTGGACTGACGCCGCAGGCGATCGAGTACCAGTCGCTCGAAACCGTGCGTCAGGTCGACGCCATCATCAAGGGCGAGGCCCCGCACGGTGCCGTCAACGCCGAGCGCTGGACGCGGCGGACTTGAACGGCCCTACAGTCCGTCCACAGCCCTGAACGATCCATCCTTCTGGATCACCGTCAAGAACACCTTCGGCGGCGTCTCGATCGCGCGAACGCCGACGGTGACGATGCTGCCGCTGATATCGAAACGGCCGATCTCGTTGATCGTGCGCAGCAGGCTTGCGCGGGTCGGGTTCGGTCCGGCTTTTTCCAGCGCGGCTGCCGCGAGGCGACCGGAGAGATAACCTTCGAGCGACACGAAATCAGGTGCCAGCGTCGGATCGAAGGCGGCCTGCGCCGCCTGGTAGTCGGCGACCAGCTTGATCGAACGATCCCAGGGAAACGGCACGACCTGTGCGATGACGACGCCTTCGCCATCCGGGCCGAGTTCCTTGGCGAGCGCGGTGGCGCCGACGAAGGAGATGTTGACGAACGTCGGTGAGAGGCCGCTGCGATGCGCGAGCTTGATGAACTCGGCACTCGGACCATAGGTCCCGACCATGACGATCGCCTCGGGCTCGGCGCGCTTGATCGTGCGCCAGGCCGCGCCGACAGCGCGGGTGTTGCGCTCGAAGGTGCCTTCAGCGGCGAGTTCGAGGCCGCGCCTGGCAAGCGCTGACTTCACACCCGTGAGGCCATCCCGGCCGAAGGAATCGTCCTGATAGAAGATGCCGATCCGGGTGAAGTGGCGATCCTCGGTCAGATGCTTGATGATGGTTTCCGATTCCGCGCTGTAACTCGCGCGGATGTTCACGACATTCGTCAATTCGAGGTCGCGCAGCAGCGCGGCGCCGCTGACGGGTGCGATGAAGGGTACGCCCCGCGCGCTCGTGATCGGGATGGTCGCCATCGCGGTCGGTGTGCCAACCGCACCGATCAGCGCGAACACCTTGTCGTCCTCGATCAACCGCAGCGTCTGCATGACGGAACGGTCGGGATCGTAGCCATCGTCGCGGCTGATGAGCTGGAGCTTGCGGCCATGGACGCCGCCCTTGGTATTGACCTCGGTGAAGGCTGCGACGATGCCCTGCCGCATGCGTTGTCCGAGCACGGCGGAGGGACCTTCGAGCGCGGCGGCCTGGCCGAACAGGATTGCGTTATCGCTGACGCCGGCCTCGTCGCCTCTTGCCGTCAGCGTTGCGGCCGCCAGCAGCGCGGCGGCGAGCGCGATGCATGTCGCCGCGCGCGATCGTTTCATGAGGGAACTCGCCAGATGCAGGAAAGGCTGCGGCCATCATAGGTCCGCGGGCTGAACAGGGCGCTAACCGCGGCCGAGAGAGCGATCCGTAGGATTCCGGGTAAAAGCAGCAATCCGCCGCCCGACTGCGGCAATGTGCGGGTCAATCGTTAACTACGCCTCGTCATGTGCGGAGGGTCGGTTCCAATATTGTGCAGTTCTTAACCCGGTTCCTTGTCCGATAGTCGCTACGGCGGCTCAACCCTAAGTTCGAGCGCCACGCCGAGGGGATGTGCGGAATCGAGATGGGCGATCGCGATCAGAACGATCAGGATCGAAGGCGTATGACTGGAGGGGGGCGCATGGCGTCGCTGCTCGGCGCCCATCGTCCTGCGCTGGTCGCCGCTGCCGTCGGCCTGCTGTTCTCGCTCGCCGGCGCCGCCGCGGTGGCGCGCTGGGAGGACCGCGTCAACAAGATCGAGTTCGAAAACGCCGCCGAGACGCAGTCCATCGTCATGCAGAACGGCATGAACGAGTATATCAGCCGGCTCGTGGCGCTGCGCACCCTGTTTGAATCCTCCAACGAGGGGGTTACACGCAGCGAATTCGAGACGTTCAGCGGCCGCCTGTTCGAACGTTATCCCGGCTTGCTGCGCGTCGGCTGGCTGCCGCGGATCACCCGCAAGGAGCGCGCCGAATACGAGGCTGCGGCGATTGCCGACGGCGTATCGAGCTATCACATCAGGGCGCTCGAAGGCGGCAGCTTCGTCACCGCGCCGCAAGTCGACGAGTATTACCCGATCTTCTACTCGACACAGTCGAAGACATCGCGTGTCTACGGCATGGACTATATGAGCGTGCCCGACCGCAAGGCCGCGCTCGAGCGTGCGCGGGACAATGACCACATCGCCGCGATCCGCACCGAGCTCTATGCCCGGAGCGAGGGCGGCCAATTGCCCAACGTGCTCGTCGTGGTGCCCGTCTACGCCAAGGGTACCTCGCGTGACACAGTCACTGACCTCCGCCGCAACATCTCGGGCTTCGTTGTCGGCATCTTCGACCTGCCGATGCTGATGCAGGCGATCCGCGTCAGGACAGGGGCCAGCCCCGCAGTAAGCATGAACGTCTATCAGCCCTTCAGCGCGCGCATCGTCAGCCTGGAAGGGATGTTGCCCGATTATGCGTCCGCAGCGGATGCACCGCAATCGATGCGCGATATCGCGCGTGGCCGGCATTGGTCGGGCGGCCTCAAGATCGGCGACACAGATTGGCAGGTGAGGGCAGTTCCGACCGCGGGCGGTCCGCTGCAGACGACTTATGATCGCGCCGCAGCCGTGCTGATCGTCGGCATGCTGCTGACGCTGTCGCTGTCGACCTATCTGATGCTCGCGAGCCGCAATTCGCGGCGACTGTCGCTGGCCAACCGGCGCGTGCTTGAGCTGGCGCAGACCGACGTGCTGACCGGATTGCCGAACCGCGCCTTCTTCCTCGCCCGGCTCGACGAACTGAACGGCCAGCTGGAGAACGGTGGCTGGTCCTTCTCGATCCTGATGCTCGATCTCGACCGCTTCAAGAACGTCAACGATTCGCTCGGCCATGGGGCCGGCGATGCGCTGTTGCGCCTGGTGGCGCAGCGGCTGAAATCCGCTGTGCGTGCCACCGACGTGCTGGCGCGGCTCGGCGGCGACGAATTCGCCATCATCCAGGAGAGCAGCGAGGATCAGCGCGTCTCTTCGACCGAACTCGCGGCGCGGATCGCCAAGCTTGTCGCCGAGCCGTTCCTGTTGCCCGGGCATCGCGTCGAGATCGGCACCAGCATCGGCATTGCGGTCGCGCCGGATCACGGCAGCGACCAGGAGCAACTGCTGAAGAAGGCCGACCTTGCGCTTTACCGCTCGAAATCGGCCGGCCGCAACTGCTTCACCATCTATGACGAGGCGATGTCGGTCGAGCTCGAGGCGCGCAACACGCTGGAAGGGGATCTGCGCGACGCCATCGCGTGCTGCCAGCTCGAGGTGCACTATCAGCCGTTCATGGATGTCGGCGCCGGCGCGCGGCGCGGCTTCGAGGCGCTGGTGCGCTGGCGGCATCCGACCCGCGGGCTGATTCCGCCGGATCAGTTCATCGCGCTCGCCGAGGAGACCGGGCTGATCGTGCCGCTCGGCGAATTCGTGCTGCGTCGCGCCTGCGCCGATGCGGCCAATTGGCCCTCCGACCTGATGGTCGCGGTGAACCTGTCGCCGATCCAGTTCAAGGAAGCCGATCTGTTCGACGTCATCTGCGCGGCATTGCGGGATTCCGGCCTGTCGCCGCAACGGCTCGAGATCGAGATCACCGAATCCGTGCTGCTGGAACGCGGCACCGAGAACCACGCCTTCATGGAGCGGCTCAAGAACATCGGCATCGAGCTTGCGCTCGACGATTTCGGTACCGGCTATTCCTCGCTCAGCTATCTCACCGCGTTCCCGTTCGACAAGATCAAGATCGACAAGTCGTTCATCCGCAACCTCACGCACCATCCGCGCTCGTCCGCCATCATCTCCTCGATCGTGACGCTCGCGCGCGGGCTCGACATGTCGGTCACGGCCGAGGGCGTCGAGACGGAGGAGGAGTTCGAGCGGCTGAAGGCGCTCGGCGTCAATTTCGCGCAAGGCTATCTGTTCGGCCGCCCGCTGCCGATCGACCGGATCGAGCTCGACGAGCCCGCCGAGCGCCCGCAGCGCGACGCGGCCTGAGCCGGCCGCTCAGGCCGCATCCTCGAAAATCGCTTGACCCGGGCAGTCCCGGATGATCGGTAGTGATCATCTAGGGATGAAATACAGAAAAATGCGGCTTCCGTTCTTCTACGGCTGGGTCGTGGTTGCCGTGACGTTTGTCACCATGGCCATCGGCGTCAACGCGCGCACCTCCTTTTCGCTGTTCTTTCCGCCGATCCTCTCCGAGTTCGGCTGGGAGCGCGGCGTCACCGCGGGCGCCTTCTCCTTTGGTTTCGTCGCCTCCGGCGTGGCGAGCCCGCTGATCGGCCGGCTGATGGATCGTGCGGGGCCGCGCGCGGTGATGTTGCTCGGTGTGGCGCTGATGGCCGGCGGGCTGCTGCTCGCGCCGCTCACGAGCCAACCCTGGCATCTCTATTCGACGCTTGGCGTCATGGTCGGCGCCGGTTCGGTGTGTCTCGGCTATTCCGGCCAGTCGCTGTTCCTGCCGAACTGGTTCATCCGCAAGCGCGGCTTTGCCATCGGCATCGCCTTTGCGGGCGTCGGCATTGGTTCGGTGACGCTGCTGCCATGGGTGCAGCACCTGATCGAGCAGACCGGTTGGCGCACGGCCTGCACCGCGATGGGATTGATGATCCTGATCGTGCTGGCGCCGATCAATCTGCTCCTGCACAAGCGTCCCGAAGACATCGGCCTCCAGCCGGACGGCGACGCTGCGCCGGCGGCGGGGGCCGTCAAGCCGGTCTCCAACGTCGTCGATCCCGTCTGGGCCGCGACCGACTGGACGCTGAGACGGGCGGTCGCGACCGCGCGCTTCTGGTGGATCGCGCTCGGCTATTTCTGCGGCCTGTACATCTGGTACGCGGTGCAGGTGCACCAGACAAAATTCCTGCTCGACATCGGTTTCAGCCCCGGTGTTGCGGTATGGGCGCTCGGCGCCGTCAGCCTGCTCGGCATCCCCGGGCAGATTTTTCTCGGCCACATCTCCGATCGCATCGGACGGGAATGGGTCTGGGCGATCAGCTGCGCCGGCTTTGCGATCTGCTTCGCCGCACTGATCGCGCTGAAATACCAACCCTCGTTCTGGCTGGTCTGCCTGATGGTGTTCACGCAAGGCGCGCTCGGCTACGGCCTCACCTCGATCATGGGCGCGGTGGTGTTCGAGATCTTCCAGGGCCGCCACCAGGGCAGCATCTTCGGCATGATCATGCTCGCGGCGCTGGCGGGCGGCGCGGCCGGCCCCTGGTTGACCGGCCTGCTCTACGATCGCGCCGGCGACTACACGCTTGCGTTCGGCATTGCCATCATCGTCAGCGGCCTCTCGGCGCTGTCGGTCTGGCGGGCCTCGCCCGGCAAGGTGCGGGCCGTGGCGGGCCGACTGCATGCGCTCCAGTCCGGAACCGGGGCAGGATAGGTTCCTTCTGCGCTGGATTGCCTCCGCATCTTTGGCGGAATGTTAAGCATGTCGCGGCTTGGCTGCACGCGAGCCGGTTGCAAAAACGTCTTGGACACCATCGAAGCGTTAGCCTTGGGCAAATTGCCGCATTGCTCTGATGCTGCCGGGCCCGACCATGACGACCAGCGACCGCCTTGTGACAGAAATGCCGGACGTGCTGCGCGCGGCGCTCGAATGCGCCGACGACGGCATCGTCATCGTCGATGCCGCCCATCGCATCACCCATTTCAACGCCGGCGCGGAGCGCATCTGGAAGCTCGGGCGCGCCGACGCGCTCGGCCACGATGCCGCAATTCTCACGCTCAAATGCCTTCAGGCCGATCCGGTCGCGGATTTTCGCGACGAGATCAGCCTGATGCGGCGCGATGGCAGCCGGATCAAGGCGACGATCGCGCTGTCGTCGGCGATCATCGGCGGCGAAACCCATCACATTTTGTTCGCGCGCGACGTCACCGCCGACGCCGAGCGCCGCGTCAGGATCGGGCTGCTGAACGCGGTCTCCGATCAGACCAACCGCGCGGTGATCATCACTGACGTCGAGCAGAACATCCGCTACGTCAATTCGTCCTTCACGACGCTGTTCGGCTACACCAGCGAGGAGGCCGAGGGACGGCGCGCAGGCGAGCTCATCGCCGGCTGCCACACCAACCGCACCGCGATCGCGAAGCTGGTCAAGCGACTGCTCGACGGCGGCCGGCGTGGTGAGGTCGAGACGATGGTCTACACCAAGGATGGCGAGGAAATCTGGGTTTCTGCCCGGGTCGACGCTTTCCGCGACAAGAAGGGCCGCGTCAAGCACATCTTCGCGCTGCTGGAGGACATCACCGAGTCCAGGCAGTTGCGCTCGCTCCAGCAGCTCATCATGAGTGCGCTCGCCGACGAGGTCCCGATCACCGAGATTGCCGACCGGCTGTGCCGCCGTGTCGAGGAGATCGCGCCTGACGTCGTCTGCTCGCTGCTCCATATCGATTCCGCGGGATTGATCCACCCGCTCGGCGGTCCGAGCCTGCCTGACGCCTATTCCCGCGCGCTCGACGGCATCCCGATCGGCCCTCATGTCGGCTCCTGCGGTACCGCCGCCTTCTACGGCGAGCCGGTTCTGGCCGAAGATCTCGACACTGATCCGCGCTGGCAGCCCTACAAGGCCATGCCGCTCGAAATCGGCTTGCACGCCTGCTGGTCGACACCGATCAAGGCCAAGGACGGTCGCGTCATCGCCACCTTCGCCTTCTATTTCCGCGAGCCGCGCGCGCCGAGCAACTGGCACCGGCGCATCGTCGATGCCTGCGTCAACCTCGGTGCCTTCGCGATCGAGCGCAAGGAGGCGCGCGCGGAGATCGCGCGGCTCGCCTATCACGACATCCTCACCGGCCTGCCCAACCGCGCGCAACTGCGGCACCTGATCACCACCGCAATCGATGCCTGCCCGACCGGCGGCCATGTCGCGCTGGCCTTTCTCGATGTCGACCATTTCAAGGACGTCAACGACACGCTCGGCCACGCCGCGGGCGACGAGCTGCTGATCCGGCTGGCGCAGCGTTTGCGCGAGCAGATCGGCCCCGAGGACATGCTGGGCCGGCTCGGCGGCGATGAGTTCGTCATCCTGCTGCCGAACCGCAATGCCGAGAGCGCCGAGCACGTCGCGACCGGGATCGCCGAGGCGCTGGCCGCGCCGCTGCGGCTCGGATCGAAGCTGATGCCGATGTCGGCCAGCATCGGCATCAGCCTCTATCCTGATCATGCCACCGACATCGACACGCTGATGCAGCAGGCCGATGCCGCCATGTACATGGCCAAGCAGGCCGGCCGCTCGACCCATCGCATGTTCTCTGCCGAGATGAACGGGCTCGCCGAGCAGCGGCTGGCGATGATTGCAGCGCTTCGCCGCGCCATCGTCGACAATGCCCTGAGCCTGAGCTATCAGCCGCAGATCCGCAGCAGCGACGGCGCCATCCATGGCGTCGAGGCGCTGGCGCGATGGCGCGACGCCGCGCTCGGCGATGTCTCACCGGCAAGGTTCATTCCGCTCGCAGAAGAATGCGGCCTGATCGAGCAGATCGGCCTGTGGTCGGTGCGCGAGGCCTGCCGGCAGATGGCGATCTGGCGCCGCGCCGGGCTCAACATTCCCTCCGTCTCGGTCAATCTGTCGCCGATCAATTTCCGCAACGTCACGCTGGCTGCGCGGCTCGAAGACATTCTCGCCGAATATCAGTTGCCGCCGGATGCCCTGATGCTGGAGATCACCGAAGGCACTTTCATGCAGGATGGCGCGGCTGCGCTGGAGACGATGCACGCGATCCGCGCGCTCGGCGTCGGCCTGTCCGTCGACGATTTCGGTACCGGCTATTCGAGCCTCAGCCGGCTTGCGCATCTGCCGATCCGCGAGTTGAAGATCGACCGCAGTTTCATGCGAGACATTGAGAAGGACGCGAGCGCAGTTGCCATCGCCACTGCCGTGGTGCGCGTCGGTCAAGGGCTCGGAATGACCGTGGTCGCCGAAGGCGTCGAGACCGAAGGCCAGCGCAAGGTGCTCGCAGAGCTCGGCTGCGACGTCGTCCAGGGCTTCCTCTATGCCCCTGCGCTCGCGCCCGTCGCCTTCGAGCGTTGGCTGATCGAGCACTGCGCCGAGCAGGCGAGGGCGATGCTCGGCCGGCTGGACATCAAGCCGGGGGCGACGGCTGTGGTGAAACGCTCGGCGTAGCGCTACGGGCAGATCATTCCATATGAAGTCCGTTGAACGAATCCGGCATTCCCGATGCTGAGTAGAGTTCGCCATCCTTCATGAAGAAGACGGTCTTCGTCGGCACCTTCGTTGCGTATTTCATGATCCCGTCGCGATGGCCTTCTCGAAAGGCGACGGTCGTCATGTTTCCAGGCCCGCGATACATGTAGGCCATGTCCGGCTTGAAGTCCCAGCAGGCTTGCGAAAGCGCCTGACCTGAAACGATCGCGAACACTGCCGTTGCTATGGCCGTTTTTGACAGCAGACCCATCGGAAGCACCTTCCTGGATTTCGAGAAGCCGGACCCGTAAGCGACATCAAAGGCTTATCACCGCGAACGAACCCTGGTTCTTTCGAAGACGCATCTTCGTTTGCGAGAACACACGACCTGCCCTGGAGGCGCTGATGAATTGCTTCGCTGCAGCGCTTCTCCGCAGGTCTGATTCCCTCTATCGTGCTAACGCGAAAGACATCGCTGCTTCATCGCCCATACTGCGCTCTCCAATTGCAAAGGAGTGCAAATGCCCGCGAAAGCCAAACCAGCGATCGTTTTCTGTCACGGCATCTGGGCCGACGGCTCGTGCTTCAGCAAAGTCATTCCGGCATTGCAGGCGGACGGGCATGAGGTGATCGCCGTTCAATACGGTCTGGACTCCTACGAAGAAGACCTGGCGACGGTGAAGCGCACGCTCAACCGCGTCGATAGCCCTGTCCTGCTCGTCGGTCATTCCTATGGCGGCGCCACCATCACCGGCGCGGGCACTGACGAGCGCGTGGCTGGTCTCGTCTACATTGCTGCGGTCGCGCCGGATGCCGGCGAGACCGTGCAGGACCAGCTCGAGAAGTATCCGTCGGATATTTTCTCCCGCGTCGAGATCGCGGATGGGCGTGCGTGGCTGCTTCCGAACGGCACGGAGTTCTTCGCGGGCGATCTTTCCGAGGCGGACCAGAAGCTGGTGTGGGCCACCCACTATGCGCCCGTCGCCGATTTATTCCAGCAGCAGAAGCTCACCGCGGACAAGGTCGCGTGGCGGTCGAAGCCGAGCTGGTACATTCTGGCCACGCAGGACCGCACCGTAAATCCCGATCTGCAACGCTGGGTCTCCAAGCGCATGGGCGCGACCATCACCGAAGTGACGAGCAGCCACGTGCCGATGCTGTCCCAGCCCGCCATCGTGATCGATGTGATACGCAAGGCGGCAGCTGCACTTCAAAAAGGCTGATCCGGATTGTTCCACTACCATTCGCGAAAGAGCCCCGCCAAAGGCGGGGCTCAAGGCGTGTCACCGGCTGGATTACTTCTTGGCCGGCTGCCCTGACGTCGACGGCGGCGGGGCATTGTTCTGGTTGGTCTGTCCAGTCTGGCTGTTCTGGTTGGTGCTGGGCTGACCGGTCGACTGGTTGTTGCTCGGGGCCTGGCCGGTCGTCTGACCCGACGGCGGTTTCGTGCTGGCCTGGCCCGAGTTCGCCGGCTGGTTCTGCTGAGCCTGGCCGGTCGTGGACGGCTGGTTCTGCGGAGCCTGACCAGTGGTCTGGTTCTGCTGCGCCGGCGCGTTGCCCTGACCGGTGCCTTGCCCGGTGGTGTTCTGCTGCGTCGACTGGTTGTTTCCGCCCTGGCCGACCGTCGTCGACTGGCCCTGGGTGGCGCTGATCTGGTTGGACACGCCAAGCGCAGCGACGGTGCGGGTATCGATCGAGCCGCTCGCCTGGAAGCCCTCCTGTCGCTGGAAGGAGATCAGTGCGTGGCGCGTATCCGGTCCGAGGATGCCGTCGGCCTCGCCGGACAGTATGCCGCGTTGGATCAGGACGCGCTGAACGATACGGATCTCGTCGGGGCTGAGATTCAGCGCTGCAACGCTGCTGCTGCCACCGCTCGAGCTGCCGCGGTGGGCATAATGTGTCCGCGGACCCGCGGGAATGACGTCGACGATCCTGCGGCTGTGGTCGGTGACGACGATCTCGTCATTCACGACGAAGAAGCTGTCGTCGCGGTAGTCCGGGTAGACGTCGATCAGCGCCGGATAGTCCGAGACCGCGATCACCGAGATGTTCCGCGGCACCACCACGCCGGCATTGACGCGGAAGTGGATCGCATTGTCATTGACCCGCACCCGCGCAACATTGCGCGAGCTCAGCACCGACTGTTGCAATCGTGTCTGCTGCTGCGCGCTCACCTGCACGCGGCCGGACATGCTCTGGGTAGCTCCGTTTTGGGTCTGCGCCTGGGCGTTGGTCTGTCCCTGCGTGTTGGCACCGGTCGTCGTGCCCTGCGCGTTCTGGCTCTGGGCGTTGCTGCCAGTGTTCGCGCCGGTGGTCGTCTTGCTCTGATCCTGCGCGTTCTTGTTCTGGGCGTCGCTCTTGGTATTCGCACCGGTCGTGGTGGTGCTCTGACCCTGCGCATTCTTGCCTTCGGCGTTCTTGTCCTGGGTGCTCTTGTCTTGCGCACTCTTGTCCCGGGCGTTGTCCCTGGTGTTGGCGCCCGTTGTCGTGCTCTTGTTCTGCTCTGCGCCTTGCGACTGATGCGTGCGATCGTTGCGGCTCTGGCCGACAGTCTGGTTCTTCTGTTCGCTCTTGTCGCTCTCGGATTTGGACTGGCGCGCGTGGTCGCGATCGCCATGCGACTGACCGACGGTCTGGCCCTTGCCCTGCTTCTCGTGCGCGGATTGCGACTGGCGCGAAGTGTCGTGATCGCGCCCCTGGCCGACGGTCTGCTTGTCACCCTTGTCGGCGGCGCGGCTGCTTTCGTGCGTCGTGGCGGAACCTTCTGCCCGGCCGCCGGCGCGGCCCTGGGTCATGCCTTCGCTGTGGGAGGCACCGCCTGCACCGTGCGACGTCGCGCCGCTGGAATGTTCTGCAGCACCACCGCTGGCGCTGCCGCCGGCTCCGCCGCCAGCACTCATTCCGCCGCCGGCACCTTCGCGCATGCCTTGCGCGGATCCCTGCACCGACGCCAGGCTGACGCCGGCGAACAGCACTGCTGTGGTCAATAGAAACTTCTTCTTTCCAACGTTCATCTCGGTCTCCTTGGATTTGTCTGGTGAAAGTCCTGCTGATCGCGGCCGCGCGTGATCTCTCTCGTCGAGAGCCGCAGCATCGACCTGCCACTTGAAATCGAGGGGTCAGCGTTCCGCGCTGACCCTGTCTTGCCGCTTCACATCACCAGTGATGGTGCCAGCGATGGTGATAGAAGTGCCGCCGCGGGAACGGAGCGCCATAGTAGGCGTAAGCTGGACGCACGACGCGGCGATAGCGGTAGCCGTAATAGGCCGGGGCATACCCACTGCTGTAGTAGGTCGTGGAGTAACCGCCCCACGGGTAGGGGTCGTAGCCGCCGCCGTAATACGCCGGCGCGTAACCGCCGTAGTAGCCGTAACCCGGGCCGTAGTAGCCGTAGCCTGGACCATACGCGTAAGCGGAAGAGGCCAGGCCGCCGAAGACGGCGCCTGCAATCAATCCGCCTGCCAGCGCCGGGCCGAAGCCGCCACGCCAGCGCGCTTCCGCAGGCGTGGGTGCTGCCACGGCGCTCACGCCGAGGGCGCCGACGGTTGCGAGAACCAGCGCAGTCTTGTTCATGTGCTTCCTCCTCGTTGGTGTTGTGATGTCGGGCCAACAGAAACAACGGGCAAAAGTTGCAAGCGCGCGTGGGGAGAGACTAAAGAGTCATGAAGATAAATGCGCGTTCATCTCGATGCCGCGCGTCTCCCGACAGCGGGCCTGTCGCTGATCGCGATGGTTGAAGTAATTGGTGCGTTCCGCTGTTCCGCGCACGCACGTTGCGTCGCGCCGTTCCCCGGACTGCGACGGTTTGGCACACGCGAAAAGGCTCTAGTTCGACGCCAATCCCGTCCTGCGCCGCAGATCCGTGATCGCACGCAGGAAGCTGTCGGCCGGTGTGGTCTCGGGATCGATCAGCCGGTGCAGGCGGAAGCCGTCTTCCAGCGCCAGCACGACGGAGGCCATCCAGGGCGGGTTCAGCGTCTCGCCCTTGGCGCTGTCCTTCAACGTCGCCTCGACGATGTCGGCGATCAGTTTGCGCCGCGCGCGCAGCCGCTTCGCGAGTTCTGGCCGGCGCTTCTCGGCGCGTGCGACGAACAGGATCATCTCGATATGCAGGAGCGGCGAGCGGGTGAGGGGATCCTGGCGGCCGCGATCCATCGCCTTCAAGGCCGCGATGAAATCGTCGAGATTTGTGTGCTGCGCCAGGATCTCCATATTGCGCCGGATCGACTGCTCGACGTGATCCTCGAGCATGGCGAAGATCAGTTCGTCCTTGCTCCCAAAGTTGGAATAGAACGCGCCGCGTGTGAAGCCGGCTTCCGCCGCGATCGCCTCGATGCTGGCGCCGCCGATGCCGTCCTGCTCGAACACGCGCGCAGCCGCCTCGAACAGCTTGTCGCGCGTGTCGTCCCTGGTCGGTCTGGTTCTCACCCTTGACATCGCGCCAGTTTAGGGCAGAATGCAACTCGATACAACAATGTATCGAGTTGATAATTCACAGGGATGGTTACGCCGGGCTCCGGGGCCGTGATCGGCGTATCGTGTCGTGCGGCAACCGATGTGAGGTCACCATGAACGAGCACATGCAACCCGCAGGCGGACCGCTGTTCAACCCGCTGGCGCCGGACTTCATCCGCAATCCCTATCCGCATTACGAACGGCTGCGCACGATCGATCCGATCCATGTGACGCCGTTCGGCCAGTTCGTCGCCAGCCGCCATGCCGACGTCAGCCTGGTGATGCGCGACAAGCGCTTCGGCAAGGATTTCGTCGAGCGCTCCAAGCGTCGCTATAGCCCCGAGATCATGAACGAGCCCGTGTTCCGCAGCATGAGCCATTGGATGCTGCAATCCGATCCGCCCGACCACACCCGCCTGCGCGGCCTCGTCGTGAAGGCCTTCACTGCGCGCCGCGTCGAGGACATGCGGCCGCGCATCCAGGAGATCGTCGACCAGACCATCGATGCCGTGATCGATCATGGCCACATGGACCTGATCGAGGATTTTGCTTTCCGTCTGCCTGTCACCATCATCTGCGAAATGCTCGGCATTCCCGAGGACCATCGCGAGGTGTTCTACAAGAGCTCGCGCGATGGCGGACGCCTGCTCGATCCGGTACCGATGTCGCCTGAGGAGATTGCGAAGGGCAACGCCGCCAACGTGATGGCGCAGATGTACTTCCAGCAGCTGTTCGAGCTGCGCCGTCGCAGTCCCGGGGACGACCTCATCACCCAGCTGGTGCAGGCCGAGGAGGACGGCAACAAGCTCACCAATGAGGAGCTGACGGCCAACATCATCCTGCTGTTCGGCGCCGGCCACGAGACGACGGTCAACCTGATCGGCAACGGCCTGTTGGCGCTCCATCGCAATCCGGACCAGCTCGCCCTCTTGAAGGCGCGGCCCGACCTGATCACCAACGCGATCGAGGAATTTCTGCGCTACGATTCGTCAGTACAGATGACGGGCCGCGTCACGCTGGAGGACATCGACGATCTCGGTGGCAAGCAGATCCCCAAGGGCGAGACCGTGCTTTGCCTGCTCGGCTCGGCCAATCACGACCCGGCAGTCTATCCCGACCACCCGGATAGGCTTGACATCGTGAGGCCGAACGTCCGGCCGCTGTCGTTCGGCGGCGGCATCCACTTCTGCCTGGGTGCCCAATTGGCCCGCATCGAGGCCGAGGTCGCCATCGCCACGCTATTGCGGCGGCTGCCGGATCTGCGCATCGACGACGTCGAAAACCCGGAATGGCGCTCGACCTTCGTGCTGCGGGGCCTGAAGCAGCTTCCGGCCAGCTGGTAAGCCCCGGGGCGCGTTAACCTCCGTGCGCAACAGTCGCTGTGACTTCGCCACACTTCCCCCTATATAAGGGCAGTTCCGGCGCGCCTGAAGCTTGGTTTTCAGCTTGGGTTTGACCCGGGTGCCGGCTTGGCCGAGGGGAGACCCGTGCAGACGACGCTGCTCGGATTGGCGATTGCCTTTATCTTAGCGCTGCTGGCCGCGCTGATCGGGCCTTACTTCATCGACTGGAACCAGTTCAGGCCCCAGTTCGAGGCGGAAGCGACCCGGATCATCGGCGTGCCCGTGCGCGTGGGGGGCGAGCTCGATGCGCGGCTCCTGCCGGCACCGAAGCTGCGGCTCCGCTCGGTCACCTTCGGCGGCAACAATGATCTCGGCCGACTGCGCGCCGACAAGCTCGATGTCGAGTTCAGCCTGAGCTCGCTGATGCGCGGTGAATGGCGTGCCACCGAGCTGACGGTCGGCGGAATGGCGGTGGATCTCGGCCTCGACGCCAGGGGCAAGGTCGATTTGCCGTCCACCGCGAGCGGCACCTTCAACCTCGCTTCCCTCGCCATCGAGCGGCTCAATCTCACCGGCCGCATCGCGCTTCACGATGCCGCCAGCCGCTCGACGCTGGAGCTCAACGACATCGTCTTCTCCGGCGACGTGCGCTCGCTCGCAGGTTCGGTAAGGGGTGATGGCAATTTCACCGCCAATGGAGTGCGTTATCCGTTCCGCGTCTCCTCGGGGCCGAGCCCCGACGGCAGTGCGACCCGTCTGCACCTCAATATCGATCCCGGTGATCGCGCCATCCTGGCCGATCTCGAAGGCATTCTCGCCTTCGACAACCGCCTGCCGAAATTCGACGGCGCGCTGACGCTGGCCGTGCCGCCGACGAAGAAGCCGGGCGAGGCGGGACCCGTGCCCTGGAAGCTCACGGCAAAACTCAAGGCCGATCCGGCCGGCGCCAAGTTCGATCAGGTCGACGCGAGCTTCGGCCCTGAGGACACCGCGCTGAAGGTCGGCGGCGTCGGCGACCTCAGGTTCGGCGCCTCGCCGCTGCTCCGCGCGGCGCTGTCGGCCCGGCAGGTCGATGCCGACAAGCTCTCCGGGCGAGACGATGCCGAGCCGCTGCGCATTCTGCCCGCCCTGCGCGCCGGTCTTGCCGCGA
Organism: Bradyrhizobium manausense; assembly: GCF_018131105.1. NCBI lineage: Bacteria > Pseudomonadati > Pseudomonadota > Alphaproteobacteria > Hyphomicrobiales > Nitrobacteraceae > Bradyrhizobium > Bradyrhizobium manausense. The sequence continues at coordinate 402,577 of NZ_JAFCJI010000002.1, read as the reverse complement.
TCCCGCAGGCGCCGATCCCGGCGCAGATCGAGTTCAACTCCGACCAGATCATGCTGGGTGGCCGCCCGCTCCAGAACATCACGACCGAGCTTCGGACCGACGGCCGGTCCTGGACCTTCCAGCGGCTCGAGCTGCGCGCACCCGGCATGACGCAGGTCTCGCTCAACGGCGCCACGCCCGGCGCTGACAGCTTTAGCGGCCGCCTCAGCGTCGAGTCGTCCGACCCCGATACGCTGGTTTCCTGGCTGCAGGGCCGCAGCGAAATCATCAGGCGCAGCACACGGCCGCTGCGTCTGGCCGGCGACGTGACGATCGCCGCCAACCATCTTGCCATCGACAAACTGAAAGCCGACATCGACGGTGGCACCGTCGAGGGCCGCATTGCCTTCGTGCAAACAGGCGCCAGCAAAGGCTCTCGCATCGATGCCGATCTCAAGGCCGACCGCCTCGACCTCGATGCGGCCGCGAGCTTTGTCCGAGCGCTCGCCGGGCCTCAGGGCGAATGGCCCGAGGAAGCAAAGCTCTCGCTCGACGTCGGCCGGGCGATCTCGGCCGGCCAGGAGCTGCAACGGTTTTCGGCCGGACTCACCTACGATCCGAAGAGCGTCGCTCTCGACCGCCTGAAGTTCGATCAGGCAGGAGGCGTCTCCGTCGATGGCGGCGGAAATCTCGATCGGGTCAATTCGCAGGGGCGGTTCGTGCTGGACATGACGGCCGCTTCGCTGCGGCCGATGGCCTCCGTCGTCGAAACGCTTTCACCCGCATGGGCCCAGCGTCTTCAGGCGATCGATTCCGCCTCGGGGTCTTCCACCGCAAGTCTGGTGCTCGATCTCAGTGCTGACAAGAAAGGTGACGGTGGCCGCCGCTCGGCCACGGCCCAGCTCGACTTCGCGACGCCGCAAGTGACAGGACATCTTCAGGCGGCCGCTGCGCCGCCGCTGTCCGACCTTCGCGGTCTTGACCTCGGCGCCCTCTCGCGCAACGAGTTCACGGTCGACGGGCGAATGTCGTCGCAGCGCGGCAGCACCTTGCTCGCTCTGTTCGGTCTGGATCGCGCGGTTGCCGCGGGTGAGGGCACTTCCCGCTTCGAAGGCCGTTTGAGCGGCTCGTGGCGCAAGCCGATGCAATTGAACGCTAAGCTCAGTGGCGGCGGGCTGGATGCGGATGCGCAAGGCAGCGTCGATTTCTCGGAGCCGAAGGGCAGCGTGAACCTGCGCGTGCGCAACGCCAATCTGGGACCGCTGTTCGGAACCAGCCCGACCGACAAATCGGCGCAGAGCGTGAGCCTGTCCTCGCGCGTCGGGCTGTCAGGAAATCGCCTGACCTTCGATGATCTCGACAGCACTGCTGCGGGCTCGCACCTGCGCGGCCATCTCGCCATGACGATCGATCAGGAGAAGAGCGTTGAGGGCGAAGTCGGGCTCGACACGCTCGACCTGATGCCGGCGCTCGCGCTTGCCATTGGCGCGGCCGGACGCGACAGCGGCGAGGCACTGAATGCGGGTCTCGTCAGTGGCTGGCACGGCCGCGTCGCGTTCCAGGCGTTGCGCGGCAGCCTGCCCAGCGGAATCGAGCTGCGTCCGTTCAGCGGCACGCTGAAGAGCGACGGCCAGTCGCTCGCGCTCGACGCGCTCAAGGGTGGCCTCGGTGGCGGCGAGATGACCGCAAGCCTCGATGCGCGCAACGGCCCCAACGGTGTGGCGCTGAACGCGCATCTCGATCTCGCGAACGTCGATGCGGCGTCGCTGCGTTACCGCAATCTGGCTCTGCCCAAGGGACGCGCCTCGGTGCAGATGACGCTGACCAGCCAGGGCCGCAGCGTTTCGGCGCTGACCGGCGCACTCGCCGGTAACGGCACGGTGACGCTGGACTCGGCCGAGATCAGCGGCCTCAATCCGCGCGCCTTCGAGATCGCGATCCGCGCCAGCGACGGCGGGCAGGTGAGCGATGACAACCGATTGCGCCAGCTCGTCGAGCCTGCACTATCCGCGGCTCCCATTACTGTGGCTTCGGCGCAGATCCCGTTCACGATCCGCGACGGTCGTCTGCGCGTCGGCGCGACACCGCTCGAAGCCAAGAACGCCCGCGCCATCGTGTCCGGCGGTTACGACATTCCCGCGGATCAGGCCGACATCCGCGCCAGCCTGACGCCGATCATGAACGGCCTCTCCGGCGCGCCGCCGGAGATCCAGCTGTTTGCCGCGGGTCCCCCCGACAAGCTCAGCCGGACCGTCGATCTCACGCCGCTGTCGTCGTGGCTTGCGGTGCGCACGATCGATCGCGAGACGCGCCGGCTCGATGCAATCGAGCGCGGCGAGCCGCCGCCGGCGACCGCCGCGCTGCCGACGCTGGTCTCGCCCGAGCCCGCACCCGAGCCGTCGCTGACCGACGTGCCGATGCCCGGCCGTGATCCGCGTCGCGCACCGCCGAAGGCGAAGGTCGAGCCCAAGGCGGCACCGACGCCGAAGCCGCCGCTTGCCGCGCCGGCCGTGCCGAGCCCGCCGCTGGCAAGCCAGCAGGTCGCGCCGCTGCCACCGCCGATCGACGTGAGACCCGCCCCCAGCCCGCCGCCCGCAAGGCCCCGGCCGAAGCCGCCACTGGTCCTGACGCCGCAGAATCCGTAGATCGTCTCCGTCATGCCCGGGCTTGTCCCGGGCATCCACGTTCTTTCGTGCCGTGCTGCGAGACGTGGATGGCCGGAACAAATCCGGCCATGACGACGCGTCAAACGCGCGCCTTACGCGCTGGTAACCACATTCGCGCGCATTTGAATGAAATTTCGTCAGCAAAACTGATGTGACGGTTTTACCGGATTATCGCGTTTGTTCCCTAGTCTCGTTCCCAGAGGAATTCGGAGTCCTGCCGGCACGAGCAGGATGGCTGCCAAGAATTGGGGTTAGCGAGATGGACGGGGCGAATACGCTTCTACAGGATCTGGACGACGCAATCGCGCGTGGCACCGACGAGAGCCGGGCGAAGGCGTTGTGGCATGCGACGGATCTTTTGATTACCGGCCGCTACGTCGACGACGACATCAGCACGTTCGGCGAAGTCATCGGACGGCTTGCCGACGAGATCGAAGTTGCCGCGCGAGCGCAGCTCTCCGAATTGATGGCGGTTTGCGACCATGCTCCGCTCAATGTCATCGAGAAGCTTGCTCTGGACGATGAGATCGCGGTCGCCGGCCCCGTGCTGCGCGACTCGAGCCGGATCGACGAAAAGCTGCTGGTCGAGAGCGCCATGACCAAGGGCCAGGAGCATCTGCTCGCGATCTCGCAACGTGAATCGATCGGCGAGGCCGTGACCGACGTCCTCGTCAAGCGTGGTAACCAGGAGGTTGTCACCTCGGTCGCCAAGAACGAGGGCGCGCGCTTTTCCGGCTCCGGCCTGCTGCATATGGTCCGTCGCGCCGAGGGCGACTCGATCCTTGCCGAGCAGCTCGGCCTGCGCAAGGACGTGCCGCGCCACATCTTCCAGCAGTTGATCTCCAAGGCATCGGAAGACGTCCGCCGCCGGCTCGAGACCGAGCGTCCCGAGATGATGTCGCAGATCCAGAGTTCTGTGACCGAGGTCACCGGCGATTTGCAGTCGAAGTTCGGCCCGTCCTCGCGCAGCTATTTCGTGGCCAAGCGCGTGGTGACGACGCAGTACCGGCAGGGCAACCTCAACCAGGTCTCGATCTCGAACTATGCACGCCAGCACCGTTTCGACGAGGTCCAGATCGGTCTGTCGCTGCTGTCGTCGCTGCCGGTCGACGTGATCGAGCGCGCGCTGATGGACCGCAACCGCGAGATGATCCTCGTACTCTGCAAGGCGCTCGACTTCGGCTGGGACACGACGATGTCGCTGTTGTTCCTCGGCGCCAAGGATCATCTGATCACGGCCCGCGAGCTCCACGACAACGAACGTGATTTCGGCCGGCTCAAGATCGAGACGTCACGCAGCATTTTGAAGTTCTACCAGTCGCGCAAGAACAGCGCCGGCGCCGATCCGGTCACGGGTCGTCAGCCTGAGCTCCAGGTTCACTGAACGGGACATCGAGGGAGTATTTGCAATGTTGCCTCAGTTCGGCACCGCAGTTCGCAAGAACAAGAGCCTCACCAATAGCCTCGTCGCCGAGACGGGCGGTGGTGCTCCTGAGAAAGCCACGGTCGACGCCGCATGGCTCGTGCTGGAAGCCGCCAACGACCTCGGCGACCACGCCGCGATCGAAGCCTGCCGCCGCGTCATCGATGCCGAGCTGAACGGCACGGTGCCGCGCAGCGCGGATATCGATCTCGTGCTGGGGTATTTCCGGTAACGGGACTAAAGCTGCCCGCAGGATGGTACCCGTCCTGCGAACTGACGCAGCCGGCCTCACCGCGCCTCCCGGCAGCGCGTCCTAATGTCCCACCTCTACCTTTGCGCTTATATCCGACATGATGTAGCCTCCGCTTGCGATCGCCGAAAGGCGGTCGCGGACAATGAGGTTCGGAGCGGTCGCGATGGGGCGGCGTGGCTTCCTTGTTGATGATTTGGCGCGAGCGCGCAGGCGCTCCGAGTGCCGTTTTTTGCATGACAATTTCTGGAAGGCCTCCGGTGCTCCACGCTGCGCATCGCTGGCGCACGATTGCTGATTGCCAAGTAGCGACGGCACTGACGCCGTCATGATTGAGAGCTTCACAATGATTGGAGCTGATGATGAAATTTGATGTACGCGTCGTGTTGATTGCCTTCGCGGCCCTGCTCGGTGCTCTCATTTTTGCCGCGGCCGAAGACAAGCCGCCGTCGGACAATCCCGTGCATTTGTCGCAGGGCTGGACCGCCGACACGGCCGATCGCTGGCATTTCATCTCGCAGGGAACGGCGATCTTCCCCTACGAATGGTTTCTCTCGCTCGAGCAGCCGGGTCAGCAGCCCGGACAAACCGAACTGATCCGCGCGCCGCAGAATTTGCAGCGGCTGGGCTTCCTCGCCGAGCCTGCAAATGCGACCAATCCGGACGGTCTTCCCGTTGGCCTTTACAAGACGCCGGTTGATTTTCCCGAGGGCAAGCATGCGTGCTGGAAGGGCAACTGGCTCGGATTGGGCTGCGCGGGTTGTCACACCGGGCAACTCAATTACCGCGGCCAGCAGATTCGCATCGAGGGCGGATCGTCCCATCTCGATATCGGTGGCCTGACCGCCCAACTCTTCGGGGCTCTCCAGGCGTTCAACAACGACCCGCAGGCGCTGGCGCGGTTCGTGGCACGTGTGCAGCGTCCGCTCCCGGAAGTGGGAGCGGCGTTGGGGTGTTTTGCTGCATTCCCATCGTTTCCGCCGGATCCGCGGAACCCCGAGACATCAGCGGGGGCCGGCAGATTGGACGCGCACGGGGAGGGGCTGAACCAGCTGCTGGCCTATCCGATGAATGAAGCCAGGAATTATGCGCCTCGGACCGCGCCGGTGAAATATCCGCCGCTGTGGGATACGCCGCGGTTCAGCTGGGTGCTGTACAATGCCTCCATCCGCCAGCCCCTGACGCGCAACCTGATCGAGGCGCTCGGCGTCCAGGCGCCGATCAAGCACGACGCCACGATGATCACGGACCAGGTGACGCATGCGGTCCAGATGGACAACGTGGTCTGGGGACAGCGCACGTTGATGGATCTGCGCGCGCCGCGCTGGCCGGACAAGATCTTCGATGCGCCCGACGCGAAGCTGGTGGCAGTCGGCGCGTCGCTGTACGCAAAGGCGTGCGCGAACTGCCACGATCCCGTTCCCGCGGCAGGGGCTCAAGGAGCCTGTGACGAGATTCAGATCCGGACGTTCGATCTCAAGGAGATCGGCACCGATCCTGCGCAGGCAACGACGTTCGCCGAGCGCAGGGTCACGCTGTCGAAGATCGGTGGAGCGGACGATGTTGCCAACTACGAGGCCGCACGGATGGTCACGGGCAAGGTCGCCGATCAATGGATCGCCAAATCCGGGGACAACGCGGCGGCTGCTGCGGCGATCAATTGCGGACGCCCCAACGAGTACCGCGGAGAGCTCAAATACCGTGCACGGCCCCTCAACGGCGTCTGGGCGATGGCGCCCTATCTGCACAACGGCTCCGTCCCGTCGCTCCATGATCTCCTGCTTCCGCCGGCGCAGCGGCCCAGGACATTCTTTGTCGGCAATTGGGAGTTCGATCCGGTCAAGGTCGGATATGCGATGGCAAGCGAGACCCCTGGCGCGTTCAAATTCGACACCACCGTGCGGGGCAACTCGAACGCCGGACACACTTATGGAACGGATTTGAGCGAGGACGATCGAAAGGCGTTGATCGAATATCTCAAGACGCTGTGAAGTGGTCGCTCAGTCCTTGCGCGCAGTCCTCGCGGTCAGTCCTTACGGCAGGTGAAGCAATAATAGGGGCAGCTTCCGTCGGCGAAGGACGCATGCAGCTGCGTGCCCGGAATGCCCGCGAATTCGTGCGACACGCCAAGCAGTACCCGCGGCACGATCTCGTCCGCCAGCGCCGTTCGCCGTGCGCCGTCGAGCTCCAGCGCGCGCGCCACATTGGCGGTGATGTCGTCCTCGCAGACGAGGCGCAGGCGCGACTTGGCCAGCGACTGGCGCGGATACACGTCCTTTGAGCGGTCTTCGAAACAGGCCATCAGGAAAGCGCCGCCTGGCCTCAGCACGCGGTGGACTTCGTCGAGAAAGCGTCCCATATCGCCGTAATGCTGGGCGCTCTCGATGTTGACCACGACGTCGAAGCTCTCGTCCGCAAATGGCAGGCTGAGCGCATTGCCGACCCGGAACGCCAAATTGTCCTGACCGGCATAGCGCGCCTTGTTGAAGCGGATCGCCGGCTTGCAGATGTCGAGCCCGGTGTAGCTCCGCGGATGGAGATAGCGCGTGATGTAGGACGCGCCGCCGCCGCGGCCGCATCCGACCTCCAGCACATCCTTCCCTTCGATCGCGGCTCCCGAGACCGCGTGGTGATAGAGCTGGATCGCGTAGCGATCGGGCTCGTCGGCGGCTTGCAGGGCGACCTGCTCACCGTTCAGCGAGGCATAGCCGTAATTGAGGAATCGGATGGCGGCATCCCGGTCGAGATTGCTCAGCAGGGCGTACCAGGCGTTGGTGAAAAGGTGGCGCGCGGCGCGCGAATAAAACAGTTTTACGACGGCCTGATGGATCGGGTTTGCCGCTGTCGGATACGGATCCTGCTTCACGGATGAATACTCTCACGCGAAAATGGGGAACGCTTCCACCATCAAGCATGGTCCAAGGGTCTCAATGCGTCAACAATGCCGACGCTTGCCTGCCACGATTGACTTCAATCCGATGGGGCATATACTTTAGGTTTAGTACAATAATGCTGGACCCGCGTGATGACTGGGCAGGTTGCTGCTTGGTTGGAGAAGGTCGGCCTGCCGCAATACCTGAAGTCCTTTTCTGACCACGGCATCGATTTCGATATTCTTTCCGAGATAACGGATCGCGATCTCGCGACCATGGGCGTCGTGCTCGGGCACCGGCGCAGGCTGTTGCGTTCCATTGCCGAGCTGGACGTTCCGAAGGCGCGTCTCGTCGCACCGCAGGCGGACGCGAGCGCCGAGCGGCGTCAGCTCACGATCATGTTCTGCGATCTCGTCGGCTCAACCGCGCTGTCGCAGCAGTTCGATCCCGAGGAGATGCGCGAGATCCTGCAAGCCTATCGCGAGGCCGCGACTGCGGTGATCGCGAGCTATGACGGCATCGTCTCGCGTCTGGTGGGCGACGGCATCCTGTCGTATTTCGGCTATCCCTCCGCGCACGAGGACGATGCCGAGCGCGCCGTCCGCGCCGGGCTCGAGATCACCGCAGCGGTCCAGGCCATCGACGTGCAGCCGGGCTTGCGGCTGGAGGTGCGGATCGGCATCGCGACCGGGCTCGTCGTCGTCGGCGATCTCATCGCAAAGGGCGCCTCGAGCCGGCTCGAGGTGATCGGCGAGACGCCAAACCTCGCGGCGCGGATGCAGGCTTTCGCCGATCCCGGCTCGGTCATCGTCGCGGCCTCGACGCGCCGGCTGCTCGGCAGTCTGTTTCAGCTGCGCGAACTCGGCACGCGCGAGATCAAGGGATTCAGCGAGCCGGTCGAGGTCTGGGCCGTGGAGCGCCCGTCGCCGCTCGCGAGCCGCTTCGAAGCCTATCGCTCCGCGGGACTCGCGGGCTTTGTCGGCCGCGAGCACGAGCTCGAGCGTCTCGCCGAGTGCAAGCAGCGGGCCTGGCGCGGCCAGGGCCAGGTCGTGCTGATCTCGGGCGAGCCCGGCATCGGCAAGTCGCGGCTGGCCGAGCATTTCCTCACCGAGCAGATCAGCGCCGAGCCGCACATCCGCTTGCGCTACCAGTGCTCGCCGCATCATCGCGCCAGCGCACTCTATCCCGTCATCACGCAGCTCCAGCGTGCGGCAAAGATCAGTGTCGGCGACGGCAACGCGCCACGGCTGCGCAAGCTCGAAGCGCTGCTCGGGCACAGCGACCTGAAGACGCCGACGCTGGTGCCGCTGTTTGCGGATCTGCTGTCGATCGCGACCGACGGCCGCTATCCGCCGCTCGACTGGACGCCGCAGCAGCTGCGGCGCAACACGCTGGCTGCGCTGATCCAGCGCTTGCAGCGCCTGTGCGCCGAGGCGCCGGTGGTTTGCATCGTCGAGGATCTGCATTGGGTGGATGCGACTTCGCTCGAACTGCTCGGGCTTGCGGTCAGGCTTGCCGACCAGCTGCGCCTGCTGCTCGTTCTGACGTTTCGCAACGAATTCACGCTGCCATGGATGGGCCCGGCGAACCTGACGACCCTCCAGCTGGGACGGCTCAAGGAGACCGACGTCCAGCGCATGATCGCGGACGTGATCGGAAGCCGCGCGGTCCCGTCGGAGCTGGTCGCGCAGATCGCGTCGCGGACCGACGGCATCCCGCTGTTCGTCGAGGAGCTGACGCGCACGGTGCTCGAGATGGGCGTCCTCGAAAAGGGCGCCGGCGGCCGCTACCGGATCGCCGGCAGCCTGCCGCGCCTGTCGATCCCCACCACGCTGCAGGATTCACTGATGGCGCGGCTCGACCGGCTCGGACCGGCGAAGGAGGTCGCACAGATCTGCGCCGTCCTCGGCCGCGAATTCTCCGACGGGCTGCTCCGTGCGATCTCTGACAAGGACGATGCCGAGATCGACGCGAGGCTCGCGCAGCTCGAAGGCGCCGAATTGATTTTCCGCAACAGGTCCGCGCCTGAAGGCGTCTATACATTCAAGCACGCGCTGGTGCAGGATACCGCCTATGAGAGCCTGCTCAAGAGCAGCCGTCGGCGTTTGCACGAGCGGATCGCAGCCGTGCTTCAGGAGAAATTCCCCGAGGCCGTCGCGACAGCTCCCGAAATCGCCGCGCATCATCTGACGCAGGCCGGTCTCGTCGACGATGCCGTCGAGTGGTGGGGCAAGGCCGGCGACCGGTCCTTGCGCAGTTCGGCCTATCCCGAGGCGATCGCGCATCTGACCAAGGCCATTGGCCTTGCGGAGGGCTTGAGCGAGAGCCCGGCGGGGCAGAGCCGCCGGCTGCAATTGCAGGTCGCCTACGGCAATGCGCTGATCGCAACGCGCGGCTATGGCGCGCCGGAGACGTCGGTCGCGTTCGCGCGTGCGCGCGAGCTTGCCTCCGGGCTCAAGGGCGCACCCGAACGGTTCGCCGCCACCTACGGCCTGTGGGTCGGAAGCCTGGTTCGCAGCGAGCTCGGATCGATGCAGGAGCTGGCGCAGGCGTTCCTCGACGATACTGCCGACCGGCCCGACGCGCCGGAGGCGGGAATCGCCCACCGCGTTTGCGGCATGACCCGCTGGTTCGAGGGCAATTTCGTCGATGCCAGGCAGCATCTGGAGCAGTCGCTCACGATCTACCGCGACGAGCACGATCGCAATCTCGCGTTCCTCTATGGCCACGACTACGGGATCGCGGCCGCCATTTACCTCGCGCTGGTGCTGTGGCCGCTCGGCGAAGTCGATCGTGCCGAGCAGTTGGCGCAGGAGTCGATCCGCCGCGCCACCGACAGCGGCCATATCGCGACGATGGTCTACGCGCATTTCCACAAGATCGTGCTCGAAGCGGTGCGCGGCAATCCCGAAGGCGCACGGCCCCATGTCGATGCAGTGATCGAGCTCAGCCGCGAGCACGGTCTTCTGCTCTACACGCGGGCCGGCAAATTCTGGAACGGCTGGATCCGCTGCCGTCTCGGCGAGCGGGCCGCCGGGCTCAAGGAGATGGAGGATTCCATCGCGCTGCCGCTGGTCGGGAAGATGGCGACCGGGCTCTACGTGCCGCTGACCTGGACGCTGCTGGCGGAAGCAAAGGCTGGCGAGGGACTCTTCGACGAGGCGCTCGCGATCCTCGACGAGCAGCTCGTCGAAGTGGAGCGGACGGGGCAGGAATGGTTCACCCCGGAGATCCATCGCTGGCGCGGCGAGCTGATGCTGCGCAAGGACCCGATCGATATCGTCGCGGCGGAGACGGCTTTCTCCCAGGCCATCGAGACCGCGCGAACCCAGCAGACCGCGACGTACGAGTTGCGAGCCGCCCTCTCGCTGGCCAGGCTGTACCAGGCGAGCGGCACGGATGCGCAAGCGCGGAGCGTGCTCGGTCCGGCGATCGAAAAATTCACCAACGCACAGGAGTTGCCGGAGATTGTCGAAGCACGGGCGGCCATGGAGCGTTCCAGCAAGACAAGCCCGTGCGCAAATCCATGCGACTGAAAAAGTTCTTGTACTTTGCCGATTTCGTATTCTATCCCCTCGCAAGTGCCGCGCTGGTCGCGGTCGCGTTGCTGCTGAAGGAGCCGCTGCGCTGGGACGAGGCGGCGATCGGCTTTGCCTGCGGACTGCTGCTCTGGAGCCTCGCCGAATACGTCATCCATCGCTTTGCCCTGCATGGTCCGGCCTATCTCGCCGCCCTGCATGACATGCACCATTCCGATCCGCGGGCGCTGGTCGGCTCGCCGCTCTGGCTGAGCCTGGGCTCGATCTGTCTGGGATCGCTGCTGCCGGTGTGGCTGCTCGTCGGATTCGGCAGCGCCTGCACCGTCACGGCGGGACTGATGCTGGGCTACATCTATTTCGGTGCGCTTCACCACGTCATTCACCATCATCGCCTGAAGCGCGGCGGCTATCTCTGGCGTTTGAAGCGCCGCCATACCCGCCATCACTACGGCAAGCGGCCGTGCAATTTCGGCGTGGTCACCAGCATGTGGGATCGCGTGTTCGGAACGTATTGTTCCGAATAGGGGGCGTCCTGGTTGACGCGCGGCCGGACGATCAGCCGCAATTCCAGATCGCGCCGATTGGCGTCCGCGTCCAGCACGGACCGAAGCTGCCGCCATTGTAGCGGGACCCACCGAAGCCGGGCCGGCCGAAATAGTGCCATTCGCCGTCGAAGTAGCGGTAATAGCTCGGCACGGGATCGATATACCAGGGGCGCTGATTTTCACGCGCGTAACGCCGAAATCCGTTCTTCTGCTTGTAAATCGGCTGGCTGTTGCTCAGCGGCTGCCGATAACCCGGCAGGAAGCCGTAGCCGCGCCAGACCTGCTTTTTGTGGATTGGCGCAGCCGGGGCGGTGACCGGCAGCAGCGACAGAAGGGCAGCGACAAATAGACACAGGAAGCGCGACATGATCCGACCATAGAGAGTCGATCGGGGGAAAGCCATTCAAATCCGAGCGGGTTTTGCAGCTCGGTTCGAGCATGGCGGCATGAGACCGTGGAAGCTACAAATCGGGACATCCCGGTTCGATGAAAGGTGCCTCATGGTTGAACGTCCCGACAGTCACGCAAGCGCTCCGCAAGCCGGATTCGCGGGCGTCACGCGCAGGGTTCTCGAACGCCTCCCAATGCCCGGCGATCAGGAACTCATGGTCGTCGAGGTCACCTATCCGCCGGGCGGCGTCGCTCCGCTGCACCGCCATCCCGTCGCCGGTGCGATCTACATCGTCGAGGGCGTTGCCGAGTCCGCTTATGGCACCGACGAGCCGAAACAATATCGCGCGGGCGAGACGTTGCAGGACCGCTCGGATCTGCCGCACACGCACTTTCGCAATTGCGACCCGGATCGCCCGCTCCGATTTTTGACCATCTATGTGCTTGAAGCGGGAGGCTCCTATACGTTGGAGCCGTGAGGCGACAAACCGTCATACCCGGAACTGTATCCGATGCAAAAAGGCCTCGCCGAAGCGAGGCCTCCTTGTTTCACTGTGCTGGCACGAACTAATCGTCGTCCCAGTGATGGCGACGGATCACGACGCCGCGGTCGTAATCGCGATTATGGTGGTACCAGCCATGATGCCAGCCGCGGTCGTGCTCGTAGAAGCGGGCACGCGGGCCGTAATCACCGCGGTCGCCGCCAACATAGATGCCGACGCCGGCCGCATTGGCGATGGTGGGGGCACCGATTGCGAGCGTCGCGACTGCCGCAAGAGCGTAAGTCAGCTTTCTCATCTGTTCCTCCTTCTGCATCGTCCGGTGAGTCAACTGATGCCGCCATTGCCTGTTGCAGGAACCGGGAAGAAACTTTCTTGAATGGCTGTTCAGGTTTCATGTCGTCCACCGTGAGAAAGCCAAAAACGCGTGCTGGACTGCACGCGAAAATGGAACACGTGTCGCGTCGGATCGCCGACGGGCCAAAGGCAAATATGTCGGAACCGCCTTCGATCCTGATCGTGGAAGACGAATATCCGCATCAAGGCGTGCTCGAGAGCGCGCTGGCGGACGCGGGCTTTGCCTCCGACATCCTCGCATCGGGCGAGGAGGCGATGACGGTGTTCGTCGCGCGCGGCAAGCGTCACAAGGCGCTGGTGACCGATGTCTGTCTCGGCGGCAAGCTCACCGGCTGGGATCTCGCTCGAAGAATGCGGGAAAAGGATCCGGCCCTTCCGGTCGTGTACATCACGGGCAGGGCCGGCGCGGCCTTGTGGACGTCACAGGGCGTGCCCAACAGCGTGCTGCTCGAAAAGCCGTTTCATCCCGAGCGACTGGTTGCGGCGCTCATGAATCTGTGAGTTGCCGCCACGCTACCGTCGGATGCGGTAGATCACGACAGCCTCGCCATGATGCGTGGTGCTCTTCTCGAGCGCATAGTCCGACTTTTCCAGCACGCGGCGCGAGGCGCCATGGCCGACAAGGACGAGGCCGATCAGGGATGGCAATTTCAGCTCTGACAGCCCCATCTCAGTCAGCGCGGTCGCGATCTCGCTCGCAAGCCCCTGGCCCCAGAGGTCGCGCCTGAACGTATAGGCAATCTCGATCTCGTCCATGCCGTCCACGAGGATGTGCCTGATGCCCGCCCGCCCGGCGAACGCGCCGTCCTTCGTGCGTAGCACCCACAGCCCGAAACCGTGCCGCTCCCAATGCGCGATGTTGGTCGCGAGATAGGCCTTCGTCACCTCGGCCGAGCGTATGCCGCCAAGATAGCGGGAGACCTCGGCATCGAGATGCAGCGCGACGAGATCGGCGAGGTGACTTCCGTTCAGCCTTTCGGCCGTCAACCTGTCGGTGCTGAAGTGATCCATGGAGGCCGACGTGCTACCGCCCGCGTCAGGTAGTCAAGTCGCAGATTGATCTGAATCAAGCGCCGGAATCGCCGCCGCAGCACAAGCACCACAGGGGTGCATGCTGGTAGGTGAAATGATTCCGACTTGGTACGTCAGCGCGGAAGTTCGAAAGCGTGGAGTGCTGCCGAAGCTGCGGAGTCCGCGCGAGACGACGACCTTTGCAACCGAGAGCGAAGCGAAGCTGTTCGCGCGCGCCAAGCTCGACGAGGGGCTCGCAGTCTTTGCCGGCACGATCAATCCCCACCTTCCCAGGCGGCTCATTCCAGCGTCCGGCATCCAGGCGTGGCTTGCGGAAGACCAGGTGGACGCCGCCGTGCCCCGAGAGCCGGACAGCGTTTAAGCACGATGCAGTGCACAGCGATGGCGCTTGAGTGTTGCCATTTTGATACGGGCCAAAGCGATCCCCGCGCATAAACTTCAGGATGTTCGCAGGCCCCATGCACGCCAGCCTGCATGAGCGCTCGCATTTTTGAACGGAAGAGATCTGAGCAAGGGGACATAACGATGAAAAAGCTCTCAATGGCCGCGGTCGGCATCGCGGCGCTGACGATGACGGCTCCGGCCATGGCGGCCGACATGGCTGTTAAGGCGGCGCCGCCGCCGGCACCTGTGGTGGCGATCTATAACTGGAGCGGGTTCTATATCGGCGCCAACGGAGGCTGGGGGCAGAGTCATGGCTGCGTCGATTTCCTGACGGCGGCGGGGACGCTCGCAAGCGGTTGCGCAGATCGCTCCGGCGGCCTCATCGGCGGTCAACTCGGGTATCGCTGGCAGAGCAGCCAGTTTGTGTTCGGCCTGGAAGCGCAGGGCGATTGGGCCGAGATCAAGAACACGCGCGTAACACTATTCGATCCGGCGGTCTCAACCACGGGCAAGACCGATGGCATCGGCCTTTTCACCGCGCAACTGGGCTGGGCCTGGAACGCATCGCTGTTCTACGTGAAGGGCGGCGCCGCGGTGACCCGCAACCGCTTTGATGTCTTCAACAACATCACCGGTGTCGGACTTGCGTCGGCAGGTCACACGCGCTGGGGCGGTACGGCGGGCGTTGGCTGGGAATATGGCTTTGCGCCGAACTGGTCGTTCGGTGTCGAATATGACCATCTCTGGATGGGGCGCGACAACACGAACTTCGCTGGCGTGGTCACGCCTGGCGGCTTCACGCTGCTCGGCAGCGGCGTCAGCCAGGACGTCGATATGATCACGCTACGGGTGAACTATCGCTTCGGCGGTTACGGTGCGCCCGTCACGGCTCGCTACTGAGCCTGCGACTTCCCAGTGAACTCAGGCCCCGGCATCAACCGGGGCCTTTTTGCGCGTGTGGCAAAGCGCCTCACGGACCGACCAGGGGCGACGGCAGCTCAGTTTGGACGGTCAAATCCGGCGAGCTGCTGCCTGTCCATGAGGACGATCTGTCGCTGGTTGTTGTCGATGAAACGAAGGATGCCGAGCTCACGTAAATAGGACAGCGATCGCGAAACGGTCTCCAATGTCAGGCCGAGGTAGTCGGCGATATCGCGCCGGGTCATCGGCAACGCCAGGATGCCCGCGGCAGTCAGCCGCCTGTCCATTTCGATCAGGAAGGCTGCAACCCGCTCCATCGCGGTCTTGCGTCCCAGCAGCAGCATGTGGTCTTCGGCATGCCACAGGTTCGCCGTGGCCATGCAAAGCAGGCTCTTGATCAGAATGCTGTCTTTCTCGGCGACGGCTTCGAGGCTCTCGCGCCTGATCAGGCGCGCGGTCGTGTCCATCACGGCCTCCGTCGTGAACCGGTGGACGCCGCCATGGTCGAGTCCGAAGATGTCGCCGGGGACGTGAAAGGCGCCGATCTGGCGACGTCCGTCCGTCAGGAGCTTGTAGCTTCGCACTGCCCCTGATTTGACCTGGTAGACATATTCGACGGGCTCCTTTTCGCCGTAGATCTCGCTGCCGCGTCTGTAGAAGAACTCGCTCAGGCTGATCATCGGATTCGATGCAGCGGCGATGCCAAGGTCCCGGAAGGAATGCGGTCGGGAGTGTGATGACGAGGTCACGTGCATCAGCATTGGACCAACTCCTCAATCTGATGGCGATCGGGTTTGTCAGCCGCAGCGAACGCAACTTTCTGGATGGAGTCACGCTCGTTTCGCTCGTACGACAGCAAGCTTGGTCCAAAGCGGAACCGGTGACTATCGTCCTAATGTTCATTGTACCTATGGACAGCACGATGCTCTGTTCTGGTAGCACGTCATCCTTCGGCGTGGTGTCGTTGCTCGCCCAGTTCGAGAGTCACAAGCCTCGCCAGAAGCGTTGCCGGATAGAGCTGTCCGATCACGGCCTCGGCGTTGCAGAGGCTTCGGGCCCAGGGATGAATCGGGACGATATCGCCGTATCCCGTGGTCGTCAGTGTGGCGAAGCTGAGATAGAACACCTTGCTTGCGAGTGATCTGTCATCCTCGAACTCGATGCCCTTGAATGCGCCGTCGATCGATAGTCCGAGAAAAGTGAAGACGCAGGCAAAGCCAACCGCGATCAGCAGATAGACCAGCACCGCGCCGACGATTCGGTGATAGGTGACATAGCCGGGGCCGAACACTGCCTGCATGACGACGACACTGAGTGTTGTCGCGATGATCAGCCAGGATGCGGCGAGCACGTGCAGATTGTAGGGCCAGGAATAATAATAGCGTTCGAGAAAGACAACGAAGTTGGTGAGGAGAGCAAGCGACATCAGGACGAGCGCGGTCTTGCTCCTCGAGATCGTGGTCATGCCCGCCATGACCGCGAGCAGGAGGGTGATGGTTCCAGCGTGAAAGACGAAATTGCCTGACGCCTGGAGGGGCGCGAACACGAATACGATCAAAATCAAAAGGAACGTCAACAACGTAAGCAGCCAGTCGTTGAGGCTCAATCGCAGCCTATCCTTGATCACCATATGATCCTCATGCGTTTGCGTGGTTACCTTGACGAGCTTGCAGCGTTTTCCGGAGGCAGAAGCGCCAGCTTGATCTAGCGCAACAAGGCTGCTCGCCAGCCTTCCATGCTGGTGGGGGCCCGGCGGTGCGCTGGCTGGTCGGATTTGCCGGCAGGGGTATGGTCTTTAACGCAAGGGAGACGCACGATGACGAAGTGGCTTGCTGTTGCGACTTTCGCCTTGTTGGTCGGAACCTCGGCCCAAGGCATGACCCCTGCACCTCAGGTGCAGCCGGAAAGCATGATCACGCCGGTTGCCGCCGCATGCGGAGTCGGGCGAACCCGGATCAATGGCGTATGCGTCGCCAGAACCACGGTGCGGCAGACGCGCCGGGCAGTGCGACGGTGCCTTCGGTGGCAGGCAGGCGTTTGCGCCCAATACGAGTGAGAAGGATACGCACCGGCGCGCCCGGGTCATCGCCCGACGCATGTCATGTGTGATCAGGTGTCGCGCCGTTGCGCCAATCACCAGTACCTGTATCCAAACCACGGGAACTGTCCCTGCCGTGCCGCCAGCAGCATCTGGGGCGGCGCGTGCCGCTTCGACCGCATCGCAACGTGTTGCGTCCTGCGTGGCCGCTTGCGGTCGGCCGCTTCGCGCGGGAGTTGATCAGTGCGCGCCATCGCAAGGGCGTCGGCAACCGCCGGAGTCTCCGTTCGGGTGACCGGCGGCTCCGTCCGGTCGACGAAGGCCGATGCCTGCGCACCGGCAGTGTCAGGTGGGACAGCGATGGTGACAGGCTGGCTCGTGTCGAGCACCACGCGCTCGGGTAACTTCCGATCCGAGTGAATGCGTATGGTCGGCCGGTCTCTAGTGTCGTCCCGCACGACCATTGCCTTGGGCAGACAGAAGTCCGCAGCGAACAGCAGCGCGAGCAAGGCCGCGCCGACCTTCCAGAAATACGCCAACAGCGGCATCTCAGTCGCTCCGCGCCCCCCAATGGGCCCAGCATGCGACGACGTAGTGCTAGTTTTGTCACGCCTACTCGGCGTTGGAAGCGCGTGCAGCCCGACCCGCTGCCACGCAGCTACGGATGCAAGACGGACAACCATCGGCCTCGCACATGTCGTGATCCGTCAACCGGACCCTTAGCGCCCCGCACCAACGCGATTGACGCCGCCATTTGCGTTTCCGCCGGCATTGTGGCGGACTGCCGCACGCGCAACCGGGCGCGGCCTCAGCACGACGCCGGCCCTCGCGACGCAGCCAACCGGATAGTCGACGTACTGACAATATACGGCGGCGGCCGGGGTCGGATTGAGCGTGACCCCCGTAAGTCCCAGGAGAGCGCTGGCGGCAAGCCCTGAAATCGTCATCGACTTGATCGAAAACCGCATGGTGATCTCCCTCTTGTCTGCGCCATGGAGACAATCAGCGCCGCTTCATTTGCAGACCACAACCTGTTCTTCCAGGGATCGACCACGTTGATGTAGATCAAGCTCGCGCAGGCCAGCGCCGAACCCAACGCGGCGCGGCCCCCCGGTTAACTGCGATGCGCCGATCGGTCAGGTGTCCTGCAGCGAAATCCGGCTCGGTCTCGCGCTCAGGATTGCGGATCGTTGCTTGCGAGAGCGCGTAGGTCGTCGAGAAGCGCGGCCTCGATTTCGCGGATATGCGCTGCCGTCGGCCCGGTCGGGAAGTCCTTGGCGAGCTGGCGGCAGCGCTCAAGACGCTCTTCCAAGATTCGCTTGTCCCGGTCCTGGTTCATGGCTCGAGCATTCAAACCAGCAAGTCATGAGACGCATGATGCGAATTGCCATTGCCGTGGTTGGCGGAGTGGTCGTCCGGTGGTGCGATCGAAACCGTTTGGACGATCGCATCAAGAGCCTTTTGCTGACCGGGCGGAACGTGCGAGTCGAGCGAATCATTGAGCTCTTGGGGCGCAACGACCGCGGCGACAGCGGGAGGTGTTGCCATGCTATCGAAGCGGAACACCGGTTCTTGATCTATCCCGCTGGCCACGGGTGCTGCTTGAGCCGGCTGTGCGGGCTCCACCGCGATCGCTGCGGATTGCGCCGCGTGCTGTGAGTTGCCGTGGCCCGCGCCGTCGGTCGCTGCGCTGTCGGGATCGACACTCTCGGCCGTGTCCAGCGCGCTTGCGGAGGCCGTTTGTACATCGTGCCCGGAGTTGCCGTGTTCGGTCGGCTCAGTGGTCGTTACTGCCGCTGCAGCATCCGCAACGTCCGGAGCCTGATCGTGATGCCCGTTGCCCTTGCCGGCGCTGTTGCCCGGTGTGGAGTCAGCCAGATCCGTGGTTGCCGTCGTCGCAGGTCCTGGGTCCGACGCGTGCTGCGAATTGCCGTGGCTCGCGCTGTCGGTCGTTGCGACGTCGGGATCGACACTCGCGGCTGTGTCCGGCGCGGCTGCAGAGGCTGTTTGTACATCGTGCCCCGAGTTGCCGTGTTCGGCCGGCTCAGTCGTGGTCGCTGCCGCTGACGCATCCGCAGCGTCCGGAGCCTGATCATGATGCCCGTTGCCCTTGCCGGCGCTGTTGCCCGGTGTGGAGTTAGCCAAATCCGTGGTTGCCGCCGTCGCAGGTCCTGGGTCCGACGCGTGCTGCGAATTGCCGTGGCCGGCGCTGTCGGTCGTTGCGACGTCGGGATCGGCACTCGCGGCTGTGTCCGGCGCGGCTGCAGAGGCTGTTTGTATATCGTGCCCGGAGTTGCCGTGTTCGGCCGGCTCACTGGTCGTTACTGCCGCTGCAGCATCCGCAACGTCCGGAGCCTGATCATGATGCCCGTTGCCCTTGCCGGCGCTGTTGCCCGGTGCGGAGTCAGCCAGATCCGTGGTTGCCGCCGTCGCAGGTCCTGGGTCCGACGCGTGCTGCGAATTGCCGTGGCCGGCGCTGTCGGTCGTTGCGACGTCGGGATCGGCACTCGCGGCTGTGTCCGGCGCGGCTGCAGAGGCTGTTTGTAGATCGTGCCCGGAGTTGCCGTGTTCGGCCGGCTCACTGGTCGTTACTGCCGCTGCAGCATCCGCAACGTCCGGAGCCTGATCGTGATGCCCGTTGCCCTTGCCGGCGCTGTTGCCCGGTGTGGAGTCAGCCAGATCCGTCGTTGCCGCCGTCGCAGGTCCTGGGTCCGACGCGTGCTGCGAATTGCCGTGGCCCGAGCCATCGGCCGTTGCGACGTTGGGATTGACACTCTGGGCTGCGTCCGCCGCGTTTGAGTGCCCGGAGTTGTCGTGTGCTGCGCCGCTGTTGCCCGGTGCGGAGTCAGCGTCAGCCAAATCCGTGGCTGCCGCCTTCGCAGGCCCCGGCTCCGACGCGTGCTGCGAGTTGCCGTGGGCTGCGCCGCTGTTGCCCGGAGTGGAGTCGGATTCAGCTGACTCCGTGGTTGCCGCCTTCGCAGACCCCGGCTCCGAAGCGTGCTGCGAATTGCCGTGGACCACGCTGTCGGCCGTTGCGGCGTCCGGTTCGGCACTGTTGGCGGTCTCCGCTGCGCTTGCAGAGTTTGCGTTCGCGGAATTGCCGTGTTCCTTCTCGTGCGCCTCTGCCGACTTCGCAGACCCCGGCTCCGAAGCGTGCTGCGAATTGCCGTGAACCTCGGTGGCGGCCGTTGCGGCGTCCGGTTCGGTATTGTCGGCGGTCTGCACTGGGCTTGCAGAGTTTGCGTTCGCGGAATTGCCGTGTTCTTTCTCGTGTGCCTCTGCCGCCTTCGCAGACCCCGGCTCCGAAGCGTGCTGCGAATTGCCGTGAACCACGGTGGCGGCCGTTGCGGCGTCCGGTTCGGTATTGTCGGCGGTCTCCGCTGCGCTTGCAGAGTTTGCGTGCGCGGAGTTGCCGTGCTCCTTCTCGTGCGCCTCTGCCGACTTCGCAGACCCCGGATCCGAGGTGTGCTGCGAATTGCCGTGGACCACGCTGTCGGCCGTTGCGACGTCCTCTGGACTGTCGACGGCTTCTGCGCTTGCAGAGTTTGCGTGCGCGGAGTTGCCGTGCTCCCTGGCGTGTGCTTCTGCCGCCTTCGCTAGGCCCGGCGCCGATTCTGAAGCCTCGGCGCGATGCTCGGCGCTGTTGCCCGGTGAGGACTCAGCTTCATCCGCGTCGGTAGCCGTCACGATGCTCGGTTGGACGATCTCGTTCTGTCCGATCGGCGAAACGCCGTGGTCCGCGTTGATCGGCTCGCTCTTCAACGCGGGGTTTTCTCCTGTCGCAGCCGCCGCGTGATGAGCAAGCACGACTGGTGACGGAGACGCCGATACGCCCGAAGCGCCATCGTTGTCCTCCGTCGCCTCCGCCGCATCGCTGGTGAAACTTACGGACCTCGCCGACGCCGCTGGGCCGGCCCTGACCTGCCCGAACTGGAATCTCGAGCCGTCGTCGGCCAGGATGCTCCAAACTCCTGACGTCCCGAATGTGCTCTCGCTCGCTCCGGCAGTGCCATGGGCATTGTCCGCACTCAGAACCGCTTCGTCCGCCGTGATCGCCGACGGCAGCGCTTGTTCGAGCTGCTCCAGCGTGATCGCGACGGCCGCGGCTTCCGGCTGAGCGGCGAGATCCGACTCCGCAACGGACACGTTTCCTTGCAGATGGACTTCCAGCAGGCCGCGGTCACCGACATCGAGACTATGATCGGTCGGATTCACATAGACGATCGTTTCATTGCTGGCGGCGTCGTAGACCCACGCGAGGGTATGTGGCGGTATCGTCTTGCCTGCTGATGTCATATGCAGCCAGGCAAGCGCTCCGAAAGCCGCAAGATTGATCCTGCTCGATCCCGCTGCGAAATCGAAGGCGGAGGACGAGGTCGAACTGGAATCGATCGGGGAACGATGAACAACGTTGCCACCAATCAGTTGATCGCGGCCATGTGCTCCAGGAACTGCTCCAAGAACTGCTCCTGGAGCGGCATCGTGACCGGCGTCCGATAGGCCAACCGGTTGGAGGTTGTCGCTGGCCGCGCCATCGCTCATGTGAGCCCGGACGCCTTCTCCAGCGGCGCTTTCGTTTCCAGTGGTCACGTCAGCGGACGGTTGGTGGAGTTCGTGCGAAGGCAAGGCCGGGGCCTTGTCGTCGACACGATGAGCGCCAGCATCGGTGATCGCGGCGACCTTGGTCGCATTCTCTCCGGTGAGGCCCAGGAGGCTGTCGATCGATCCTTTGTCCGCCTCATGCGCGTGTGCGGCGAGATGCGGGTCGTTCAGTGCGTAGATCAAGGCGCCGGTGAGAATGGCGAAGGTGCCATACCCTCCTTGAAGCGACATCGGACTGGAAGCAGGCCGCGGGAATGGATGGTCCGCGGCCGGGTCGCTTCCAATCTGCGTGTCGCTGGCTCCTCGCGGTGAAAGCGCGGGAAGATTGGGCGTGCTCGATCCGGCAGGACCGAACTCTGTCCACGATTTGGGGCCGACAACCTGCTCGGCCGCGCGCAGCGCTTCCAATGTCGCCGCCGGGGTCGTGACTTGGCCCACCTTGGCCAGGAAATCTCTCAGGGTGGGCGGTGGCGTCTCGCTGGATTCCCAGGCCATGCGGTGCCGGAGAATGGCCTTCTTCCAGGGTTCATAGTCGGCGTGCGTGCCCGCGTGGCCGAAGCCGCCGTCATTCGGAGGCATGTCGCTATGCGCAAGCGCGTGGTTCGCCTCCGACGCCTTGAGCTCGTCCGCAATGCCGAACGCCAGAAAGGCCAGCGCGAGCGTGCCGAAGGCGGAGGTCCGCTGCAGCAACGCGATGGTTGCGAGCACGGTTCTGTTGGTGATCTCGAGCTTCTGAAAAATATTGTACAGGTGGACTTTGACCGTCCCTTGGGAGACGTTGAGCTGGCGCGCGATCTCCTTGTTCGACATGCCCTCCGACACCAGTCGTACAATTTGACGTTCCCGTTGCGTCAATTGCTCCAGCATCTTTTCAATCTTGGCGCCGTCAGCTTCGGTGCCGGCCGGCGAGAAATCGGATTGCTCCAGCAACACGCCGCGCTTCGCCATCAGCCGCAGCGATCGCAGCATCGTGTCGGGGGAGTCATATTTCGAAATGGCGCTACAGGTGCCGGCAGCAATGGCTGCGGCCAGCTCCTGGTCGGTGTCGGATTCGGTAAAGAACACCAGGCGCGTGGGAAGCTTCTCGGCTTTCGCGATCGCGAGGATCTGGGAGACCGTCAGATCCGGCAGGGTGTCCGCAATAAGCGCGACGTCAGGTATTGAATTCCGCATGGCCTCGAGGCAGCTCGTCCCATCGCTGGCCGATGCCACTACATCGAAGTCCTGCTGTGCCCCCAATACCGACTTCAGTCCCTGCAGGACGATCGGTTGTCGATCTACAATCACGAGCCGGATGCGCTGAAATATCCACTGCTTCGCAGTCACGTCTAACATGGGGCACTGCCTCGGCCCGGCGATCTATGTCCTTCGGCATATGGCCGGGGCCGGGTAGGGGCATTAAAATACAATTAATCGTTGGTAGAAAGAGACTTAGCAGGCTTAACCCTACCTAAATCGCGATTTTTGACGGTATTGAGGTGTGGAATATGTCCTTTGACCCGATGGCCGTAGCGGTTGACTGGCTCGATGCCTACCGCGCAGGCGATATTGAATCGATTTTGGAAATGTATGCCGAAGATGCCGTGGTTCGCTGCGGTTGCGGCTCGGTCAAGACCATCACCGGCCGCGAGGCGCTTCGTGCCGATTGGGTCGATCGCATTCGCGAGTATCCGGCAGGCACGTTGGACGATCTCAATCCCTATGACGATGGAACCATCCTCTCTTACGTCACGAGTGCAGGCATCGTGAACGCGCTGTTTGCGTTCGACGCCGCCGGTCGGATCAAAGAGCTGAACCTCGCGCCCATTCACTAGACCGGCGGCGCGGGAACTTTGGGCAAAGTGCGGCTTTGACTGCCGCTCGCCTCGAAACAGGCGTGCCCGAAAGGACCGCCGGCGAACAGGTGCGCGACGCCCATAGCCGGCGGGTCCCAAGGGCGCCAGGGCCCGCACGCCTGCATTAACATATCTTGTATCGGGAACGCTCGGTAACCCGTAGGCACTCGACTCTGGGGAGTTGAGGTTGCCAAGGACGAGCAAGAATCGAAATTTCGGAGCACGCCTTCGCGAGCTTCGACACGCCAGGAAGATGACGCTCGTCGCGTTGGCCGACCAACTCGGCGTCTCCACGGCTTCTGTGTGGCTGTGGGAAAACCGGCAGCGCGTTCCGATTGCCCCGACAGTCCAGCGTGTAGCGCAAATTTTTGGTGTCGATCCATCTGCGCTGATGGAGCCGCGCGCCGAAGCTGCAGCCCCCGATCAAGCACCGCCACCCGATCTTCAGGATCTCATCCACGCGATCGAGGCGAAGGGCTTTCGTGTGCAAATAGCTCGCAGACGAAATCAGCGAGGCTGACGCTCAGTTCGACTGGTGTCACGCCGCGGTAAGGCGAGCGATCATCGGTCCAATGCGGCGCCGCGTCCGCCAGGAGCCACACGTACATCGCAACGTTCACCGCTCGCCTGCCTGGGACGAACTCATTTCGGAGGCGACGGCAACGCTGAGGAATGATGATCCACAAGGAGCCAGCGATCACCATCTTTGACGTACGTGAAACTGTAGCGTGCGGGCAAGCTCTTCGTCTCTCCGTCCTTGACCCAGGAAAATGTGTAATAGCCGGAGTTGACTGCCGCGTTTCCGTAGACACGGATCATTTGATCCCCGAACGTGACCTTGAGGTCGGGCAGCGCTTTTGCAGCGCCTGCGAAATAATCTCGTACCGCCGCTCGACCGGACCGAATGGTCGGTGACATCGTCCCCCAAAGGACTGCTTCGTCCGAGTAAAGCGATGAGACCTTTTCGGGATCGGCAAGCGCCTGTCCCCATGCTGAAGTGGCAGCCGCAACCTCTGCTTTCGGTTCGGCCAGTGCATCGGAAGGAAACGACGTCACGATGCTCAGTGAGAGCGCGGCGAATGCACATCCTCGAAATGACTGCATGACAAGCCTCCCTTTGAGACAGGCATCTGCACAATGAAATACGCGTATTATAGCACCGAAGCGCCCGGCCAGCATGCCCCTTCGCTCGCCTTGCAATTCCCGCGATGATCTTTGAGATTTTGCGACTGCCATCGGGAGAACGAAAATGTGCGAAAGTCCTGCTGTCAAAGGCCGCACTGGATGGCGCGGCTGGTCGGAGCTACCACCAAGGACAATTCAAAAAGCGGACGGGAATTGGGTCGATCTCACCCACCCGTTCTCGGTGTCAGTACCGCGTTCCGCAGCATTTTCTCCGCCGAAGTTTTCATATTTTGCGCAGATGCCGGAACGGCCGCTGAATGTCACCCAGATGGAGACAATCGTGCACATGGGCACTCACGTCGACGCCCCGAGGCATTTTTATGTTGATGGTCCCGGAATGGACGAGATACCGCTCGAGCGGATGACAGGCGAAGGGGTCGTCATTCGCCTCGAAAAGGCTGTCAACGAAGAGATCGGGATCGACGATCTTGCCGCTGCGAATCCAACAATAGAACCGGGCGATATCGTCGCCATAGACACAGGCTGGAGTGGACGTTGGGGAACGCCCGAGTGGAATCGACATCCGTATCTCTCGGTTGAAGCCGCACAATGGCTGGTTGATCAGAAGGTCAAGCTGATAGCGGTAGACACCGCCACGCCGGATCTTCCTTATGACCTGCGTCCCGAGGACTTTCAGTTTCCGGTACACTGTGCGCTCCTCAAGGATGGCGTCTTGATCTCGGAGCAGATAGCTAACCTTCACAAATTGGGCGGCCGAAGAGTGGAGTTTCTATTTTGCCCGCTACCGATCGAGGGTTGCGACGGAGCACCTGCGCGCGTCCTGGCTCGCGCATTCTCGTAGGCTTATGTAGCTCACCCCTTCCGCCGATGTACTGGAGAGCGCCATGAAAGTGCATGAACTCGTAGCGAGCTTCGGGAGGGCAGGCGAAAGCGCCAACCCGATGGATGCGGTGCGCGAAATTCTCGAATCCCTGCGTGGACGGGTGGAAGCCCTCGAGAGTTTGCTGGACTATATCTCCGGCACGGGCGGCAATGCGGGGCAGCTGTTTTACCGTTCGCCGCAAGTTACGCTGCTCAAGGTGTGTTTTCCTGTTGGGCGTCGCACGCCGCCGCATAACCACGGAACATGGGCCACGATTCTGCAATTGTCGGGTGAAGAAAAAAATACGCTCTACGAGCGAGAAAATGGCAAGCTGCGGAGAGCAGGAGAGGCGACGCTGACCCGCGGTGAGATACTGACCATACCCTCAGAAACCGTTCACGTGGTTCAGTGCCGTAGCAGTGCACCTGCAACCGGCCTGCACGTTTATGGCGGCGACATTTTCACACTGGAGCGTCGCATGTGGAATCCGGAAACGTTGGAAGAACACGCGCTGGACTGGCCGCTGTACGAAAAATTCGCGCAGACTGCCTCGAAGGCCGCAAACGCGCCGCTTGAAGGCTGACATTGGATGCGCAAAGCGAAAAGTTCGCTTCAGGCCAAGGACAGACCTTCAGCCGGCCTCAGCGACGAGTCGCGTCGCGTTCACCACCGCGGTTTGGTGAGCTCGTCTCACGCGCTGCAAAATAGCCACGCGACCCGCGTCATCTGGCGAGACCTCCGAAGCGGTCTTGGCTCCCATATCGAGTCGCAAGGAGCGAACCCATTTTGCCAAACCATGCTGCGACGACCAGCGCTTCTCGTTTCGCGCGGTCGCAATGAACATGCCCACCCAGTCGGCGGGAGTCCGCGGCGGTGAGATTGGTTGACAAAGTTCGTTCTTGAGATCGTCACCATCGATGGTTGCCTCAACATAGCCCAGGATGGCGGCGCTCAGGACTGGCCTTCCCCATTTCACCCATTGCAGGGTGATCTTTTCCGGCTCGAATATCACCTTCGGCTCGCGAGGAGGAATCCCGGCGGCAGTACAATCAACGTACAACCAGTCGTCGTCTGCGGCGACGTTCCCCTGTTCAAGCACGATGCGGTCTCGATAAATCGCCAGGACGTGCCCTTTTCGGACAACGTCCTTGATCGATCGCAATTGCGCCAGTTCACCTTCTGATATTGTCGCGCCATGGAACATCGTGGGAGTGATCGAGCGATCGATACGATGCCATAATCCACGCTGCTCGAATTGCAGGAACAGATCGCCGATAGACTCTGCCCCGCCGATCGCTTCCATCTGATCCGCGACAAACGTGAAGGACGTCTCGAAAAAATCGGATGTGAACTGCACTTTCGATCTATCGATCCACCAGGCATCGCGCGGGACAATCCATCTGATGCAGTCTGCATCGGCGCCATTCTGAAGCAGCCACAGGCACGCATCGACTGCGGTCTTCCCTCCGCCGATGATGCAATAGCGACGCGTCTCCCCCGAAACTCTGGTCAGATCGTTGACGGGGATGCATCGCGCGCCCTGTATTTGAAACTTGCGGCTATGCACGCTTGGCACCTCGACCGCCGCATATGTTGCATCGACGAATTTCTTGCGCGCTTTGACCGGGCTCCTCCGTCCGGTGACCAGAGAGATGGCGTGCCCGTGCCGATCGAACCGCGTCATCGGAAAGTAGGAAACCCGCGTGGTCGGCAGGAATACGTGCTCCATGACCTCGTGATAATACGACACGATGCCGGCCCCCGACGCCATCGACAATAGGCCGTCATTCAGGCCCCCACGAATGAGCGAGCTGTCGCCCAGCACCCGGGACTCCACGCCATAGTGGTGTGAAGGCAAATGAAGTTTGACGAACGGGTATGAATAATTCCAGTGACCGCCCGGCCCGGGGCCCGCGTCAATGATCGCTATCGTGGATGTGCCGTGGTGCAGCAGCGTGTCCGTGAAAGCCATCCCGGCGGCGCCTGCCCCGACCACGACATAGTCAGCTTCGATGACACGACCATCCATAGCCCTGCCTCTCACATGCTGTGACGATCTGCTGAGCCGACCCGCCTGATTGTCAGCCTCGATCCGAGTACCGGTCAAGCCAAATGTCCCGGATGACGTCTGCTCCGAGTAAGAGAAGCAATGCGAGCAATTCACGTCCGCTAGGCCCGCGCGTGGACTTCAAGCTTGCGAGTCGCAGCTTCGCCGAAGGGCTCAAGAGCTGCCCTCGGCAGTTTGCCCGACCAAACATGTGCATGTCCGGCGCCAAAGAGCGACTACGCGCGCCTCTGCGCCGCGGCCGAGATAAGCAAGGGCACAGACCAGCACCGATAAGATGCCGAACGCGCCGGATTTTGGCGAACGGCTTTCCTTGCCGTTTCGGCGAGCGCATGGCTGCGCGGCTGCCTGAGCCTTTCGTAAAGCATCTATTAATCAATTATTCCTTTTGCGCGCAGGTACGAGGTTGCGCAACCTTTCTTTACTCTACTTTAGATGCGCTCCCGTAATCAGGGCTCATGCGCGCAACCACCCGCAGGCGGTTGGAAGTGCGCGGTGCCTTGGAAGCGGAAGTGCAGTATGGGTGATCGGACTTTTTGGCTGCGTGAGGCGTTTGCGAGATCACCTGTAAGAGGCCTGCTGTCATCGCGAGTACTCGGGACATATGCATTCCTGATCTCGCTCTTGAGCGTCTTCTATGCTTCCAACGCTTCACTTCTCCTGAGCCATTATGATCTGGGCTGGCATCTTGCCGCTGGTGAGCTGATTAGAAGCGAAGCTCGCATCCCGTTCCAGGACCCGTGGGCATTCACGCTCGGAACCAAGCAATGGTTCAACCTTTCCTGGCTCTGGGATGTCATCGCCAGCTTCATCTTCGAGTTTGCCGGATATGGAGGCCTCATCGCCCTGGTTGTGGCGTGCGGAGCGCTGATCGTCGGGTATCTCACGTCCGCATGCCTCATAAGCGGAGCCTCTGCACTCGCAACCTGCATCGCAGTGTTTGTGGGGTGCCTGCTGTATCCGGCCTACGAAGCGGCCCCCAACATCTACCTGGCGGCATCCCCGAATGTCGCGACAATGCTGTTCAGCGTCATCTTCTACCGCGAATGTCTGCGGTCGGCGAAGCTGTTGTGGCTCCCTTTGCTGATGATGCTCTGGGTCAATCTCCACGGTGGATTTGTGCTCGGCTTCATGATCCTCGCCGTGTTTGGCGGCGGAGCCCTGATCCGGCGCGATTGGAATAAGCTCAAAGCCATAGTGCTGGCGGGCGGCCTCTGCTTTGCCGCAACGTTCGTGAATCCGCTGGGCTGGCAGATCTACCAAGGTGTGGCAGCCACCCTGGGTCACTTCGTCCAAGGCAATATCGGCGAATGGCTGCCGTATTCGCACAACATCGAACTTCCCGGCAGCATTCCCGGAATGATCTACATTCTTGCGTTTGCTGCGTTGGAGATCCGCTACCGCGCCTCATCCAACATTCGGCTGGAAATGCGCATCCTGTCCTGGATGTTTCTTGCGCTCGGCCTCCACCAGTTTCGATACATGTCGTTCTTCTTTCTATTTTCGGCGGTCCCGGTCGCTCTGCACCTCGATCAACTTCTTCCCAGGCGGCTACCCCAGTTGAAAATCCAACAGGCTCTCCTGACCGCCTCACTCGTTGCTGCATGTGTCCTGCCGCTCGTTGTCGTCCAGATCGGGCCGGCTGTGGCGTTGCCCGAGATGCTGTCGGAGCAGGACGCCGAATATCTGCAAACACATCTCGCGCATTCGCGCGTGCTCAACCACTGGAACGTGGGAGGATATCTGATCCTCCTCACCCATGGATCAGTCCCCCTGTTTGTAGACGGCCGGGCCGCAACCGCCTACCCAGACGAACTGTTGCGCGACTATTTCAAGCTCGTTCACTGGGAAGTCGATGAACGCAGCTGGGATGACGTCCTCCAGAAATACCGCATCGACGCTGTGTTGTGGCTGACGGGGCACGAACAACTGAGGCAGTTCCTCGTCGGAAGGCGCGGTTGGAAGGAGGAGCACACCGGCCTTTACGAGAGCGTCTATACGCGACCGGCTATGGGACATTGACGAGGAATAGGCAGTCCGAACATGCCCGTTGCGGGTCGATCACGGGTCATTTCGCCGATCGCTGGCGGATTGTCTTAACTTTCACCGGCCTATCATTCGCTGTTTGAACCACTGATATGTTCGAGTGCGTCCATGAACCGAATGCTGCTCGGCTTTGCAGTTCTTGCGATCGGCGCTGTTTCGGTCGCAACCTCCATTGCCAAGAAGCAGGCCGTTGCGGAGTCGCACCGTCGGAGCCGGCAAACGATCCTTTATTACACGCTGAGCCGGATCGATAATCCCATCATCGTTCTGGGCGACAGCATTGTCGAAGCGTCTACGCTGCCGCGCGAACTCTGCGGGCATGCCATCGTCAACGCTGGCCTGGATGGTGCCTCGACGACGAGCGAATTGGGCGACTGGCTGCTGGATGCGCTCGACGGCAAAACCGCCGCCGCTATCGTGATCGCACTGGGGATCAACGACGCGCTGGGGGCCGCGCGGGACCTGCCGCAGTTCGAGGCGAACTACGGCTCGCTCGTAGCGACGCTTTCGAAGGCGACGGCCCATGTGATCATGCTCGGGATTCCGCCGCTCGATGCATCATCTCGTCTTCCCGTCCTGACGCGAGCAAAAGCCACGCCGCTCATCGACAGCTATAATGTCGCTCTGCCGGCACTCGCTGTCCGATGCGGCACGACCTTTGCTGCCTTGCCGCCGCTGCCGACGCCGCACACGATCGACGGAGTACATCTGAGCGCTGCCGGGTATGAGCTTTGGAATGAGGCCATCTTGAAGGGAGCATCGGTCTCATGCGGTTCGAAATGAAGCCAGCGGCTGTCGCAATCCGATCGAACAAGCTTCTGGGCTTGGAGCTGTTGCGCTTCCTGACCGCTTTTGCCATTTTATTATTCCACTATCGCCAATTCGCCTTCGTCGGCGACAGGGAAGTGGGTCTTGTTCAGGATCGGTTGCCGATCTTTTGGCTTTTCGGCCCCCTTTATCAAAGCGGCCCGTATGCGGTCCGGATATTCTGGTGCATTAGCGGCTTCATTTTCTTCTGGAAATACCGTGACGCGGTCGCCAGTCGCCTGCTCGACGGGTGGAAATTCTTCGTGCTGCGTTTCTCGCGGCTTTATCCGCTGCACGTCGTGACGCTTCTGTTGGTCGCCGCGCTTCAGCCCCTGTACTTCCAGATCACCGGGTACTTCTTTGTCTACCAGAACAATGATGCCTTCCATTTTCTTCTTCAGCTGTTGATGGCGAGCAACGCCACGACCCAGGAAGCCCTGAGTTTCAATGGACCAATCTGGTCAATATCCGTCGAAGTGCTGGTCTATTTCTTTTTTTTCGTGATGTTGCTGCTGACACGGTCGTGGCTGCTCAATCTGGTGGTCATCGTCATCAGTCTGATGATTCCGGGACAAATCGCAGACTGCTTCGCCTTCTTTTATGCAGGAGGACTGGCGGCGATGGCGCGGCAACACGTGACGGCACGAACGGTTCATCCCTTGGCGGTCGAAGGCGCAGGCTGGCTCGTTGCCGGTGTTTTCGTGTCATGCGGATATTGGCTCACGAATGGCCATCTGGAATCGATCGGCCTTGCGGTAATGCTGATCGTCACTCCCGTGCTGCTGTACAGTCTTTCGCGAGACGTGATCTTGCCGGCCCGGCTGCAGCAGTTTGTCGAGACTGCCGGCAACATGACTTATTCGAGCTATTTGCTGCAATTCCCAATTCAGTTGACGATGATGCTGGGCTTTTCATTGATGCGGGCGCCAGTCCCCATCTATGACAACGCCTTCTTCGGGCTTTTCGTCGGGACGACGCTGCTGGCCTCGTATTTGAGTTATCGTTATCTCGAGGAGCCGACGCAACGGCTGATGCGCGACGCTTTGTTGCAGCCGCACGCCGCCGGCGCATTGACCGCTTCGCCATGAGAATGAAGCAACATGCGTGTCCGCGCTGGGCTGTATGAATGGACCAGGGCGTTCCCAGGGTTCGCCGGTTCGGCCATCCCATCGCTTCGCCAACCCGCGCCAGTCTGTTGATTCAAATCAATGGCCATCCAGTGCGATGCGCGATCGATAGTCGGGGAAGCGAGTTCGTCCTGACAGGAGGCGAGGATGCGGTTGTGGACAATAGCTGTCGTCTTGAGCTTGGCGCCTGTTTCGGCTTACGCCGTCCCCGACTGCCGGGTCACCGGCAATCCATCCGTGTTCGGCATCGACATGACGGCTTACTTCGCGGTCAGGTCGGGTCAAACGTGCAATTTCCCGATCCGGATTCCGGGAGCAATGCATAGCTCCGGCGTGTCCCAGAAACCTGCTCACGGGACGCTCAGGCAGCTCAACGTCACGACGTTCAGGTACACCGCTGCATCGGGATACAAGGGCAGCGATGCGTTTGCCATCTATGGCGAAGGCGAAGGTCCGTACGGCTCAGGCAGATCGGTCATCTCAGTGAATGCAACGATCGAATAGGTGCGGCGGCCGGGGGGCTCATCCGTTCCGAAAACTCCGGTGCGCCCCATCGGCGGATTGCTCGTCCGCATGTCCAGTCACGGCAAGGTGGCTGGAGCCTCGACGAGGTCGCCGATGCAGAAATGAGCCATGTGCGCGACAGCTTCCGCGCTGTGGTAGTCGCCGAATTCGGCGGTGGCTTCCTTGCCGGCGTACATCCTGGCGATGCCGGCGCCGCCGGGGTGATGGGGGGCCCACTCGGTGATGTCGTAGACCTTCCCTGAAACAATGACCCAGCAGTCGTCCCGCGTATTGTGCCGGGCGACCTCTGCGCGCGTGACCGAACGGTTGCCGCTGGCGCGAGTAGCTGGCATCCAGAGTTGACCGGTAATTTTGGTGTAGTTGGCCTTGGCGGCCCGTCGGAAATCCCACGGCCCCAATCGCTTGTAAGGCAGCTCAGTGCCGATATTGCGGGCGTCGTACGCATAGATCCAGGAATCGTCTTCGCCGCCCCGCTTGTCGTGGGCAAAGGCCGGGCTGACCCGCTCGTCGAGCTTCTCGAGGAGTGCCTTCTGCTCAGCGGTGTCCTTGGCCCGCAAGTGATCGAAGGCGAATTTGGACCCGAGCTGGAAACGGGTCGCGCGGTAGTGCCGCACGCGTTCGTAGTGCAGCATCGCGGTCGCCACATCGCTCTTGTGCAGGGCGAAGGCGCTGGCGAGCGCGGCGGCGTCCTCGAAGGACTGCGCGGCGCCCTGGCCAAACGTCGGAAGCATCGGGTGCGCTGCGTCACCGAGCAGGCAGATGCGGCCCTGCACCCAGGTTTCGAGCGCGTCGCGATCGTAGAGGCCCCACTTGGTGGGACGAACGATGGCCCCCGCCAAGGCGAGCAGGTCGTCCCTGCTGGGGCTGCCCTCGAATGCCGCGCCGACCTCGCGAAGGATCTCTTCGCGGCCGACCGGAAACCAGTCGCCTTCCTCTTTCTCGAATGCGGCAGAGTCTGGCTCATAGCGGGCGATCCAGACATTCAACAATTCGCCGCCGCGCACCCAGTACGTCGTTGCCCCGCTCTTGTCGTTCCGATGGCGATCCATGCTGAAGGAGTCGATGGGATTGTTGTCCAGCGGGCTGCCGTCGGCCTTGCGGAGCGAGGCGACCGCTGTTCGCGGGATCAGTCCACGAAAGCAGGTCACCTCCGTCCAGCGCTTGGGACGCGGATTCGGCCATGCCAGCCGCAGCGTGGCCGAGTTGATCCCGTCGGCACCCACGAGAACCTCTCCGGTCGCGGTTCGGCCATTGGAAAAGGTGGCTGTCACCTCGCTGGCGGTCTGATGCAACTGGGTCAGCCTGCAGTCCATGTGCACGGTGATCGGGCACGGCGCGCCGCTGTCAGGACCGAACTCGAACACCCGCTTGTAGAGGCACATCAACAGGTCCAGCCTGTGCATGTGGTGAAACCCGGCGCGGTCGCCCGCGGCGGTGACATGATCGAACGGCCGCTTAGTCACGCTCCCATCCGGGTTGAACTGCCGTGTCGACTCCAGCGTTGCGGCCCGGCCGCCGTCGATTGCCCCATCGGGGCCCTTGGGGTCGCCGCCGTCGAGGTCGACGCCCAGCCAACGGCATAACCGCGCCCCGTTGGGCGGAATGTTCAAGCCGGCGCCTGCGGTGCTGGGGACCTTGGTCTGCTCGTAGACATCGACCGATGTGAAGACGCCGGACTGTCGCAGCGCCAACGCCGTCATCAACCCGCCCATTCCGGCACCGACGATCACTGCCCGCATTCCGGCGTCCTTCCGCGTTGTCAAGCGAGACTAGCCGCGGGCCGATCGGCGATAAAGTAGCTCTTGGTTGAACCGGACGTGCCGACTCCGCGGTCACCCGCCCTAACCCAAAGCTTGGGGTACAGCGCACCCATAGTCCGTCCATGCGGTCGGACCTCGACGTTGCCGGCACAGATTCATCCGGTCTTGATGTGGTTCAACGGCTTGTTGCGCGCCCTTGAACCGGCGCCTCAATAGCAGGGCGGATAGGGGTAGTATCCACAGGCACGGCGATAGCCATAGGCTCCATAGGCTGCGGCTCCTGCCGCTGCTGCGCCGTAATACGCCCGCCGATGGACCCTGCGGTTGACGCCTGCGACGCTCATCGGCGTAAGGGGGCGCCCGACGCGGGCCGCGGCGGTGTCAACGGACACGGCGAGCGTTTTCGACGGCGAGGTGTGAAGCGACAAAGGCGCTGCCGTGAACAGCGCGGCGGTGACGAACAATCCGATCAGCTTGGCACGTCCAGTCATGTGCACTCTCCCTTTGCAGGACGACGAGAAAGCGTGACAGGCCGATGAGGTAAACCATTGAGACAAATCAATGGGGTCGGTTCCGAAACGGAGCGCAAGCATCGCGCAGAGGCGATCGCGACGCTGTAGGTCAGGAGGCTTGCCGTTACGGTCGGGTGGCCCCGCCCAGGCGTAAGCCATTGATTTCACAACCCCTGTCTACTGTGCATGGGGTTGTTTTCGCAGTTTTGGGGCGGGGGAGCTAGCCCGCGCCGAGCGCGACCGCGATGTTGAACGTCAGAAGGCTCGCCGCATAGGCCAGCACCAGCATGTAGGCGAAGGTCGCCGCCATCCAGCCCCAGCTTCCGGTCTCGCGCCTGATGACCGCGAGCGTGGAGGCGCATTGCGGTGCGAAGATGTACCAGGCCAGCATCGACAGCGCGGTCGCGAGCGACCATTTCGTTGCCAGCACCTGACCGATCTGCTCGGCCGCCTCCTTGCCGCCTTCGATCGCATAGACGGTGCCGAGGGCTGCGACCGCGACTTCGCGTGCCGCCATGCCCGGGATCAGCGCGACCGCGATCTGCCAGTTGAAGCCGACGGGGTGAAGCAGGGGCTCGATCGCCTTGCCGATGATGGCAGCCAGGCTGAAATCGATCGCGGGCTCGGTCGCGCCCGCAGGCGGCTGCGGGAACGAGGCCAGGAACCAGATCAGCACCATCATCGAAAAGATCGTGGTGCCGGCGCGCTGCAGGAACATCTTTGCGCGGGTGAAGATGCCGATCGCGATCGATTTCAGCCGCGGCATCTTGTAGTCCGGCAGCTCCAGCATGAACGGTGCCGGCGCGTAGTCGCGCATCATGAAGAACTTGATCAGGAACGAGACGATGAGCGCGCTGGTGATGCCGGCGGCATAGAGGCCGAACATCACGAGGCCTTGCAGGTTGATGAAGCCCCAGACGTCCTTGGCCGGAATGAAGGCGGAGATGATCAGCGTGTAGACGGGAATGCGCGCCGAGCAGGTCATCAGCGGCGCGATCAGGATCGTGGTCAGCCGGTCGCGCTTGTTGTCGATGACGCGCGTCGCCATGATGCCGGGAATGGCGCAGGCAAAGCTCGACAGCAGCGGAATGAAGGCGCGGCCGTGCAAGCCGGCGCCGCCCATGATGCGGTCCATCAGGAACGCGGCGCGCGCCATGTAGCCGAAATCTTCCAGCAGCAGGATGAACAGGAAGATGATGATGATCTGCGGCAGGAACACGATGACGCTGCCGACGCCCGAGATCACGCCGTTCTGAAGGAAGCTCTGCAGCAGGCCGCCGGGCAGGGTGGCGTGAACGAAGTCGCCGAGCGCATCGAAGCCGGATTGCAGCAGCTCCATCAGCGG
This sequence comes from Bradyrhizobium manausense, assembly GCF_018131105.1. Taxonomy (NCBI): domain Bacteria; kingdom Pseudomonadati; phylum Pseudomonadota; class Alphaproteobacteria; order Hyphomicrobiales; family Nitrobacteraceae; genus Bradyrhizobium; species Bradyrhizobium manausense. The sequence continues at coordinate 367,048 of NZ_JAFCJI010000002.1, read as the reverse complement.
CTGCGCCCAGGCGAACACCGCCTGGAACATCACGAACAGGATGAGTGCCAGCACGACCAGCCCGCCGACGGGATGCAGCACGATCGCATCGATCCGCGCGGTCCACGTGTCGGGCCTGGCAGGCAAGCTGACGCAGTCCGAGATGATGCGGTCGGCTTCGCGCTGGGTCGCGCGCAGCTCGGCGACGCTGAGCGCGCGCCAGCTGTTTTCGGCCGGCTCGGCGGCGAGTTCGGCCGAGATCTCGTCGGTCAGCGCCAGGAGGTCGGCCGTGCCGCCCTTGCGCACCGCGATCGAGGTGACCACGGGCACGCCGAGCTCCTTGGCGAGCCTGACGACGTCGACCGAGATGCCGCGGCGGTTCGCGATGTCGAACATGTTGAGCACGAGGATCATCGGCCGGCCGGTGCGCTTGAGCTCGAGCAGCAGGCGGATGGTCAGGCGCAGATTGGTGGAGTCCGCCACGCACAGCACGAGGTCGGGCACGGTCTCGCCGGAGGCCTTGCCGAGCACGAAGTCGCGGGTGATTTCCTCGTCCGGGCTGCGGCCGCGCAGCGAATAGGTGCCGGGCAGATCGACCACCGAGACCTGGCGTCCCTGCGGGGTGACGAAAAAACCTTCCTTGCGCTCGACGGTGACGCCCGGATAGTTCGCGACCTTTTGCCGGCTGCCGGTCAGCGCATTGAACAGCGAAGTCTTGCCGCTGTTTGGCGTGCCCACCAGGGCGAGATGCAGAAGGGGTAATTCCATGGAATCGGATGTCCGGTCGCGATCTCAGGCGACGATGATGGCCATGGCCTCGCGGCGGCGCACCGCGATGGTGATGTTGTCGACACGCACGGCGATCGGGTCGCGCCCGACCAGCCCCTCGTGCAGGACCTCGACCCGGGCGCCCTCGACGAAGCCGAGCTCGATCAACCGGCTCTCGAGCTCGATATCCGTGAGAGCCGAGCCGGCGTCCTTGGCCGAGAGGTGCTGAATGACGCCGGTATAGCCACGCTTGGCCAGGCCGAGCGGCATTTCGCGGCGCATATCATGAGTGTCGGTCATGCCCTGTATTTTCAACGCAAGGCATGGAGGTCAAGCGCACACGCTCGCCGAAACTGCACCTTAGAGTGATTTTAAAGTGCAGATCACGAAGCCGTGGGCAGTGCGCCCCGGCGCTAGGCCGGGACCTTGTCTGCCTGGATGGCGGCCATGGCGCGGCTCTTGAAGTAGTCGAGCACGAACAGGCGGATCGCCGAGGACAGATTGCCCTGCTGGCGGGCGCCGTCGATTTCGCCGACGAGCTCGGACAGCGTCATGTTGCGCAGGCCCGAGATCTCCTTCATGCCGTTCCAGAACGCCTCTTCCAGGCTGACGCTGGTCTTGTGGCCGGCGACCACGATCGATCGCTTCACGACGGGCGACTTCATGGCTGCTCCTCGCGATCGATCCGATGCTGGTCCAGATGCGTGTTCGCCTGGGCCGCCTGCTTCTCGTCCGCCGACCGCTCGGCCTTCGTGCGGCCGAACTTCGTTCGGTTGGCGTCCGCCTGCTTCGCCGACGCTTCCCGCTCGGCGCGCTTCCTGAAACGCTTCAGGTTGATGACGTTCCCCATGCCGCGTCTCCATCACCCGATCCTCTGCGGGCAGGATGTTACATTCAGAAACTGGGCGCGGCTTCGCGCCCCAAAGAATTTGATCGTCATTCGCTTGTCCTCGTCAATCGGCCCAGAGGGCCATCAAACGATGAATTCGCCCTGTGAAGGGCAGAGGGGCTTTGCCTAGCATGCGCCTCTGCCGCCGCATTGACGGTAATCAAATCCTGTCCTTTAAGCCTTATAATTTTGAGATTTAAGGCTCCGTATCATTACGGATGGCTATCGGAATTCGGAATTCATCCGGGCCGAGTCATCTTCTCCGGCTGCACCAGGCGGTCGAATTCGTCGCCTGAGACAAAGCCGAGCCTCAGCGCCTCCTCCTTCAGCGTCGTGCCGTTGGCATGCGCGGTCTTGGCGACCTTGGCTGCATTGTCGTAGCCGATCTTCGGCGCCAGCGCGGTCACCAGCATCAGCGAACGCTCCATCAACTCCTTGATGTGCTTCTGATCGGCACGGATGCCGCTGACGCAGTGTTCGGTGAAGGAGCGCGCGGCGTCTGCCATCAAACGGATCGAGTGCAGCATGTTGTAAGCGAGAACGGGCTTGTAGACGTTGAGCTCGAAATGGCCCTGGCTGCCGGCGACCGTGATGGCGGTGTGATTGCCGAACACCTGGCAGCACACCATCGTCATCGCCTCGCATTGCGTTGGATTGACCTTACCCGGCATGATCGAAGAGCCTGGCTCGTTCTCCGGCAGGATCAATTCGCCAAGGCCCGAGCGCGGGCCCGATCCGAGCAGGCGGATGTCGTTGGCGATCTTGAACAGGCCTGTCGCGACGGAATTGATGGCGCCGTGCGCCAGCACATAGGCGTCGTTCGAGGCCAGTGCCTCGAATTTGTTGGCGGCGCTGGTGAAGGGGAGTTTCGTGATCCTGGCGACGTGCCTTGCAAACAGCTTTGCAAAGCGGGGCTTGGAGTTGAGGCCGGTGCCGACGGCGGTGCCGCCTTGCGCCAGCGGATAAAGATCTTTCACCGCGACCTTGAGCCGCGCGATGCCGCTCTCGACCTGCGCGGCATAGCCCGAAAATTCCTGGCCTAGCGTCAGCGGCGTCGCATCCTGGGTGTGGGTGCGGCCGATCTTCACGATCTTCGCAAACTCCTTCTCCTTCTTGCGTAGCGCGCGATGCAGCTCGCCAAGGGCAGGGACGAGATCGGCGCTGATGCGGCTTGCCGCCGCGATGTGCATCGCGGTCGGGAAGGAGTCGTTCGACGACTGGCTCATGTTGACGTGATCGTTGGGATGCACCGGTTTCTTGCTGCCGAGCTCGCCGCCGAGCATCTCATTGGCGCGGTTGGCGATGACCTCGTTGAGATTCATATTGCTCTGGGTGCCCGAGCCGGTCTGCCACACGACAAGCGGGAAGTGATCATCGAGCTTGCCCTCGATCACCTCATGCGCGGCACGGATGATCGCGCCAGCGCGGCGCTTGTCGAGCAGGCCGAGCTCGAGGTTGGACTGTGCAGCCGCAAGCTTGACGATGCCGAGCGCATGCACGAGCGAGATCGGCATGCGGTCGATGCCGATCCGGAAATTCTGGCGTGAGCGTTCGGTCTGCGCCCCCCAATAGCGATCGGCGGGGACTTCGATGGGACCGAAGCTGTCGGTCTCGGTGCGGGTCGCGGGGCGGGCGGTCTTCGCAGCTTTGGCCATGGGCACATCCATTCTGCCGCACGAAATGCCGCGCGGCCTCTTCATGTGCTCTTCTATATAGGGAGTTTGGCCGGGCGCGACGGTCTCGCGGCCAACCTAGATCATTTCTTGCGGAAACGATCGAGCCGCACGACCTCGGCGCCGCCCTGGTTCGGCGGGGTCGGCTCTTCCGCGGTCTCGGCCGCCTCGGTGGCCGGTGCGGGCATTGCCGCAGCAGACGGGACAGCGGCCGACGGCAAATTCTCGCTGGTCACCTCGGCGACGTCGGAGGTGTCGAACTGGAGACCGAACTTCACGGAGGGGTCGAGGAAGCTCTTGATGGCGCTGAACGGCACGATCAGCCGCTCCGGGATGCCGCCGAAGGACAGGCCGACCTCGAACCGGTCCTCGAGCACAGTCAGGTCCCAGAATTGGTGCTGGAGGATGATCGTCATCTCTTCCGGATATTGCGCCAGCAAACGGCTCGACAGCTTCACGCCCTCGGCCTTCGATACGAAGGTGATGAAGAAATGATGCTCGCCCGGCAGGCCGTGGGCCGCGGCGTCGGTCAGCACCTTGCGCAGCACGCCGCGCAGCGCGTCGCGTGCCAGCACATCGTATCGGATATGATCGGTCGCCATGGTGGTCCTGTTGCATTCCAGGAGGCGGGCCCTGCCGGCCCGACTCGCCAAGCCGCAATAGTACCGCGCCTGACGGGTCAGCAGGAGTCCCCGCCGGGAAGGAAATCAGAGGTAAGTGGAGGCTTCTGTTGCCAGGTGCCTCCGAACCCCGCCTAACGGAGCTTAACCCGTTAGGACTTTAAGATGGTCTTTCAAACTGCGTTACGCAGCCTGAGCAACCGGAGCAAAGTTGTCGTTGGCAACTATTGCATAGCCCGATAACGGCGGAACAATACCGGGAAAAAGTTCGCCCTTTACGCCCTCGTCGATCCTATTTCGCCCCCGCCGAAGCTCACTTGAGCGGGCCAAGTCCGCCGAACGATGGGCTTTGGTGGAGGCGCCGGGTACCGCCCCCGGGTCCGAATGGTTTATTGCGACGACCGTTTATTTCCATAGCCGGCGAACCGGCACCCCCAATATAGGGGGCAAAGGTTTCAAAAAACAGAGGTTTCGAGCAGAGAGGTGAGGTTCCTTTGGATAGGTCCGGGACGGTCGCAGTCCTGAGCTTGGCCGAACCGCGACCCGCGTTCTAAGCTGCTGACATGTCCACGGATTCAGCACCGGCCACCCAAGAGCCGGAAATTCCCGTCACCCCCGCCGCTCCGCCCGGTCTTCTGGCGTTATTCCTGGCCTTCGCCAGGATGTCGCTGGCCGGCTTCGGCGGCGTCCTGGTGTTTGCCCGGCACGCCATCGTCGACCAGCACCGCTGGATGACAGCCGACGAGTTCAACGAGACCTTCGCGCTCTGCCATTTCCTGCCCGGGCCCAACATCGTCAACCTGTCGATGGTGTTCGGCTCGCGGCTGCGGGGCATCGCCGGCGGCGTCGCCGCCTTCACAGGACTGTTGCTGCCGCCGACGCTGATCATGACCGTGCTCGCGATCATCTACGCCCGCTTCGGCGATGTGGAGGTGCTGCGCCGGATTCTTGCGGGCATCTCCTGCGCGGCGGTCGGCCTCCTGATCGCTGTGGTCTTCCGGATGATGACGCCGCTGCTCAAACGGATCGACGTCGTCGTGCTCATCCTGATGCTCGGCGTGTTCGTTGCTATCGGCATACTTCGTCTGCCGCTGCAGGCGGTGCTGCTGATCGCGATCCCGCTCAGCATTGGTCTCACCTATGTGATGCGGCGGAAGGTAGCAGCATGAGTAGCGAGAACCCGATCTGGGCGCTGATCTCCACCTTCGGTCTGATGTCGCTGTTCGCGGTCGGCGGCGCTGCCGCGGCGGTGCCCGAGATGCACCGCATCGCGGTGGATGTGCATCACTGGATGACCGACAAGCAATTCGCCGACGCCTATGCGATCGCGCAGCTCTCGCCGGGTCCGAACGTTCTCATCGTCACGTTGATCGGCTATGCGGTCGCCGGCATTCCCGGCGCGCTGGCAGCGACGCTGGCGATGTGCCTGCCGACGGCGCTGCTTGCCTATTATGTCAGCCGGCTCCTGAACCGGCCGAGCCAATCGCGCTGGCCCGGCCTGATCCAGGCCGCACTGGTTCCGCTGTCGATCGGATTGATGGCGGCGAGTGCCTTGATCCTCGCCCAATCGACAGATCGCACCATTGCTGCACTGCTTCTCACCGCAACGGTCGCACTGATCGCCTCCGTCTCGCGCGTCAATCCGCTGTGGCTTCTGCTCGCGGGCGGGCTGTTGGGTTTTGCTGGCATTGTGTGATGAAAATCGCTAGGCAATGATCGGGCGGGCGGATCCTTTTTCCAGCCGATTAGAACAACAGTGCTCGTGACTTACGGGTCGCGGAGGAGGCATGCATGGCCGACACAATGGGCCACTCGGCGACAGCCACCAGAAACACATCGGTGGCCATCGGCTTCTGTGTGCTGGCCATAGCGCCGCAAATTTTCGAATTGATCTGGTCGATCGGGACGATCTTTGGCTGGGGCGCCGGGCGCGGTCCATTGCAGATCGTGGCCGCGCATGCGACGGCGCTGGTGGCAGGTGCTCCCGCTGCGTTGGTCGGAGCGGTCGGCGGTGACACCAAGAAGGCGTCATCGGATGTGCTGCTCGCGCTGATCTATTCCTACCCGCTGTTCGCCGTGGCGATCCTCACGATCTTCATGACGATCCGGTCGGCACAGGACTATGTCGGCGGGATCGTCCTGCTGGCGTTGGCCTTGTTCGCGCTTTGGGCCTCCAGCGATTTGCAGGGGATGCGCGGCTTCTCCTTTGGCGCAGGCACGGCGCCTCGGATGTTCGGCGCGCTTCTGGTTGCGCTTGGCGCCGGCATCGCATTGACCGGATTGTTGTTCGACGGACCGGCGATGGCGCATTATTCCTGGCGCGGGCCGCTCTTCGTAATGGTCTCGATCGTCTTCTTCGCCCTGGCCATTCGCCCACTTGGGGTCGTGGTTACTGCGTTCGTGAGTTTCCTGATCGCGGCGATGGGGACGCATGAAACGCGCTGGATCGAGGCAATCATCGTCGGCGCCTGCCTGACGCTCGGCTGCGCGCTACTTTTCCCCTACGTGCTCGGGCTGCCGATGCCGATGTTCCCGCGCTTCCTGGTTCAGTGAGGTTGTGATGTTCGATCTTTTCCACAATCTGGGCCTCGGTTTCGGTGTGGTGTTTCAGATTTCCTGGTGGTCACCCTCCTGGCTGTTCGGACTGTCGATCCCGATTTCGATCAATATTCTGATGTGCCTGATTGGCGCATTGGTCGGCACGCTCGTTGGCGTGCTGCCGGGTATCGGCACGGTCGCAACTGTCGCGATGCTTCTGCCGATCACGTTCGGATTGCCGCCGGTCGGCGCGCTGATCATGCTCGCCGGCATCTATTACGGCGCTCAGTACGGCGGTTCGACCACGTCGATCCTGGTCAACATTCCCGGTGAGGCGACATCGGTCGTCACCGCCATCGACGGCCACCAGATGGCCAAGCAGGGACGTGCCGGTCCGGCGCTCGCGATCGCTGCGATCGGCTCGTTCTTCGCCGGTTGCGTCGCGACCGTGCTCATCGCCGTGCTCGGCGCGCCGCTGACCAAGCTCGCATTGGCGTTCGGCCCGGCCGAATATTTCTCGCTGATGGTGCTCGGCCTGATCTTCGCGGTCGTGCTGGCCAAGGGGTCGGTGCTGAAGGCGATCGCGATGATCGTGTTCGGCCTGTTGCTGTCGATGGTCGGATCCGACATCGAGACCGGTGCTTCGCGCATGGCATTCAACATTCCGGAGCTTGCTGACGGTCTCGGCTTTGCGACGGTGGCAATGGGCGTGTTCGGCTTCGCCGAGATCATCCGCAACCTCGACGCCGGCTCCGAGATGAACCGCGATCTCGTGCAGCAGAAGATCACCGGCCTGATGCCGACCAGGAAGGACCTGATCGACTCGACGCCTGCGATCCTGCGCGGCACCGTGCTCGGCTCGATCCTCGGCATCTTGCCGGGCGGCGGCGCTGTCATCGCGTCGTTTGCGTCCTATACGCTCGAGAAGAAGATCGCCAAGAACCCGTCGCGGTTCGGCCGCGGTGCGATCGAGGGCGTGGCGGCGCCGGAAAGCGCCAACAACGCAGCCGCGCAGACCTCTTTCATCCCGTTGCTGACGCTCGGCATCCCGCCGAACGCGGTGATGGCGCTGATGGTGGGCGCGATGACCATCCATGGCATCGTGCCAGGCCCGCAGGTAATGCAGAAACAGCCGGATCTCGTTTGGGGCATGATCGCCTCGATGTGGATCGGCAATCTGATGTTGATCATCATCAACCTGCCGCTGGTCGGCATCTGGGTTCGCCTGCTTCGCGTGCCGTACCGGCTGATGTTCCCCTCGATCGTGATCTTCTGCGCGATCGGCATCTACTCGGTGAACAACGCGCCGGTCGATGTCATCCTCGCAGGCGCGTTCGGTCTCGTCGGGTATTGGCTGATCAAGCACGACTTCGAACCCGCGCCGCTGCTGCTCGGCATGGTGCTCGGACCGCTGATGGAAGAGAACCTGCGCCGCGCGCTGCTGATCTCGCGTGGTGACTGGAGCGTGTTCTTAACGCGTCCGTTGTCGGCCGTGCTGCTGGCGATCGCTGCCTTCCTTTTGGTGCTCACGGTGCTGCCGGCGCTACGCGCCAAGCGCGACGAGGTGTTCACCGAATCCGAGAACTGATCGCGGCGCGCCTGCGTCGGCGTGTCACGCGTCGGCCCGCCGCATTCGGAAGTCCAATCGACTTGCTCGCCGTCTTCGTGAAATGAAAATGCCGGCCGTGTGGCCGGCATTTTTGTTTGTGTCGGAGAAGATCGAGATGACGTCTGTTCGCGCGCTCACGGGCGCATGTGCCGCCATGCTCGCATCGCTGTGCGGCTTTGTCGCGCCGAGCGAAGCGCAGACCTATCCGACGCGCAGCATCACCATGGTCGTGCCGTTCGCGGCCGGCGGCCCGACCGATGTGATTTCGCGCATCGTCACCGGCCACATGGCGCAGACGCTCGGCCAGAGCATCATCATCGAGAACGTGGTTGGCGCCGGCGGCACTACCGCGACCACGCGCGCGGCGCGGGCGACCAATGACGGTTATACGCTGATCACCGGGCACATGGGCACGCACGCCGCCTCCGTGCCGCTCTATCCGAAGCTCGCCTATCATCCCGAGAAGGACTTCGAGCCGATCGCGCTGCTCGCGGGCACGCCGATCCTGATCCTGGCGCGCAAGGATTTCCCGCCGAAGGATCTGAAGGAGTTCGTGACTTACGTGAAGGCCAACGCCGAGAAGGTGAACGCGGCGCATGCCGGCATCGGCTCTGTCTCGCACGTGTCCTGCGAACTCCTGCACTCCATCCTTGACGTCAAGCCGGTGAGCGTACCCTTCAACGGCACAGGACCCGCGATGAACGCACTGGTCGCAGGTCAAATCGACTACATGTGCGACCAGATCGTCAACGCGGTGCCGCAGATCAACGCCGGCACCATCAAGGCCTATGCAATCGCAACGCCGGCGCGCAATCCGTCGCTGCCGAACGTGCCGACCACCACCGAAGCCGGCCTGCCGACATTTCAGGCCCAGGCCTGGAACGCGATGTTTGCGCCCAAGGGTACCTCGCCCGCGATCCTTGCGAGCCTGAACGCGGCCGTCGCCAAGGCGCTCGACGACGAGGTCGTGAAGAAGCGCCTGTTGGAGCTCGGTAGCGTCATTCCGGATGCTGCGGGCCGAACGCCCGAGGCGCTCGCCAGCCTGGTCAAATCCGAGATCGCGAAGTGGACCCCGGTGCTCAAGCCGGCAAGTTAAGCAGCACAATCAAGTTGATAGGAGAGGGGCGGAACGTTAGTTCCGCCCCCTTGTCGTTTGCGCCGGGAGCTCTCACTTTTCCGGGTATAATCGGTGTGCACAGCGAATCGCCGCTGTCGCAGCGCCGGGGGCGTCGTTAAGTTCGCCGCCTCCCCAAGGGCTCATTGGCACATGCACCAGTATCAGGACCTGCTCGAGCGGATTCTATCAGACGGCGCCGAGAAGACCGACCGGACCGGTACCGGCACGCTGTCGGTGTTCGGCCACCAGATGCGCTTCAATCTGTCCGCGGGCTTCCCGATGCTGACCACCAAGCGGCTGCCGCTGAAGGCGATCGTGCATGAGCTGCTGTGGTTCCTGAAGGGTGACACCAACATCAAATATCTCAAGGACAACGGCGTCACCATCTGGGACGAGTGGGCGGATGCCAATGGCGATCTTGGCCCGGTCTACGGCCATCAATGGCGCTCCTGGCCGGCGCCGGACGGACGCAGCATCGACCAGATCACTGACGTCGTCGACATGATCAAGCGCAATCCGGACTCGCGCCGCCTGATCGTCTCGGCCTGGAATCCGGCCGAAGTCGACAAGATGGCGCTGCCGCCGTGTCACTGCCTGTTCCAGTTCTACGTCGCCAACGGCAAGCTGTCGTGCCAGCTCTATCAGCGCTCGGCCGACGTGTTCCTCGGCGTGCCCTTCAACATCGCATCGTATGCGCTGCTCACCATGATGGTGGCGCAGGTCACCGGCCTGAAGCCCGGCGACTTCGTGCATTCGTTCGGCGACACCCATCTCTATTCCAACCATCTGGAGCAGGCGCGGCTCCAGCTTGCGCGTGCACCCCGTGCGCTGCCGGTGATGCGGATCAATCCTGACGTGAAGGACATCTTCTCCTTCGGCTACGAGGATTTCGAGCTCGTCGGCTACGATCCGCATCCGCATATCAAGGCGGCAGTCGCGGTCTGACGCCGATGTCGCTCAGCATTCGCCGCGCGCGTCCTGGCGAAGCGGGGCTCGTACTTGATTTTGTCCGTGAGCTCGCCGAGTACGAAAAGCTCTCGCATGAGGTCGAGGCGACCGAGAGTGACATTGCGGACGCTCTGTTCGGCGGCGATCCCAGGCTCTTTTGCGCGGTTGCGGAGTGGAGCGGCGAACCGGTCGGCTTCGCGGTCTGGTTCCTGAATTTCTCCACCTTCAGCGGCCGCCACGGCATCTATCTCGAAGATCTCTATGTGCGGCCATCGCATCGGGGCAAAGGTCTCGGCAGGGCGCTGCTGACCTATCTCGCGAAGGAATGCGTCGACAACGGCTGGTCGCGCCTGCAATGGTCGGTGCTCGACTGGAACTCGCCGTCGATTGCGTTCTACAAATCGCTAGGCGCGGTGATGCTGGATGACTGGACGCTGTGCCGCGTATCTGGTCCCGCACTGACACGACTTGCGGGGAGCGCGTCCTGATGGAGATCGTCTTCGTCGTTGCCATCGCCGAGAACGGCGTCATCGGTGCCGGCAACGCAATGCCGTGGCGACTGAAATCCGACTTGGCGCGCTTCAAGGCGCTCACGATCGGCAAGCCCGTGATCATGGGCCGCAAGACCTTCGAATCCTTGCCGCGCCGTCCGCTGCCGAACCGTACGAACATCGTGATCACGCGCGATGCCGCCTATCGCGCTGCCGGCGCCATTGTCACGACATCGGCAGCCGACGCGGGCGCGGTTGCGCTTGGTGATGCCCTGCGGCGTTCAGCCGCTGAAATCGCCGTGATCGGCGGCGCTGAAATCTTCCGGCAATGGCTCGATCGTGCCGACCGCCTCGAGATCACCGAAGTGCATGCGCGGCCGGACGGCGACACGCATTTCGACATCGACAAGGCGCAGTGGGAGGAGACCGCGCGCGTCCGCCACCCGGCTGGCCCGGACGACAGCGCCGACTTCTCCTATGTGACATATCGTCGGCGGCCGTCCCATTAACTGCATTCGCCAATGTTAACATTGACTTTTCTACCCCCGAGCTTAGCTCGGAGGACGGCGAGGCTTGCGTTGTAAGGGCCCTTTCGGTCCCCTATAAAGCCGGTCCGGACAATGCGGGCCGGCTTAGTTCTAGTCCCGGTCTGCCGAGGAGAGCGTCGAATGCCGTGGAAGAATCAGGGCGGTGGCCCGTGGGGCTCGGGTCCGAAAGGACCTTGGGGCACAGGCCCGCAACCGGTCGGGCCGAGGCCGCCGGATCTGGAAGACCTTCTGCGGCGTGGCCAGGACCGGCTCCAGCAGATCATGCCGGGCGGCTATTTCTCCGGAATCGGCATCACGCTGATCCTGCTCATCGTCGTCGCGCTCTGGCTGCTGTCGGGCTTCTTCCGCGTGCAGTCGGAAGAGCAGGGCGTCGTGCTGCGCTTCGGCAAGCATGTGCGTACCGTTGACCCCGGACTGAACTATCATCTGCCCTATCCGATCGAGACCGTGCTGCTGCCGAAGGCTCTGCGCGTGTCGACCATTTCCATCGGCATGACGCTGATCGACGATCCGGCCCGTCGCGGCCGCTCGATCCGTGACGTACCGGAAGAGAGCCTGATGCTCACCGGTGACGAGAACATCGTCGATGTCGACTTCACCGTGCTGTGGCGCATCAAGCCCAACGGTGTCGGCAACTTCCTGTTCAACATCCAGAATCCCGAGGGCACCGTGAAGGCGGTGGCCGAGAGCGCGATGCGCGAAGTGATCGGCCGCTCCGACATCCAGCCGATCCTGACCGGCGCGCGGACGCAGACCGAGACCACCGTGCAGGATCTGATGCAGAAGACGCTCGATGGCTATGGTGCCGGCATCCAGATCACCCAGGTGCAGATGCAGAAGGTCGATCCCCCGGCGCAGGTGATCGATGCGTTCCGCGACGTGCAGGCGGCGCGTGCCAATCTCGAGCAGTTGTCGAACGAAGCGCAGACTTATGCCAACAAGGTCGTGCCGGAAGCACGGGGCCGGGCAGCCAAGATCCAGCAAGATGCCGAGGGCTACAAGGAACAGGCGGTCGCCGAGGCCAAGGGCCAGAGCGCACGCTTCCTGAAGGTCTACGAGGAATACAAGAAGGCACCCGACGTGACGCGTGAACGTATCTATCTGGAGACGATGGAGCGCGTGCTCGGCGGCTCGGACAAGCTGATCTACGACGGAGGCCCTTCGGGCCAGGGTGTCGTGCCCTATTTGCCGCTCAGTGAATTGTCGACCAAGAAGCCCCCGACAACGGGCCAGTTGCCGAGCGGAGGCACGAGATGAGGTCTCCCGTTACAGGTATCGTCGCCCTGCTTGCGGCGCTTCTGGTCGTGATCGTCGGCTACATGTCGTTGTTCACGGTGCAGCAGACCGAGCAGACCATCGTGCTGCAATTCGGTGCGCCGGTCGACGTCGTCACTGATCCCGGGCTGCACTTCAAGGCGCCCTGGAACTCGGTGATCAACATCGACAAGCGGATCCTCGACCTGGAGAACCCGTCGCAAGAGGTCATTGCCTCCGACCAGAAGCGTCTCGTGGTCGACGCCTTTGCGCGCTACCGCATCAAGGATGCGCTGCGCTTCTATCAGAGCGTCGGCTCGATCCAGGCCGCGAACCTCCAGCTCACCTCTCTCCTGAACGCGGCACTGCGCCGCGTGCTCGGCGAGGTCAACTTCATCACCGTGGTGCGTGATGAACGCGAAAAGCTGATGGGGCGCATCCGCGAGCAGCTCGACCGCGAAGCCGGCGGCTACGGCATCGAAGTCGTCGACGTTCGCATTCGCCGCGCCGATCTGCCGGAGCAGAACAGCCAGGCGGTGTACGACCGGATGAAGTCCGAGCGGCAGCGCGAAGCGGCCGAATTCCGCGCGCAAGGCGGCCAGAAGGCGCAGGAAATTCGCTCCAAGGCCGACCGCGATGTGACCGTGATCATCGCCGAAGCCAACTCGCAGGCCGAGCAGACGCGCGGCATCGGCGACGCCGAGCGCAACCGTCTCTTTGCCGAAGCCTATGGTAAGGATGCTGATTTCTTCGCCTTCTACCGGTCGATGACGGCCTACGAAAGCGGGCTGAAGCCGAATGACACCCGTTTCCTGCTGCGGCCGGACTCGGATTTCTTCCGGTATTTTGGTAACCCATCCGGCAAGACGGCGGCCGAGACACCGGCGAAACCGTAAGCTAGACAAGGGCGTCAGGTTCTGGCCGCCCTTCGTCCAGACAAGAACAGCATACCGGGAGGTTCCAATCCGATGAGGTCCATTGCGTTCGCCGACTTCCTCATCGGCTTAGGCATCCTGTTTGTGCTGGAAGGCTTGATGTTCGCGGCAAGTCCGAACTGGATGCGCAAAGCCATGAAGAGCGCCATCGCCACGCCGGACAACATCCTGCGGGCTGTCGGGATCGGCTCGGCTGTGGTCGGCCTGATCCTGATCTGGGTGATACGGCGCCCGATCTAGCCGCAGCGCCAACGCCAAAGTGAAGGCGCGAGGCGGGTTTTCGCCGTATTATCGGGATCTTGAGGCCCGTTAAGCTGCGCGCTTGCACGGCGCCCCCGTTCGAGCGCAGTCTTGACGCCGAATCCTTTTCTCTGGAGACAACAATGACCGCTGCCACCATTGTCCCGACCCGCTTGCGCCAACATGCGCGACTTGGCGTCCGATTTGGGCTGGCCGCGCTCGCGCTCAGTGCCTTCAGCGTGTTCGGCTCGCCGGCGCAAGCGCGTGGACCGGAGGGCATTGCCGACGTCGCCGAGAAGGTGATCGACGCTGTCGTCAACATCTCAACGTCGCAGACGGTCGAAGCCAAGGGCGGCGGCAGCAACACCATGCCGCAACTGCCGCCTGGCTCGCCGTTCGAGGAATTCTTCGACGACTTCTTCAAGAACCGCAAAGGTCCCGGTGGCGGCAGCAAGGGCGGCGACAACGGCAGCGGCCCGCCGCGCAAGACCAATTCGCTCGGCTCGGGCTTCATCATCGACACCTCCGGCGTCGTCGTGACCAACAATCACGTCATCGCCGATGCCGACGAGATCAACGTCATCCTCAACGACGGCACCAAGATCAAGGCCGAGCTCGTTGGTGTCGACAAGAAGACCGACTTGGCCGTCCTGAAGTTCAAGCCGCCTAAGCCGCTTGTTTCGGTGAAATTCGGCGACTCCGACAAGCTGCGTCTCGGTGACTGGGTGGTCGCGATCGGCAACCCGTTCAGCCTTGGCGGAACCGTGACCGCGGGTATCGTCTCGGCCAAGAACCGCGACATCTCCTCAGGCCCCTATGACAGCTACATCCAGACCGATGCGGCCATCAATCGCGGCAATTCCGGCGGCCCGCTGTTCAACCTCGAAGGCGACGTCATCGGCGTCAACACCCTGATCATCTCGCCCTCAGGCGGCTCGATCGGCATCGGCTTTGCCGTGCCGTCGAAGACGGTCGCGGGCGTCGTCGACCAGCTCCGCCAGTTCGGCGAATTGCGCCGTGGCTGGCTTGGCGTGCGCATCCAGAGCGTCACCGACGAGATCGCCGAGAGCCTCAACATCAAGCCGGCGCGCGGCGCGCTGGTGGCCGGCATCGATGACAAGGGCCCGGCGAAGCCCGCCGGCATCGAGCCGGGCGACGTCGTCGTCAAGTTCGACGGCAAGGACGTCAAGGACCCGAAGGACCTGTCTCGCGTCGTTGCCGACACCGCGGTCGGCAAGGAGGTCGACGTCGTCATCATCCGCAAGGGCGAGGAGCAGACCAAGAAGGTCACGCTTGGCCGCCTGCAGGATCCCGAGAAGGTACAGACCGCGGTGAAGACCGACGAGCCGCCGCCGGAGAAGCCGGTGACGCAGAAGGCGCTCGGCCTCGATCTCGCCGTGCTGAACAAGGATCTGCGCACGCGTTACAAGATCAAGGACACCGTCAAGGGTGTGGTCGTCACCAATGTCGAGGCCAATTCGGACGCCGCCGAGAAGCGGCTCTCCGCCGGCGACGTCATCGTCGAGGTCGCGCAGGAAGCAGTCTCCAGCGGCGCCGACGTGCAGAAGCGCGTCGACCAGATCAAGAAGGACGGCAAGAAGTCGGCGCTGTTGCTGGTGTCGAACGGCGACGGCGAGCTGCGCTTCGTGGCGCTGAGCGTGCAGTAGGGGATGCACTGAGGTCTCGCCATGGCCGGGCTTGACCCGGCCATCCACGCCTTTCGCGACGCGCTTCAATAAGAACGTGGATGTCCGGGACGAGCCCGGGCATGCCGACCACGGCACTTATCCTTCAACAAACTCGTCCCGCCGATAGCCCTGTGCGTACAGCAGCGCGGTGAGATCACCGTGGTCGATCCGTGCAGCCGCTGCAGCGGCGACGGCCGGCTTGGCATGATATGCCACGCCCAGTCCCGCGGCCTGGATCATCGCCAGATCATTGGCGCCGTCGCCGACGACGACCGAGTCGATATCGTCGAGATCGAACGACTCCATCAGATCCACCAGCGTCGCGAGCTTGGCGGCACGGCCGAGGATCGGCTCTTTCACCTCGCCGGTGAATTTGCCGTCGCGCACGACGAGCTCGTTGGCGCGGTTCTCCTGGAAGCCGATCTTTGCTGCGACCGCGCTCGTGAACAGCGTGAAGCCGCCGGAGACGAGGCAGGTGTAGGCGCCGTGGGCGCGCATGGTCGCGACCAGTTCGCGGCCGCCCGGGGTCAGCGTGATGCGCTTGGCCAGCACCTCGTCGACGACGTTGGCGGGGAGGTCCTTCAGCAGCGCGACGCGCTCGCGCAGCGCCGGCTCGAACTCGATCTCGCCGCGCATCGCCCGTTCGGTGATGCCAGCCACATGGGCCTTCATTCCGACGAGATCGGCTAGCTCGTCGATGCATTCCTGGCCGATCATGGTGGAATCCATGTCAGCGAGAAAAAGCTTCTTGCGCCGGAAGCCAACAGGCTGCACGACGATGTCGATGGGCAGGTCGCGGCGCAGCTCGCGCAGCCGCTGTTCGATGGCGTGGCGGTCGCCTTCGAGGTTACTGTCGGCGCCGAAGGGAATGTCGACAGCAACCCCGTCGAACAGCCAGTGCGCGGGCGCGGCCTGCGGCAGCACGGCGCGGGCGCCGTCGACTATCGTAGAGTCGAGCGCGGGATTGGCGGGATTGCAGATCAGCGTGGCGACGAGGGACATTTGAGGTTTTCGTGAGCGAGAGGCATCCGATCAAGGCCGTGCTTATCGCAGGCCCGACCGCCAGCGGCAAGTCGGCGCTGGCGCTCGAGCTTGCCTCGCGCGCGGGCGGCACAATCATCAATGCCGATTCCATGCAGGTCTATCGTGACCTCCGGATCATCACGGCGCGTCCCACGCCGGATGAGGAGGCACGCGTTCCGCATAGCCTCTACGGCCATGTCGATGCGGCCGTGAATTTCTCGGCCGGCGCCTGGGTTGCTGATGCCGCAAAGACGCTGGAAGAGGCGGAGGCGGACGGCCGCCTGCCGATCTTTGTCGGCGGCACCGGGCTCTATTTCAAGGCGCTGACGGCGGGTCTCTCGGCGGTGCCCTCGATCCCGGCCGAGGTGCGCGAGGATGTGCGCGCGCGGCTGGAGCGGAACGGCGTCGAGGCACTGCATGCTGAACTTGCGCGCCGTGATCGGCGTGCGGCGGAGCGATTGAATTTGCGCGACCGCACGCGGATCGCACGTGCGCTCGAAGTGATCGAGGCGACCGGCCGTTCGCTGCTCGACTGGCACAATGAGGGCCAGCCGCCGTTACTACCCAAGAACAGCTTTCGCGCGGTGTTCCTCGCGCCTGAGCGCGACGAACTCTATGCCCGTATCGACGCGCGTTTCGACGCCATGATTGGCGCCGGCGCCTTGAGAGAGGTCGAGCGGCTCGCTACCCGCGGTCTCGACCCGCTGCTGCCGGCCATGAAGGCTCACGGCGTGCCGGCCCTGATCCGGCATCTGCGTGGTGAGCACAGCCTTGAGGAGGCCGCCACCATCGGCCGGGCCGACACCCGTCACTACGCCAAGCGGCAATTCACCTGGTTCAGGCACCAATTGCCCGAATTCGAATGGGTGACGCCGGAGGCGGCAAGGGGATGGCTTGAAAACGGGGTCCGGGATCCCGGTTGACGTGCTTTTGTGCTCGGGTTCCTGCATTTACCTCTCGCCGAACCCCGGGAACACCGCTACACTGCCAAAATCGCGCGGGAACGGCCGCTTTGCCTTGACATCGAGGCTTTGGTCGTTATGTTTCGCGCAACCTTTGGGAAGCCGAGCGTCTGCCATGCGCAACATTATTACCAAACTCCTTATCGCCGTCGTACCCAGGCACACCGCCGGGGATGGCTAGCTGCCATCCACATGACAGGCGGTGTGCAGGGTCCCTCTTCGGGGCCTTTTTTATTTCCCGAACCCGACACGAACGAAGCCGCTGACAACAGCGCATCCGGAGCAAGACAATGAGCGACAAGAGCCACGATCCGAACCAGATGACCGGCGCCGCGATGATCGTCCGCGCGCTCATCGATCATGGCGTGACCGACATTTTCGGCTATCCCGGCGGCGCCGTGCTTCCGATCTACGATGAAATCTTTCAACAGAGCGAAGTCCAGCACATCCTGGTTCGTCACGAGCAGGGCGCGGGCCATGCTGCCGAGGGCTATGCCCGCTCGACCGGCAGGCCGGGCGTTGCGCTGGTGACCTCCGGCCCCGGTGCCACCAACATGGTGACGCCGCTGACCGACGCGCTGATGGATTCGATCCCGCTGGTCTGCATCTCCGGCCAGGTGCCGACGCATCTGATCGGCAATGACGCTTTCCAGGAATGCGACACGGTCGGCATCACGCGGCCCTGCACCAAGCACAATTGGCTGGTGCGTGACGTCAACGATCTCGCCAAGGTGCTGCACGAGGCGTTCTACGTTGCGACCACGGGCCGCCCGGGCCCGGTGCTGGTCGACGTTCCCAAGGACGTGCAGTTCGCGACCGGCACCTATCATCCGCCGCGCAAATCCGACGTGCACCGCTCCTACGCGCCGCGCGTGAAGGGCGATGCGGCACAAATCCGCAAGGCCGTGTCGCTGCTCGCGAGCGCCAAGCGTCCGGTGATCTATAGCGGTGGTGGCGTCATCAATTCCGGCCCTGAGGCCACCAAGCTGCTGCGCGAGCTGGTCGAGGTCACGGGCTTCCCGATCACGTCCACGCTGATGGGCCTGGGGGCATATCCGGCGTCGGGCAAGAACTGGCTCGGCATGCTCGGCATGCACGGCACCTACGAAGCCAACATGACCATGCATGATTGCGACGTCATGCTGTGCGTCGGCGCGCGCTTCGACGACCGTATCACCGGCCGTGTCGACGCGTTCTCGCCGAACTCGAAGAAGATCCATATCGACATCGACCCGTCGTCGATCAACAAGAACATCCGCGTCGACGTGCCGATCATCGGCGATTGCGGCAACATCCTCGGCGACATCCTGCAGGTGTTCAAGGCCGAGGCGAAGAAACCTGACGTCAAGGCCTGGTGGCAGCAGATCGCGCAGTGGCGCGCCCGCAACTCGCTCTATTACAAGAAGAGCAACGACGTCATCCTGCCGCAGCATGCGATCCAGAGCCTGTTCGAGGCGACGCGAGGCAAGGACACCTACATCACGACCGAGGTCGGTCAGCACCAGATGTGGGCGGCGCAGTTCTTCGGCTTCGAGGAGCCGCATCGCTGGATGACGTCGGGTGGTCTCGGCACCATGGGCTATGGCCTGCCGGCCGCGGTCGGCGTGCAGGTCGCCCATCCCGACAGCCTCGTCATCGACATCGCGGGCGATGCCTCGGTGCAGATGACGATGCAGGAGATGTCGACGGCGGTTCAGTACGAGCTGCCGATCAAGATCTTCATCCTGAACAACCAGTACATGGGCATGGTGCGCCAGTGGCAGCAATTGCTCCACGGCAACCGGCTGTCGCACTCCTACTCGGAGGCGCTGCCGGATTTCGTCAAGCTCGCGGAAGCGTATGGTGGCGTCGGCATCCAGGTGCATAAGCCGTCGGATCTCGACGGCGCCATCCAGGAGATGATCTCGGTCAAGCGCCCGGTGCTGTTCGACTGCCGCGTTGCCGCGCTGGAAAACTGCTTCCCGATGATCCCCTCCGGAAAGGCGCACAACGAGATGCTGCTGCCCGAGCAGGCCAACGACGAGGCTACGGCCAAGGCGTTCGCCGGCGGCAAGGCACTGGTGTGAGGCCATGTTCTACCTGACGGAGCTCGAGCGCGCACATGCGATCGTGGGGCAGGCGGTGCCGGCAACGCCGGCACGCGCCTGGCCCCTGCTCGCCGGGCGGCTCGGGACCGAGGTCGTGGTCAAGCACGAGAACCACACGCCGATCGGCGCCTTCAAGGTGCGCGGCGGGCTGGTCTATCTCGATCGGCTCAAGCGCGAGCGACCGAACACGCCGGGCATCATCTCGGCGACGCGCGGCAATCACGGCCAGAGCCTGGCCTTTGCCGCGAGCCGTCACGGCGTGCCGGCTGTGATCTACGTGCCATCAGGCAATTCGGTCGAGAAGAACCGGGCGATGAAGGCATTTGGCGCCGAGCTGGTCGAGCACGGCGAAGACTTTCAGGCCGCGCGCGAGGAGGCCGAGCGCCGCGCACAGTTCGCCGGACTCCACATGGTGCCGTCGTTCCACCCGGATCTGGTGCTGGGCGTTGCGACCTATGCGCTCGAGCTGTTCCGGTCAGCGCCGGATCTCGACATTCTCTATGTACCGATCGGGCAGGGCTCCGGCATCTGCGGCTGCATCATGGCCCGCGACCTGCTCGGCCTGAAGACCGAGATCGTCGGCGTGCAGTCGACGGAAGCGCCGTCCTACGCGCTCTCATTTGCCGCCGGCAAGATCGTGACGACCGCCACCGCCAACACGCGCGCCGACGGCATGGCGACACGCATCCCGGACGCGGATGCATTCGCGCTGATCCGCAAGGGTGCCTCGCGCATTGTCCAGGTCACCGACGACGAGGTCGCTGCAGCGATCCGTGCCTACTGGACCGATACGCATAATCTCGCTGAAGGCGCCGGTGCAGCCGCGCTCGCCGCGGCGATGCAGGAAAAGAACAAGCTGAACGGCAAGCGCGTCGGTCTCGTGCTGTCCGGCGGCAATATCGACTTCGATCTGTTCCGCCGTTGGGTCGGGACGGATGCGCCAGTGATGGCGTAAGGCAGAGACAAGAGGGGACGACAATGAACCAGCCCGCATCAGCCTACTTCATCGAGGAGCGTCACGATCCGAACGAGACGCACACGCTTGCGGTGCTCGTGCAAAACGAGCCGGGCGTGCTCGCGCGCGTCATCGGGCTGTTCTCGGGTCGCGGCTACAACATCGAGAGCCTCACGGTCTCGGAAACCGAAGCGCAGAAGCATCTCTCGCGCATCACGATCGTCACCACGGGTACGCCGATGGTGATCGCGCAGATCAAGCATCAGCTCGACCGCATGATCCCGGTCTATCAGGTCGTCGACATGACCCAGACCAAGCGCTCGATCGAGCGCGAGCTCGCGATGGTGAAGGTGCGCGGGCAGGGCGAGCATCGCGTCGAAGCGCTGCGGCTGGCGGACGCCTTCCGCGCCCGCGTGATCGATGCCACCACCGAGAGCTTCGTGTTCGAGATCACGGGCAATACGGACAAGATCAACCAGTTTATCGACCTGATGCGCCCGCTCGGCCTTGTCGAGGTGTCGCGCACCGGCGTTGCCGCGATCGGCCGCGGGCCTGAGGGGATGTGAGCCATGCTGGCGCGCGACTGGTACTATAACGAGCGGAACCGGATGGGCATCGAGCCCGCGGTGGCGTCGATCTACGATGCCCACGACGATGCCGATCTGCGGGCGCGCGCCGCACTCAAAATGCTGGGAGTCCAGCGCGGCTGGCGTATCGCCGACATCGGCTGCGGCAACGGCGTGCTCGCCACCGAGGCGGCGTTGATGGGCGCAGATGTCGACGCCATCGATATTTCGCCGGCGATGCTGGCGCTTGCCGAGATCTATGCCCGCGATCGCAAGGCGCCCGTGCGCACCCAATCGGCCGGCCTGCTGAGCTTCGCTTACCGGCCGGAATCCTACGATCTCATCGTCAGCGAGTTCACGCTGCATCATCTGCCTGACTTCTGGAAGGTCGTGGCGATGTCGCGGATCTTTCGCGCGCTGAAGCCCGGCGCGACCTTCTACCTGCGCGACATCGTCTACGCCTCGATGCCCGACGCGGTCGAGCGCGATATCGAGCAATGGGCCGACTACCAGATCAAGAACCACGATTTCTCTCACGAGAGTGTCGTGACCCATATGCGCGACGAGTATTCGACTTTCGGCTGGGTGATGGAGCGGATGCTGACCGATGTCGGCTTCGCGCTGGTCTCGGCCGATTACCACGCGCCGATGCACGGCACGTATCTGCTCCGCAAACCGAAAGCCGGCGAGCAAGGCTAGACAGAAGAACAAGCAGGGCTGCACGACAGGGCAGAACCGGAAACAACAATGAAGCCGGCCGACATCCTCATCGCCCTCCTGGTGGCGATCATCTGGGGGCTTGCCTTCGTGGCGAGCCGGATCGCGCTCGACGAATTTTCGCCTGAGCTGATGACGGCGATGCGCTTTTCCATCGCAGCGGTGCCGTGCCTGTTCATTCCGAAGCCGAAGGTCGCCTGGTCGCTCCTGATCGCGATCAGCTTCACGCTGTTCCTCGGCCAGTTCCTGAGCCAGGCCTACGGCATCGCCCATGGGGTACCGGTGGGGCTGACTTCCGTCGTCGTGCAGAGTCAGGCGCTGTTCACCATCGGCTTTGCGGCGATCGCATTCGGCGAGCGGCCGACGCCGGTGCAGACGCTCGGCATCGCCATTGCTGCAGCCGGCCTGCTGATGATTTGCGGTACTGTTGGCTATGATTTCAGTGTCAGCGCCTTTGCGGTGCTGATGATCTCGCCGATCTGCTTCGCCGTCGGCAATCTCCTGCTGCGCGGTGCCCGTGGCGCGCCGATGTTCGACCTGTTCGCCTGGCTATGCCTCACCTCGGCTGTGCCGCTTTTCGCGCTCGCGCTCGTCGTCAACGGACCGGCGCCGACCTTCCAGTCGCTGATCCACATGTCGCTGACCGGCCTCATCTGCCTGCTGGTGATCGGCGCGATTTCCACCAGCATCGCCTATTGGCTGTGGGGACGGCTGCTGCGTGACTATCCCGCCGCGCAAGTCGTGCCGTTCGCGCTGCTGGTGCCGTTTGTCGGATCGGCCGCGTCCAGCATCGTGTTCGGCGAACGGTTCGGGCCGTTGCGTCTCGCCGGCATGCTGACCGTGGTCGCCGGTATCGCTGTGATGGTGCTGGCGCAGCGTCGGCAGCTGCTTGCAAAGACCGCGTGAGGTGAGCATGTCCCAGTCGCTGCTCTACGCCTTCATCATCTTCGCCCTCGTGATGTTCTTCACGCCGGGGCCGAACAACATCATGCTGCTGTCGTCGGGGCTGACCTACGGCTTCCGCCGCACCATCCCGCACATCGCCGGTATCACCATCGGCTTCGCCTTCATGGTCGGCGCCGTCGGCCTTGGGCTCGGCACAGTCTTCCTGGCCTACCCGATCCTCCAGACCATTCTGAAATATGCCGGCGCGGCCTATCTGATTTACCTGGCCGCCGCGATTGCCTTGTCCGGCCCGGCCAAGCCGGGCGACGCGGACGGCCGCGGCCCGATGACGTTCTGGGGCGCCGCGATGTTCCAGTGGATCAACGCCAAGGGTTGGGTGATCGTGATCGGCACGATCACGGCCTACGCGGCCATCGCCCAGTTCCCGGTCAACATCGCAATCCAGACCCTGATCAGCCTCTTGGTCGGTACGGTCTCGACCGTGGTCTGGGCTTTCTTCGGCACTGCACTACGGCCGGTGCTGACCTCGGAGCGGCTGGTCCGCGCCTTCAATATCCTGATGGCGCTCCTGCTGCTCGCCTCTCTCTACCCCGTTTTCATGGATGCATGATGTCGCGGATTTCCATGCAGAAACGGGTTTCCCTCAGGGGCCGAAATGCTCTAGACAGCCCCCGAAATCCGCAAATTTCACCCTTCGGACACTGACCATCGGCCGCTTTTGGCCCTGAACGAGGAAACGACTATGCGTGTTTATTACGATCGCGACGCCGACCTGAACCTGATCAAGGGGAAGAAGGTCGCCATCGTCGGCTATGGCAGCCAGGGCCACGCCCATGCGCTCAACCTGAAGGACTCCGGCGTCAAGGAAGTCGCCATTGCGCTGCGTAAGGACTCGGGCTCGGTCAAGAAAGCCGAAGCCGCCGGCTTCAAGGTGATGGAAGTCGCCGAGGCCGCCAAATGGGCCGACCTCGTCATGATGCTGACGCCGGACGAGCTTCAGGGCGACATCTATCGCGAGCACCTGCACGACAACATGAAGAAGGGCGCCGCCCTCGTGTTCGCGCACGGCCTCAACGTCCACTTCAACCTGCTCGATCCCCGCGCCGACCTCGACGTGCTGATGATCGCGCCGAAGGGCCCCGGCCACACGGTGCGTTCGGAGTATCAGCGCGGCGGCGGCGTGCCCTGCCTGATCGCGATCGCCAAGGACGTCTCGGGCAATGCCCATGACCTCGGCCTGTCCTACGCTTCGGCTGTCGGCGGCGGCCGCGCCGGCATCATCGAGACCACCTTCAAGGAAGAGTGCGAGACCGACCTGTTCGGCGAGCAGGTCGTGCTCTGCGGCGGCCTGGTCGAACTGATCAAGGGCGGCTACGAGACCCTGGTCGAAGCCGGCTACGCCCCGGAGATGGCCTATTTCGAATGTCTCCACGAAGTGAAGCTGATCGTCGACCTGATCTATGAAGGCGGCATCGCCAACATGAACTACTCGATCTCGAACACCGCGGAGTACGGCGAGTACGTCACCGGTCCGCGCATCGTCACCGCGGAGACCAAGGCCGAGATGAAGCGCGTCCTCGCCGACATCCAGGGCGGCAAGTTCGCCCGCGACTGGATGCTCGAGAACAAGGTCAACCAGACCTCGTTCAAGGCGACCCGCGCCAAGCTCGCCCAGCATCCGATCGAGGAAGTCGGCGCGAAGCTGCGCGACATGATGCCCTGGATCAAGAAGGGTGCGCTGGTCGACAAGTCGAAGAACTGAGTCGTTGTCGTTCCGGGGTAGCGCGTCGCTGACGCGTTACGTTCGGGACGCGAGAGCGAAAACAAAAAGCTTCGCTCGCCAAACCAAATCTTAAATCTTCGAGATTATATCTGAGCGAGATCGCAAACAGCGGTCTCGCTCTTTTCATCTCGCGCGAAGCATTGCTGCTTCATTCAAATCCTTCGCGAGTTTATGTCCTCTCAGAGCAACAAGAACTGACACTTAAACCACATTCTTGGGCTCGCGTCGTTTCTCAGGTCATTTCCAGAGCTCGCGATCGCCGAAAGCTCTGCGTCTTCAGAGTCTAGGATTCGGCTCTTCATCCTCGTTCTCAGGTCGCGACCAATCGCATGTCGCGGCGTTCGCGCGCCGCTTCATCTTAAGAACCGACACCTGATCCACCCTCTTGCAGCGCGGTCCCGCTTCGAAAAAGATCGTCCGTGCGCGGCCTGAGAACTCCGTGGCATTGCGCTGACGCGACCTCTCTCTACATTGACCGTGGGGCACTAAAGGGGGGAGAGGACCATGCGATCTGTCGTCGTCACCGGCGCGTCCACCGGCATTGGCTGGGCCATTGCAAAATTCCTGATCGGGCGCGGGTATCGCGTCTTTGGCAGCGTCCGCAAACAAGCGGATGCCGATCGATTGACGGGGGAGTTCGGCGCGAACTTCACGCCGCTGCTGTTCGATGTCACCGATGAGGCTGCCGTGCTGGCCGCCGCGCGCCAGGTGCGCGAGGCGCTGGGTGGCGAGACGCTGGCGGGCCTCGTCAACAATGCTGGCGTCGCGGTCGCCGGTCCCGTGCTCGAACTGTCGGCGGATGATTTCCGCCGCCAGATGGACATCAACGTCATCGGCCCTGTCATCGCCACCCAGGCGTTCGGCCCGCTGCTCGGCGCCGACCCGTCCCTGAAGGGACCGAAGGGTCGAATCGTGATGATCAGCTCGGTCGCGGGCAAGAACGGCAATCCGCTGTCGGCGCCTTATTGCACCTCCAAGCACGCGATCGAAGGCCTCTCCGAGAGTTTGCGCCGCGAGCTGATGTTGTTCGGTATCGACGTCATCATCGTCGCCCCGGGCGCGGTGAAGACGCCGATCTGGAGCAAGGCCGAGGAGATCGATCTCTCGGTCTACAAGAACTCGCCCTATCTCCCCGCGCTCAACAAGGTCATGGCTTTCATGATGGAGCTCGGCGCCAATGGTCTGCCCGCCGAGCGGGTCGCCGAGATCGTGTTCGAGGCGCTTACCTCGCCAAGCCCCAAGGTGCGCTACCAGATCACACCGGACCGGCTGCGCCATCTGATCGGGGCGGTACTGCCGAAGCGGACATTCGACCGCATCATCGCCAAACGGCTCGGACTGCTGCCGCAGGTTTGACCGCGCTCAGCGCGCTTCGGCCGTCCGTCCGCGTGGATGGGCGGCCATCGCGATCATCCGCAGCGCCATCACGATCAGGAGTGGAATGAGGAATGCCGCGTAGGTCGGCATCGCCGGCACGCGTTTGCCGAACGACACCATGAACTGAAACCAGAGATAATACCCGCCCACGAGGTGCAGCGTGCGCCAGGCGCGGGGGCCGATCATCGCGGCGGTGCGGTCGAATGAGGTCGCGCCCATGGCGACGATGACGGCATAGCCGATACCGCCGAAGATGTAGGAGGCCGGCGAGGTCGCCTCGGCAAAGCCCGCCGGATCCATTTTGGCGAATACGATGATCGCAACGGCATGGATGGCGTGGGAGGCCGCAAAGCTGAGGCCCAGGTAGCGGCGGTTGCGGCGCTGCCAGTGCGTCCAGGCGTTGGGCCACAGCCGCGCCAGCGCTGTGGCACTGAAGGCCAGGCAGAACAGCAGCAGCGAACTGCGGGCGGTAAAACGGATCACCATGCGTACGCCTTCGACCTCGAACTGTTGCATCGAAGCGACCCAGAGGCTCAAGGCGACGAGGCTCAGCGTGAGAACGGCAAGCAGCCGCCAGCCTTCGAACCAGCTTCGACGTTGCGACACGGTGGTCTCCTCCTCATGTAATCAACGATTACATTTCGAAGCGGCATCGTCGTCAATGGTGTAATCGCTGCTTACATTCACGTTCGGGTGATGTTAGGAAGCGCCATGCCCGCCCGTCAGCCCTCAAGACCTCGCGTCCGTCGCCAGATGCCTGAAGCCCGGCCTTATCATCACGGCGACCTCCGCCGCGCGCTGATCGATGCTGCGTTGCAACTGGCGGCCGAAGGCGCCGAGGTCTCGGTGCGCGAGGCCGCGCGGCGGGCCGCGGTATCGCCGGGGGCTCCGTTCCGGCACTTTCCCAACCGCGACGCGCTGATGGCTGCAGCGGCAGAGGAGGCGCAGCGGCGTTTTCGGGCCGAGATCGAGGCGACGCTGGCGAATGTTCAGCCCACCGACCCGCTGGCGCGCTTCCGCGCCTTTGGCATCGCCTATGTGCGATGGGCGATGCGAAACCCCGCGCATTTCGAGATCATCTCCACGGGGCGCTATTTCGCCCATGGCAGCTCGGCCGAGCTGACCCGCGACAATGCCGAGCTGGTCGCGCTGACGGAACGGATGCTGGCTGAGGCGGCTGCGCAGGATGTGCTGCGGTCAGTCGATCTCAAGCGCATCCAGATCGCCGGCCGTGCCCTGGTCTACGGTTTGGCGCGGATGAACCTCGATGGTCATTTCCCGCGCTGGGGCGTGGAGGAGGGTGAGATCGAGCGGATGGCAGAGGGGGTGATCGATCTGTTCATCGCCGGGATCGCGAAGGCTTAGCGTCGCCGAGGTGCGGCCGTTCGCCGCCTGCTAACATTAAGCGAAGGTCGGACGGCGGATCGCGTTGCTTGCCTGTGACCATTCCATTACAGTTTTGTGACACGGTGCAGCCGGCTGCCCGGACGCCCTGGCGGTCTCGAGGACGGCCAGACGGCTTGGCATCACCGCGCCGGATCTAAGTTCAGCGTGTCGGCGATGGCGTCCGCGCCCAATCCTGGTCCTTCCGCCACCACCGCCGTTCTGGCGAGCGTGGCCGCGCTCGGCATCTGGCGGCTGCTCGCGGTCGCCGCGCCGCATTTCGCAGCGCTTGCGTTGATGTACGAGACCGAGGCCGATTTCGGCTCCCGTCTTTCATTTCTGTTCGCCTGGGGCATTCTCAACTTCTTCTGGATCACGCTGTTGCGGCGGCCGGCGCTGTCGGGCGCGCTGTCGCTGACCATGGTCGTGGTGCTGGTGCTGTTGTCGCAGCTCAAGCACGACGTCGCGCAGATGACTGTGAACTTCATCGACCTGATGATGATCGACCGCGACACCGTCGCGTTCCTGTTCACGATCTTCCCGAATTTGCGCTGGTCGGTGATCGGAGCCGGCTTCGTCACGCTGCCGCTGATGTATGCGCTATGGTGGCTCGATCCGTTTCGTATTCGCCGCCTGCCGGCGCTCGCATCGATGCTGGCCTGCCTCGCCGGGCTGGTGTTCTACTCCGTCTATCATCCTGACGAAGCCTGGCGCGGCTATTACGACGACGGTTATCTCTCGAAGTTCTTCCGCTCCGGCGTCACCGCGGTTTCCGATTTCGTGCAGTACGGCTTCATGGAGTCGGCCGCCTCGACCAACGAACGGCTCAACCTGCCGCTGGTCGATGCCTGCCATCCTGTCGGCCGCCGGCCGAACATCATCATGATCCATGATGAATCGAGTTTTGACATCCGCGCCGCACAGGGCATCAAGGTGCCGCAGGGTTACGGCAGCCATTTCAAATCCTGGGACGGCAAGGAGCGCACGTTCCTCGCCGAGAGCAATGGCGGCCCGAGCTGGTTCACCGAATACAACGTCCTCGCGGGCCTCTCCTCGCGCTCGTTTGGCCGCTTTGCCTATTTCGTGACGCGCATTGCGTCCGGGCGCGTCGAGCGCGGTCTGCCGTTGGCGCTACGCCGCTGCGGCTATGACACCATGTCGCTCTATCCCGCGTATGGTGGTTTCATGGGCGCGCGCAGCTTCCAGATGACGACCGGTGTCGAGCGCTTCCTCGACTCTCGCGATCTTGGCGCGAAGGACGTCGAGCCCGACAGCTTCTTCTACGACAAGGCGCTGCGGCTGATGGGCGAGCGGACGCCGAACAAGCCGCTGTTCACCTTCATCTATCTCGGCGCCAATCATTTTCCCTGGGAGACGCGCTTCCGCCCCGATCTGCTGCCGAACTGGCGCGCGCCGGGCAATGTGCCGTCCATCGACGAATATCTGCGCCGGCAGGCGATGAGTGCCGAGCAATACAAGACCTTCATCGCAGGCTTGAAGAAGAGCTTTCCGGGCGAGCCTTTCCTGATCGTGCGCTACGGCGATCATCAGCCCGAGTTCGCGCCTGGCATCCTCGAGCCCGGGCTCGACGAAGGCGCGATCGGCAAGAAGCTCGACGCTTACGATCCACGTCTCTACGCGACCTACTACGCGGTCGACGCCGTCAATTTTGAGCCGGTCAAAAGCGACGCGGTGATGGACACGATCGACGGTGCCTATCTGCCGCTGGTGATCCAGGAGGCGGCCGGCATTCCGCTCGATCCCTCCTTCGCCGAGCAG
Organism: Bradyrhizobium manausense; assembly: GCF_018131105.1. Classification (NCBI taxonomy): domain Bacteria; kingdom Pseudomonadati; phylum Pseudomonadota; class Alphaproteobacteria; order Hyphomicrobiales; family Nitrobacteraceae; genus Bradyrhizobium; species Bradyrhizobium manausense. The sequence goes on along the minus strand of NZ_JAFCJI010000002.1, from coordinate 338,213 downwards.
AAGGAGATCATGCTCAGGTGCAAGGGCGTCTTCTACGGTTGCAAGGACGGCGCCGAGGCGCGGCGGCTCAACCGGTTGCTGATCGATGCGGGGATGATTCACGGACTCTAGCGATCGCGCTTCCGCATTCACGCGAGCCGAAAATATATCGTATTACGATATATTAATCTTTGACCGCGCAAGCGGAATTTCAAACTAAAGTCTGAGCCAAAAATGCCTGAGATCACCGACTTGTAATTGGCTCGGCGTCTCGCCTCCCAAACTTTGTCACGATTGCGCCCATCATCCGGCATGCGGCCGCCATCGTCTTTCCGGCGTCGCCGTTATCCATCTCTGGCTCACTTTCCTTGCAGGAGTATCGTCCATGCGAGCGCTTGATGCTGCGCGTCTTGCATTTGCCCTCATGTTGCTCAGTTCGGCCGCTTATGCGGCTGAGCCGGCGCACGACATCAAGGGCCTCTATCTCATGACCGACTATCCGGCCGTTACGGTGCGGCCGGGGACCACGACCAACGTGTCGCTGCGGTTGCAGGATTACGGTCTCGCGCCGGACCGCTACCAGCTTTCGGTCGCCGGCGTGCCCAGCGGCTGGACCGCGACGCTGCTGGGCGGCGGCCAGCCGGTCGGTGCGGCGATGCCGGCGCCCGACGGCAGTGTCGCGCTCCAGCTTCGGCTCGACATCCCCGCCGGCAGCGATCTCAGCGCGCATACGCTCACGGTCAAAGCCCAGGGGCAGGGCACCAGCGCAGAGCTTCCCATCGCGGTGTCGCTCGCGAAGGAGCTGCCCGCCAAGCTCAGCGTGAAGTCCAGCCTGCCGTCGCTGCGCGGCAGTCCGAAATCGAATTTCGATTATACGCTCTCGATCAAGAACGATTCGGGTCGCAACGTCGTCGCCAGTTTCGCCGCCGATGCACCCGCCAATTTCGAGACCTCGTTCACCGAGGCCTATGGCACGCAGGAGCTGTCTTCGATCCCGATCGACGCCGGTCAATCGAAGGACATCAAGCTGAAGGTGCGGCCGCCCAGCGCCACCGGTGCCGGCCATTTTCCGGTGAAGGTGACGGTGAAGGCGGGGGACGCTTCAGCCTCGACCGAGCTTGCGCTCGACGTGGTTGGCGAACCGCAACTCCAGATCTCCGGTCGCGATGGTCTCTTGAGCGCGCGTGCCGTCGCAGGCAAGCAGAGCTCGATCCCGATCGTCGTGAGCAACAGCGGGACGGCGCCGGCAGAGAACATCGCGCTCGCTGGCACGGCGCCGAACGGATGGAAGGTGACATTCGAGCCCGCGACGATTGATCGTCTCGTGCCCGGCAAGGACAGCGAGGTGCAGGCGCTGCTCACGCCTGGCGACAAATCGCTGGCCGGCGATTATCAGGCCAACATCCGCGCCACCTCCAAGGGTGAAACGGCGTCGAGCCAGTTCCGCATCACGGTCGGCACCTCGACTGTATGGGGAGTCGCGGGCGCCGGTGTCATCGGCGTCGCGCTGTTGCTGATGCTGGGTGCCGTTGCGAGGTTTGGACGGCGATGAGCGAGCAACAAACCGAGACCCGGACTCCAATGCACGTTCCGGTCATCCATGCGCGCGGCTTGACCCGGCGCTATGGCAACACGACGGTGGTCGATGGTATCGACCTTGACATCGTCCGAGGCGAGGTGTTCGGCCTGCTCGGTCCGAACGGAGCCGGCAAGACCACCACGATCCTGATGATGCTCGGCTTGACCGAGATATCGTCCGGAGAGATCAACGTGCTCGGTTTCAATCCGGCGCGCGAGCCGCTCAAGGTCAAGCGCCGCGTCGGTTATCTTCCTGACGCCGTCGGCTTCTACGACCAGCTGACGGCCACGGAGAACCTCGCCTACACCGGCAAGCTGATGGGGCTGGCCCGCGCGGAGCGCGCGGGCAGGATCGAGCAGGCGCTCAACCGCGTCGGGCTGATCGACGTCGCCTCGAAGCGGGTCGCGACCTTCTCGCGCGGCATGCGGCAGCGGCTGGGGTTGGCCGAGATCATCATGAAGCGCGCCGAGATCGCGATCCTGGACGAGCCGACATCGGGCCTCGATCCGCAGGCGACCCAGGAATTCCTGGAATTGATCGGCGAGCTCAAGGCCGAAGGCATCACCGTGCTGCTGTCATCCCATATGCTCGACCAGGTCCAGCGCATCTGCGACCGCGTCGCGTTGTTCAAGGCCGGCCAAATCGTACTGATGGGGGCGGTGCCGGAGCTGTCGGTCAAGGTTCTGGGCGCCGGCTTTGTCGTGGAGGTCGAGGCCGACGGACCGGGGATCGCCCGGCGGCTTGCCATGATCCCCGGCGTTACCGAGGTCAAGACGCTCGCCGCGGACCGCTTCCGCATGACCGCGGAGCGTGACGTGCGACCTGATGCGGCGCGCGCGGTCGTCGGGGTCGACGGCGCCTTGCGCAAGCTGTCCGTCGACGAGCCGAGCCTCGAGGCGATCTACGCGCGCTATTTCCAGGGCCAGCCAACCGGAGGCGTCCGTCATGCGGCGTGAGGGATCACCGTTCCAGGGACTGTCGACCGTCTTCGTCAAGGAGCTTGCCGATCATATCTCCAGCGTCCGCATGTTGATGTTGGAGCTCCTGATCGTCTTCACGGCTCTCGCAGCTCTGTACGAAGCGATCAACAGCCTCAGGCAGACGACTGCCGAAGATCCGTTCCTGCTGCTGCGGCTCTTCACGATCGACCAGGCGCCGTTGCCGTCCTTCGTCGCGATCCTCGGCTTCCTCATTCCGCTGATGGCGATCGGGCTGGGCTTTGACGCAGTCAACGGCGAGCACACCAGGCGGACATTGTCGCGCATCCTTGCGCAGCCGATCTACCGTGATGCCCTGCTGATGGGGAAGTTCCTTGCGGCGCTTGCTACCATCGGAATCAGCCTTGCCGCCTTGTGGCTGCTGGTGATCGGCCTCGGCCTGATCTTTCTCGGCGTGCCGCCGGGCAGCGAGGAGGTCGCGCGATCGCTGGTGTTCCTGATCGTGGCGATCTTCTATGCGGGCGTCTGGCTATCGTTGGCGATGCTGCTGTCCACGGTGTTCCGGTCGGCTGCCACCGCGGCCCTGGTCGCGCTCGGCGTGTGGCTGTTCCTGACGGTGCTCTGGCCGATGCTGGCTCCGGCTCTGGCTCAGGTGGTTGCCCCACCCGACCCACGGTACGCGCTGCTCGGCCTGAACGATCCGGCGACCGCGGTGTGGACGCACGAACTGCTGCGGCTGTCGCCGAACGACCTGTTTGAAGAAGCGATGCTTGCAGTGCTGTCGCCGACGACCCGCGCGCTTGGCCCTGTCTTCCTCGATCAGCTCCGTGGGGCCGTCATGGGCGCGCCGCTGCCCTTCGGCGAAAGCATCATGATCGCGTGGCCGCAGACCGTCGGCCTCGTCGCTGGAACGATCATTCTTTTTGCGTTCAGCTACGTGCTGTTTCAGCGGCAGGAGGTGAGGGCGTGAACTGATTGTGCTTTGCCCTCTCGTCCTCCAGGAGAGGGCAGGGAGGGGGTGGCCAAAGTCCCCATCGCGGCTACCCCCTCAACTTTACCATTTGTCGTCCGCCCTTGCCGCAAAGCCATTTTGCCACCACATCCCTCGATACCTTCCTCGCATCGTCCTCCGAACGAGGGACGCTACGAAAGACGAGGCCGGTTAATGGGAGCGCTCGACAAAATCGCAAGCCACAGGAGGAGTCATTGTCTATTTCCGTGAAACAGATGTTGGAGGCCGCCAACGCCGTCGTGACCAAGATCACGCCGGCCCAGGCCAGGGAGATGATCGGGAAGGGCAACGTGCTCGTGCTTGACGTGCGCGATGCGCCGGAGATCGAAAAGAGCGGAAAGGTTCACGGCGCGGTGAATGTCTCCCGCGGCATGCTGGAGTTTCGTGCCGATCCTGACTCGCCGTATCACGACAAGGCCTTTGCCAAGGATAAGACCGTGATCCTCTATTGTGCCTCCGGCGGTCGTTCCGCCCTCGCCGGCAAGGTGCTCAAGGATATGGGCTACAGCAGCGTCTACAACGTCGGCGGCTTCAAGGATTGGGTCGACGCTGGAGGCGCAGTCGAGAAGCCGGTCATGTAGCGGGAGCGGGTGTGCCTGGGAGCACGCAGGCTA